>JADMJS010000326.1 GCA_018780435.1 Myxococcales bacterium
GGGGTGGTGCGCGAAATTCGGCTCCCGCCCGTTGACTTCCAACCATAGCAGGAGGAACGTCATGAACGCGTGTCGACGTAAAGCTCGTAGATCTCATCAACAGGAACTGGACGTCGGCTTCGGTCGGCGATCGGGGGTCCAGCGCAGGATAGAAAAGGGTAGATACTCAACGCCCGGTCGCCCGGAACGGCGCTGACTTCGTCCTGCCACCCCGGCCAGCGAAGGTCTCGGTAGTACTTCTCGAGGTCGCCGCTGAAGCACCAGACGATGAAGTCCGAGTAGCTCAGCCCCGTGTTCTCCCAGGTGAGAGTGTCGGGGGCGAGGTAGCAGACCTTGCCGGACTGAAGTCCCAGGCCGCCGCCATCGATGGCGAAAAAACCGCCAAGGACGTCGTCAGCGATGAGCAGGAAGGACGGCGGCAGCCCTGGTCGTAAGGACAAGCGCGCTGCATTCCATGCCGGCAATGACCGCGGCAGGCGCGGGTGACCCGAGGCGAGAATACGAATCCAGCCGTGGTCTACGACGATCCCTCCAGTCTATTAGACAATGGCGCCCATCGCTGAACGAGTCGTGACTTGCGTATCGAGCATGGCCAGCTCGCGAGCGCGGTCGTCTTGGGGTGGAAGCACGTCCACTGAATTGGACGCCTCGAGGGCCCACTGCTGAACCCTGGACCAGCCCGGATCGTCGAGACAGATCAGCTCATGGAGCGCTTTCATCTGCGTCGACGCAGTCACCGTCACCCTACCCGAGCAAATGCCGAGCAATGACGAGGTGCTGCACCTCGGTGGTGCCCTCATAGATGCGAAGCGCCCGTACCGACCGGTAGAGCCGATCGACGACCGAGTCGGCGAGCACGCCCGAGCCGCCGTGGAGCTGTACTGCCGAGTCGACGATGCGCTGGGCCGCTTCGGTGGCGTAGGACTTCGCCATCGCGGACTCGAGGGTGAGGCGCTTGCCGGGGGTGGTCGCCGTGTCGTGCTCCCAGGCGGCTCGGTAGAGGAGGAGGCGGGAGGCGGTCAGCTCCGTCGCCATGACGGCCAGCTTGTCCTGGACGAGCTGGAACTCCGCGATGGGGCGGCCGAACTGGGAGCGGGACTTCACGTACGACAGCGACTCGTCGAGAGCGCGGGCGGCCATGCCGGTGGCGGCGGCGGCGACGGTTGGGCGCAAGCGGTCGAGGGTCGCCATGCCCGTTCGGAAGCCGGCGCCTTCCGGGCCGAGGCGGGCGGACTCGGGGACCCAGCAGCCTTCGAACGCGAGCTCGCCCAGGGGGTGCGGCGCGCTGAGGACGAGGGGGCGCACGAAGCGGAGGCCGTCGGTCCCCGCGGGCACGACGAAGCAGGAGAGGCCCTTAGCGCCAGCGGCCGGGTCGGTCGAGGCGAAGACGACGTATTGGTCGGCGATGCCCGCGTTCGAGATGAGGGTCTTGAAGCCGTCGAGGCGGTAGCCGTCGCCATCTTTGACCGCGCGGGTGGTCAGAGCGCCGACGTCCGAGCCGGCTTGGGGCTCCGTCATCGCGAAGCCCCCCATGTGGGTGCCCTCCACGAGGCCCGCGGCGAAGCGGGCGTGTTGGTCCACGTCGCCCGCGAGCAGGATGGGCATGGCGCCGAGGGCCTGGAGCGCGAAGACCTCGTCGGCGAGCGGTGAGGCCCACGCGAGGGCCTCGCGGATGAGGCAGCAGGCGCGGAGATCGAAGGGCGCGATGGCGGCGAGGAGTCCGGAGCCGGCGAGGTGGTCGAGCACGCGCCGAGCCTGGAGACGGCCCTCGGCGTCGGTGGTCGGCGCCGGCATCGGGAGCAGGTGGTCCCGCGCGAAGGCAAGCGCGCGGTCGGCGATCGCGTCGTGATGCGGCGTCAGGAAGGCCCGGATGGGCGCGAGGTCAAGCGCGCTGTAGCCGCTCATTGGAAACGCGGCTCCCGCTTGCCCATGAAGGCCTCGTAGGCCTCGCGGAAGTCCGAATGCTGCATACAGACCGCCTGCGCCTGCGCCTCGGCTTCGAGCGCGCTGACGAAGTCCATCGAGGCTTCGCGGTTCAGGAGGTCCTTGGTCATCGCGAGGCCGAACTGCGGGCCCCGGGCGAGCTTCTCGGCGAAGGCGCGCGCTTCGATCATGAGCTGGTCCGGTGGAACGACGCGACCATAAAGTCCAATACGTTCAGCCTCTTGCGCACTCGTGAACTCGCCCGTCATGAGGAGCTGCGTCGCCCGTCCGTGGCCGATGAGCCGGGGCAAGAGCCATGCGGAGCCCATGTCGGCGCCGGAGAGGCCGACGCGGGTGAAGAGGAAGGCGATCTTAGCGGTCTCGGACGCGATCCGGACGTCGGCCGCCGCGGCGATGACGGCCCCCGCGCCGGCGACCGTCCCGTTCAGGGCGGCGATGACGGGGCGACGACACCGCACGATGGCGTGGATGAGGTCGCACGTGAGGCGCGTGAACTCGAGGAGGCCTTGGTAGTCGCGCGCGAAGAGCTCGCCGATGATGGTCTCGACGTCGCCGCCCGAGCAGAAGCCGCGGCCCTGGCCGGTGAGGATGATGGTGCGCACGCCGGGCTCGACGTCGAGGCGCCGGAACGCGTCGCGCAGCTCGGCGTAGACCTCGAAAGTCAGCGAGTTCAGGCGGTCCGGGCGCGTGAAGGTGAGCGTCGCGACGCCGGTCGCGGGGTCGAGAGCGTAGTCGAAGGTCTCGGGACGGAAGGGATCAGCGGGTCTCGCCATCGTGTTCTCCGGGGTGGCCGCCGGGCACGACGGCGGTAGCTTCGATCTCGACGCGCGCGAGCGGCTCGAGGAGGCTCTTCACCTCCACGAGAGACATCGCTGGGTAGTGGCGGCCGAGCACGCGGCGATACGCGCCGCCGACGGCCCTGAGGTCGGCCGTGTACTCGGTCTTGTCGACGACGTAGAGCGTGAGGCGACCGATGTGTTCGGCGCGCCCGCCCGCCGCCGTGACGACGGCCAGGACGTTCTCGAGCGCTCTCTCGAACTGCGGCAAAAACTCAGTGGAGACAAAACGTAGCTCCGCGTCCCAGCCGATCTGTCCCGCGACGAAGAGGACCCGCCCGCCGGCCGGCGCGAGCATACCGTTGCTGTAGCCGCGTGGCGTCCCGAGCGCGGGCGGGTTCACCGGCGTGAGGCTCATACCGCGCCGCCGCCGTCGAGCACGACGATCTGCCCGTTCATGCCGCGGCTCGCAGCGCCCGTGAGCTGGAGCACCCACCCCGAGACCTCGTCGACCGTGAGCATGCGCTTCTGGTTGCCGGTCGCGAGCACGCGCCGTATCGCCTCGTCCTCGCTGACACCGCGGGTCGCCATCAGCCGGTCGACGCCCTGGCGCGCCATGTCGGTGTCGATGTAGCCGGGGCACAGCGCGTTCACGTGGACGCCGCGATCGCCGAGCTCGGCGGCCGCCGCGCGCGTGAAGCCGATGAGCGCGTGTTTCGACGCGCAGTACGCGCTGAGATAGGCGCTGCCGCTGAGGCCCGCGACGGACGCCACGTTCACGATACGGCCGAAGCCGCGCGCGATCATGGCTGGGGCGCAGGCGCGTGTGAGGAGGAAGGGCCCGGTCGCGTTGATCCGGAGCGTGGACTCCCAGGTTGCGAGGTCGGTCTTCTGCAGCGGCGCCGTGGTGGCGACGCCGGCGTTGTTGACCAGCAGGTCGATCCCGCCCAGCTGTGCCTCGGCTTCCGCGACCGCCGCCGCGACCGATCCCTCGTCGCCAACGTCGCAGAGGCCGGCGAAAGCGGTCGCTCCCTCGGCGCGGAGGAGCGCGACGGTCTCGTCGAGCGGCGCTTGCTTGCGGCCACAGACGAAGATGGCGGCGCCGGCTCGCGCCAGCGTAAAGGCGATACCGCGACCCAGGCCGTGGCCACCACCGGTGATGAGGGCACGACGCCCTTGTAGCTCCAGGGAGTTCGACATGGCTTGCCGTCTACCGCCAAAGGCGGGGCGGGTCAAACCGCGGGTGTCAGGGCGGTGTCAGTCGGGCTTCTGGCCGCCGAGGAGCTCCTGGAGACGCTGTTCGGCGGCGAGTGCGCGGGCCATGGCAGCCTCGGCACGCTCGGCCTCTGCGTTCGCGCGCTCTGACTCAGCAGCGGCGCGTTCCATCGCCGCGACCATTCCTTCGTGAAGGCGGCGTTGGAGCTCACGGTTCGTCGGGAGCATCGCGACACCGCTGAAGAACCGAAATTGGTCTCCTTGAACCGCGATGTGAAGCCCGAGAATCTCGGACCAGAAACGCCCGCCCTGCCCGAGGATGGGTCTGTAGGTGCTCGCACTTGGCTCCAGACGGTGTCCTGTGATGACCATCCGATTCATGTCGAATACGAAGTACTCGGGGATGCCGACGCTGGCGAAGAGCGCGACGTTCTGTTGGCAGTCTCGTACGGACTCGGCCCTCCAGAGTACGTCGAATGCGACGTCGACGCCTCGGCCCTCCCGAGCGACATCCCAGCCCGCGCGAGGGTCGTCTGTCACGTCGAGCACAACGACAACATCTGGCGCGAAGACACGGGTGTTGGGGTAGTTCACCGTCAACGAGCGGCCGACGTACATACGCCGGCTCCCCGGTCCATCGCGGACGTATCGATTTCGAAGCGCCTCGACGGTGTCATCGACTACGCGGGCGTGGATGTCCCCCCGCCTCTTGGCGGCCGTCCCAACGATGTACGGGAGCGCCGCAACGACGCGGTCCCGCTCCGCCGGCGACATGGCATCCCACTCTGCTCGCGAAGGGGCGATTGGGGCGTCTTCGGGGGCGAGGTTTCTAGCAGGCATGAGACGATGATGCCGCGTGGACGCGGCGTTCTCAATGACGAACTCTCTAGTCTCGGCAGGGCCTTGTGAGTAAGCTCCCCCGCCGAACTCAGGAGCCCATCATGCGCCGCCTACTCGCCCTCACGTCTCTGCCCGCTCTCGGCCTCGCCTCACTCGCGCTGGCCGGGTGCAGCTCAGAGGCTGCCAACGTCATCACCATCGACGAAGCGCCGCTCGAGTACGTGCCCGAGGGCAAAGCCGACGACTACCGCAGCACCACGGGCAAGGAGTACGCTCTACTCGCCCGGGACACGATCGTCCTCGAAGGCGATGAGCTGCTCCTCGAAGGTGAGGCCCGCACCGCGCGCGTCCAAGAGCTCGTCGAGCTGCGTTTCAAGGCCATCAGCTTCTTCGCGTACGAGTACCTCGCCGGAAAGAGCCGCAGCGACGCGAACTTCACCTACGGCAACTTCCGCACGACCATCCGCCAGCAGACCTTCGAGACGCTCGCTATGGTCGAGCGCCCCGATGCGCCCGGCACCTTCGACTTCGACTTCGAGGCGGAAGCCGGCGGCCCGAACGACCTCATGCAGAAGGTGCCGATCAGCGCGGCGAGCACCTTCCCGCTCGCTGTACCCATCCTGACTCGGGACGAGCTCGAGTCCGGCAGCTACGCGAAGACCTACAAGGCCTTCAACGCCGAGACGGTCGCGGCAGACAAGCTCCAGACCCTCGACGTCGCGATCAGCGCCAAGTCCTCGGAACCCGACGCGTATCCGAACTACACGGCGTTCTTCGAGGACGGCGTCCTCGATGTCGCCATCCACGTCGGCGGCGACTACAACGAGGAGCGCTACGACCTCGTCGCGGCGCGCGACATCTTCGACCGCCTACAGTCCGACCTTGGCCTCACGGCGCCCGTCTCGGACTTCGACGCGCTCCGCACGAACAGCGGCCCCTTCAAGGGCACCCTCGATGCCAACGGCCGCACGATCTCGGTCGAGGTCACGCTCATTCACCCGGACATGAACAAAGAGTCGGGCGTCGGCTACGAGGGGCTCATCGCCCTGTACAAAGCGTCCGCGGCGAAGGCCGACATCGTGATGTACGACGGGCACGCCGGCTACGACGTGAGCTACAGCGGCATCGTGGTGCACTACAACCCGCGCCACGCCATCGCGGCGGCGGACTTCGCCGACCTCGAGCTGCCGGCCAAGTACCAGCTCTTCGTGTTCAACGGCTGTAAGACCTATACGTCGTACGCGGACGCGATGTACAAGAACCGCGCCAAGACGGTGGCAAACCTCGACATCATCACGACGGTGAACTTCTCGTGGCTGTCGGAGATGACCCGCGTCACGACAGACCTCATCGGGAACTTTACGGCGACGAACAAAAGCGAGCACATTCCGCGCAGCTACGATCAGGTCCTGGCCGAGCTGAACAGCGGACGGAGCTGGGACGTCATCTACGGCGTGCACGGGCTCTCCGACAACGCCCGTCTCTCGCCTTACGCGGACACGGCGACGCTGTGTGCCACCTGTAACGGGCACGCCGAGTGCCCCGGCGCCGACAATCTCTGCATCAAGGGTCTCGGCGGCGTGGCGGGCTGCGCGGCGGCGTGTACCGACGACACTGGCTGCCCCGAGGGCTATCGCTGCGGCGCCGTCGCGGCCGGTGGCTCGAACCTCCTCTCCGGTCGGCAGTGCGTGCCGACCACGGGGCGCTGCGAGTAGGTAGGACTCTTGTGGTTTGCCGGGACGTGTTCTAGCCGCTTCGGCGCACGTCTAGGGGCAGCCACATCACCGATGGCGGCGTTGCGGCATCCAACGTTGCAGCACCACCCGAAGCGCGTCGACACGCAGCGGCTTCGTGAGAAAGTCGTCCATGCCAGCGGCCAAACAACGCGCCCGGTCCTCCTCGAATGCGTTGGCTGTGAGGGCAATGACGGGCAAGTGCGCGCCGCCGGTCTCGCCATTGCGCCACTCTGTCGTCGTCTCAAGGCCGTCGCGCCCTGGCAGTTGGACGTCCATGAGAACCAATGCATAGGCCCCCGTTCGCATGGCCTCGAGAGCGGCCGTTCCATCTCCCACGATGTCCGCATCGTAGCCGAGTCGCGCAAGAACTCGTGACATCAGAAATGAATTAACGTCATTGTCTTCGACGACCAAAATGCGACCGAGTCCTTCTTCGCGGCCGGAGTCATCTTGAGGGGTGGCCGAGATGACGGGCACCAGGCAAGCGGCCACTTGGCGGGGACGCACCGGGCGACGAAGAACATTGAAGGACACGTCGGAGGAGTGTTGCTCGCCGGGCCAGATGACGGCGATACGTTGAGCAGTAGGCCAGCGACGGATTGCTTCGGACGCCGCTTCGACGCCGGCGGCACCGGCACCCTCCATGATCACCAAATCCGGGGTCGATTCTGAGTCTTCGCCGGCCTCTCCGACCAGGGAATAACCTTCCCTCTTGAGCGCCCAAGCAATGGCGGTCGCTTCGTCCCCATGAAGCCCGATCAATGCGGCCACTCTCTCTGAAGCCCGCGGGGGCGCCTCGTCTCCGTCGACGAGGACCACCGGAAGGCGCACCGTGAACACGGTCCCCACGTCGGGCGTGCTTTCGACCTGAATGACGCCGCCGAGTGACACGGCGATGTGCTGAGCCAGGTGCAGGCCCAGTCCGGTGCCTCCGAAGCGCCGAGACGTCGAGGCGTCGGCCTGAGCGAAGGGACGGAACAAGCGAGGTAGGACCTCGGGAGCAATCCCAATGCCGGTATCGGAGACCGAGACGTCGAGCCAAGTGGAATCGGGGGCAACCGAGTCCTCGTTCAAAGGCGTCCCGGTCGCGATTCGAACGGTGACATGGCCGGTCAACGTGAACTTCACGGCGTTGTTGACGAGATTCATGATGATCTGCCGCGTCCGCGTGGGGTCGCCCACCACACGAACGGGGATCCCCGGGACGACTTGAAGACAGAGCGACAGTCCCTTCGCGCGTGCCGGGCCTGCTGCGAGCTCAACGGCCTCACCCGCCACATCCTCAAGGGAGAACTCGACCCGTTCGAACTCGAGCTTCCCCGACTCGATCTTGGCCGTGTCCAAAAGGTCGTTCAGTAAGCGAAGGAGTGCCTCGCCCGACCCCTTGAGCGTTCGCGTAAGCTCGGATTGTTCGGCCGTGAGGGGGGTTCCGAGCAGGAGATCGGTCATTCCGAGGACGCCGTTCATGGGCGTGCGTATCTCATGGCTCATCGCCGCTAGGAACTCGGAGCGGGCCTTCAACGCTCTGCGCAGGGCATCGTTGGTCGTCTCCAGGCGAGTGGTCACCGCGCGAAGGTCATCAATAGCCAAATCGGTCGGGCGAATCAGGAGCTCTGAGAGTATGTGCACGGCCGCGAGAAAGGTGCCCACCGCCAGGACGTGCCCGATCAGCTCTCCGAGTGGAATGCCGGCTTCAAGAGCCGTAGCCGCTTGTGCCAGGGCAGTCAGGCTCATCGCGAAAGCAGTCCAATAGCGCGCGTCGCGAGCCCCTAGGAACATCACGACAGCCAAAATGGGGAGCGCATTGAAGTAGTAGGTGGGTGAGAGGAGCGAATTCTCGGAGAATGCCACCGCCGCCACCGACACGAACACGACCGCGAAGGTCGCCGACGCGACCCGCCGCGAGGCGATCCGGCCCCGCCCGCGGACGTCGAGCACCAACATGCACAGGAGGTAGAGCCAGAGGACGCCGGTGACTTGGGCACTCGTCCACAGATCCACCAGTACGTTCGCGACGATGATCGCCGGCGTCAGGACGACACCGCCGACGAGGAAGGTGCGCAGACTACGTGCGTGGAGCCGGTCATGAACCGAGAGGTCGGCCAACGCCGGATCGTTCGTCGCGACGAGGCGCCCGAACAAGCGGCCGGGTGACGGGAGCTGCGGGTGGTTCGCGTGACGGCGCCGGCTGACCTCGGTGGTTACGCCCTGAGCCGATTCGTTCCCGACCTGCAATCCGTCGTCCAACTCAACTCCAATGCCAGCCCGACCGGACTCATGGCGTCGGGACCATCGGTTGAACCACTCCAAAGCTGAAGGACCGGCTCCACGCTCGGGGCTGATGTCGGGGCGCTGCGAGTGACTCAAAATACCCCGGCGTCGGCGCCCCGGGCGCCGGTGTGTGCGGCGACGATGGCACCGAGCCCGGTGAATGGGACGACCTCGATGGCCGTCGTCCCAAGGCGCTCGGGCAGGTCGCGGCCGGGCTCGCTGGAGACGATGAGAAGCCGTTCAGGTGAGTATGCATCGATGAAGCTGCGCGCCGAGCGAGTCAGGCGAGGCACACCGGCCTTGACCTCAATCGCGACGAGCCGTTCGCCGTTCACGAGCACGAAGTCCATCTCGGCGCCGCCTTTGGCGTTCCAGTAGGTGAGGTTCCAGCCGAAGCCCATGGACTTCGCGAGCTCGCCGAAGACCCAGCCTTCCGCGAGTGCCCCCCGGTCGGGCCTTGTCGTGAGATCGGCGCCGAAGGCGTTCAGCGCGGCGTTTCGAATCCCCATGTCGTAGAAGTGGAGCCGCGTCGCGTGGGTGAGCTCGGAGCGTTTACCGCCCGCGAAGGCCGGGACGCGCTTCACGATGAAGGCTTCCTCAAGCAGGCCCACGTACTCGCGGACGGTCCCGGCGGCGACGCCGAGCAGGGAGGCCCACTCGGCGAGGTTGACGAGCGCGCCGACTTGCCCGGCGCCGAGCTGAATGAGGCGCCGAAAGGCGTCGGTATGCTGAATTCGAAAACGATCGGAGGCGTCCCGAACCACGAAGGCCTCGAGGAGCTCGCCGAGCTCACGCGCCGGGTCGCGAGCGAACCAGACGGCGGGGTAGCTCCCGTAGAGCCACTGCCTCTGCAGAAACTGCTCGGCGATCGCCGCGCGGGCCGCTGGGACTCGAACGGGCTCGGCCGCCAAGAGCTCACGAAGCGAGAACGGGAGGAGCCGGCGCCGAGTCGCGCGTCCAGCGAGGCTCTCGCGGGTTCGGGCTTCGAGGTGAAAGCTCGACGAACCGGTGGCCCAGACGTCGAGGCCCCGTCGCGCGTCGATGAGGCCCTTGATGACGAGCCCCGCATCGGTGAGGTGTTGGGCTTCTTCGATGAAGAGGAGGCGGACAGTCGGGAACTCGTTCTGGAGATCGGAGAGCACTTCGCCCGCGGACCCAAGCCACGCACGCACCCGCTCCTCCTCACAGTTGAGCCACAAGACTTCGTCGGGACGGCGCCCCGTGAGTCGGCTCCAGAGCCACGACGACTTCCCCGCCTGCCGCGGGCCGACCACGAGCTTGGCCTTGTGAGTGTCGTCGAGACCGTCTTCGTCCGCGAGGCGCGGCACCCAGCGTTCGGGACGATGGCGTGCGACCTCCTCAGCGAACCGGGCTTCGTCGAGGAACCACGGGTTGGTCTGCAAGAGCCGAAGGCGGATCGTCGCGTTCATGGGTCCAGGTACGCCCTCGAGCTGAGCCCGAGTCAAGTCGAAATGACGATAAGACAGGTTATTCGTCAGTGCCGATGACGTTTATCCTGACTCATCGTCAGAGGTAGCGACCGTGCGGCTCCGCGGCGACCTTGACGACTGCTTCGGCGAAGGCCACGGCGGCGGCTTCACAGGCTTCGAGGGAGCCCGTGAGCCATGAGGCGGCAAAGTTGGTCTCGGTCGGGGGCGGGAACACCTTGACCGCGCGGACGTCGGCGGCTTTGAGTGCCGCGTCGAGACCGACCGTCGCCTCCATCGGCGGGGCCACCAAGTAGGCCATCGGATGGCCCGGCGAGAGGCCCGCTTGGGCGGAGAGGTAGTGGCCGAGCGCGGTGATGACGTGCGGGAAGACGGCCGTCGTGCGTGTGGCGTCGGCGGCGTAGAAACGAGCGTCGTGTTCGAGGCAGCGGATGAGAGCAGCGAGGCCCTCGTCGATCTCGTCGGGATCGGTGGCGGCGAGGACGCCGAGGATTTCACCCGAAATGGGGCCCGAACCGTGGGCGGAACCGGCGTAGAAGGAGCGGGCGAAGACGACGTCGACGGGCGCGTGTTTGGTGGCTTCGTCGAGGGCGACGTAGGTCGGGTCGTCTTGGTCGACTGTGACGAGCCCGAGAGAGCGGTGGCGGGTCGGGTCGGCGCCGTAGGCCCGAAGGAGCGCGGGGTCCGCGTTGGGGATGCGGCGCACCGACAGAATCTTGGGCGGGAGGGGTTCGAGAATCACGACTGGACCTCCACGAGGCGTACGCGCTCCTGGGGCGCCCGGGGGTGGCGACCGGCCGCTTCGCCCAGCTCGGCGGTGAGATGAGAGAGGTCGAGCGAGACCCCGGACGTGCGCTGGTCGACCATCGCCTTCGACAGCACGGCGAGCCGGTCGGCGGCCACCTTCGGCACGGTGCCGCGCGCGTGGATGTTGCTCATCATGTTGCGGTCGCCGTCGGTCTTGCCCACGGTGGGCGCGTAGACGAGGTAGGCCGAGAGCCCATCGCCGGTGCCAAGGCCCGGCCGTTCGCCGAGCAGGATGACGGCGACCTTGGCCTGCACCTCGTGGCCGATCTCGTCTTCGAGCCAGACGCGCGCGAACTTGGCGCACATCGGCGAGCCGACCGTGAGCCCGCGCGCTTCGCAAGCCTTCGTGAACTCGGCCAGTAACTCGAGGCCGGACTGCATGCAGGCCACGGCCGAGAGGCCATCGGCGACAATCGGCTGGACGTCGACGCCTCGGCGCGCCGTCGTGCGCAGCGTCGCGAGGCTGTCCTCAGTCAGACGGCGGCCGAGATCGGGCCGCAGCAGGAACTCGCGGTGGCTCTGAACACGCGACTGAAGGCTGATGAGACCGTTCTTGCCGGCCCAGTCGTCGGGGAGCTCCTGCCCGACCGCCCCGTGCGCGACGGCGAGCTCGGCCTGGAACTGGAGGACGACGTCGGTCGCGTACCGGGTCCCGACATGGCCGATGCCGAGCAACGCGGTCGTGTGAGCCGCCGCCTCTCGGGCGTAAGCCGACTTCTCTTCGGCGCGGCGCGGGTAGACGCGTGCCGGCGGCTCCGGGACGCGCGGGAGCGGCGGCGGCGGTGGGAGGGGCGCGGCGCCTCCCATCTTGTCGCGAAGCGCGTCGATGAGCTGTCGGGTGCGACTCATGGCGTCCTGCTAAGCCTCTGCGATGACACGGGGATCGCCGAAACGTTCGCCCGGTTTGTCGCCGTCCATGATGCCCATCTCGCTCAGCCACGCGTCGAACTCCGGCGTGGGCCGGCGCCCCGTGAGGCGTCTCACCGATGGGATGTCGTGGTAGGACGTGCTCTGGTAGTTGAGCATGATGTCGTCGCCGACGGGCAAGGACATCAAGTAGGTACAGCCGGCGGTGGCGAGCAGGACCTTCAGGTTCTCGAGCTCGTCCTGGCTCATGCGTGCGTGGTAGGTGAAGCACGCGTCGCAGCCCATCGGCAGACCGAGCAGCTTGCCCATGAAGTGGTCTTCGAGCCCAGCGCGCGTGATCTGCGGCCCATCTTCGAGATACTCGGGCCCGATGAAGCCGACGACCGTGTTCACGAGGAAGGGGTCGTAGCGCCGCGCGAAGCCGTAGCACCGCGCTTCGAGTGTGACCTGGTCGGCGCCGTGGTGCGCGGCCGACGAGAGCGCCGAGCCCTGCCCGGTCTCGAAGTACATGACGTTCGGACCGCGCGCCGTGCCGAGGCGCTTCATCTTGTCCCAGGCTTCGTCGATGAGGGCGATCGAGATGCCAAAGGCCTTGTTGCCTGTTTCGGAGCCCGACAGCGACTGGAACATGAGGTCCATCGGGCAGCCGAGATCGAGCGCCCGCATCTGCACCGAGACGTGCGAGAGCACGCAGTGCTGAGTGGGGCAGCCGTTCTTCTTCAGGACCTTGTCGATGGCCGTCAATATCTCGGCCGTGGACTCGGCGGTGTCGGTCGCCGGGTTCACGCCGATGACCGCGTCGCCGCAGCTGTAGGAGAGCCCCTCGCGCATCGAGAGGAGGATGCCGTCGACGTCGTCCGTGGGGTGATTCGGTTGGACGCGCGACGAGAGCCGGCCCGGGAGCCCCAAGGTGTTGTTGGCCCGCACGACGACGAGGCACTTCGCCGACACGGTCATGAGGTCCATGTTGCTCATGAGCTTGCAGACGGCCGCCGCCATCTCGGGCGTGAGGCCTGGCGACACGGAGCGAATGCGCATTCCGTCGACGTCGGGCGAGAGCAACCACTCGCGGAACTGACCCACCGTGAGGTGACGCACCGCCGCGTAGGCCGACTCGTTCAGCGAGTGCTCGACCATCCGCGTGAGCTCGTCGATCTCGTACGGGATCGCGGGGTTGTTGCGAAGGTCGGACAGCGTCAGGTTGGCGAGGACGGCGCGCGCAGCGACCCGCTCGACGGCGTCCCGCGCTGCGATGCCCGCGAGTACGTCGCCCGACTTGGGCGGATTGGCCTTGGCCATCACCTCGCCGACCGTGTCGAAGGTGTAGCGGACGTTACGCACGGTGGCAGCGAGTCTCATCGAGCGTCGTAGCCTGCCTTTAGCCGAGCGGTCGTGCAAGGCCTCGATGACGGAGGGCGTGGCGAGCCGCCCAGCCGCGTATTGACGCCACAAGGCTCGGGGATTAGGCTCCCGCGACCGACCCAAGGCCTTACCATCGCGCCCCGCATGGCGCGGCGGCGGACGAGGGCGGACGGGCCTATAGCTCAGCGGTCAGAGCGGGCGGCTCATAACCGCTTGGTCCCAGGTTCAAATCCTGGTGGGCCCACCGACGGAACCTCAGCGGTGGCCCTGACGCAGGGCCGGCCGCAACAGCTCCCCCCGCCCACTCGGACGCCGGGAGTGACCTTCACGCCCTGGCGTTCGGGTCTGAAAATTTCGAGTGGAGCAGCCAGCCCGCGGGTCCTGCCCCACGAACGCCCGGTTTGCGGACCGGGCCCCTTTGGAGATGAACGTGCGCGATATCGTCGAAAACCTCGTGGCTCTGCAAGGCATCGACAGCGCAGCGCGCAATGACAAGAACGAGCGCGATGGCCTCCAGAAGAAGATCCAGCGGCTCAAGGAGCTGCTCGTGGTCGCTGGTAAGGGCCTCGACGAGAAGCGAGAGAAGCTGGCGGAAGCCAGCCGCTGGTATCGCGACAAGGACTCGGAGCTGAAGGCGGACCAAGAGAAGGTCAACCGCGCCAAGAGCAAGCTCCAGGCGGTCACGAAGAACAAGGAATACATGGCGATGCAGAAGGAGATCGAGCTCCTTCGCAAGGCCAACACCAACAAGGAAGAGGAGATCCTGAAGCTCCTGAACGTGATGGAAGAGTTCAAGCTCGCCATCGCCGCCGAGCAGGAGAAGATTTCGGCCCTCGAGGCCGACGTCAACGCCGAGGAGGCGCGCAACGCCACGCGCATTGGCGAGCTCGACGCCCGCATCACGGCGCGGAGCACCGAACGTGACGCCATCGCCTCCAAGCTCGCGCCCGATCTCGTGAGCCGCTACAAGCGCATCCAGTCGGCACGCGATGGCCTCGCCATCGTGCCCGTGCGCAACCAGGCGTGTTCCGGCTGCAACTTCTCCGTCCCGCCGCAGCAGATTCTGCGCCTCCAGAAGCTCGAGAGCATGGAGACCTGCCGCAACTGCAGCCGCATCCTCTACTGGGATGCCAAGGTCGAGACGGCCGCCGAGTCATAACGGCGGTGGCCGCCGAACGCGGTGGCATCTACCACGAACGCAGGGCGAGTGCCGTGGGCAGTCGCTGGGCCGAAAGGCCTGGAGGAAAGTCCGGGCTCCATAGGGCAGGGTGCTGGATAACGTCCAGCGGGAGTGATCTCAGAGAGAGTGCCACAGAAAAGAAACCGCGGCGGTGGCGCATGCTGCCGACGTAAGGGTGAAACCGTGGGGTAAGAGCCCACGGGCTGCGGCGGTGACGTCGTGGTCGGTAAACCTCACCCGGAGCAAGATCGAACAGGGGGCGTTCGAGGGCGGCCCGCCCGAGCCCCCGGGTGATCGCACGAGGCGTGCAGCAATGTACGTCCCAGAGGAATGACGGCCGTCGCCGCTCGGGCGACCGGGCGGCGTCACAGAACCCGGCTTACAGCTCACTCGACCTGCGTTCGGACCGAATCACAGCTCCTGGCATCGCCTGGAGCTGTGATTCGGCTCTGACTTTTCAGCGCTTCCCGCGCGGCTTCGAAGGGCCGCGTGATCCCGGCGACTTCGGCGACGGCGTACTACCACGCGACGAACGCCCGCTCGGAGCGGGCTTGCCGCGCCCTGCCCCACCAGCGGCAGGCTTGCCGCGCCCTGCCCCATCCGGGGTGGGCTTTCCGCGCCCTGCCGGCTTGACCTTGTCTTCGGTGTAGCGCGCACGTGCCCCAATGCGGCGTTCGGTCGGGCCATCGTCGCCACGAGCGGGCGCCGAGCCCGGGGCCTTGCTCGACTTGCTCTTGGGTCCCGTTCGCGCGGGTTTCGGACGCGCGTCGTCGCTCGCGTCTCGATTTCGGTCCCCGTACGAGCGCTTGCGCGCGGGCTCGGCCTTGGCGTGCTCCTGCGCGACCGGCGCACCGCCCGAGGGCCGACGGCTCGCGGGTTTGTTGGGCGGTCGTCGCTCTTCCCGATCGAGGTCGGGATGGCTGCGCCCAGTGCCGTCCGTGTAGTCGTCATCGTCATCGTCATCATCGTCGTCGTCATCGTAGGAGAGTGACTCGATGAAGGCGGCGCCCGCGGACTTCTTGGGCGGCACCGGACGCGGCGGCAACCCGGAGCCGTCTTTCGGCCGAATCGAGGCCGGAGCGGCTTTGGCCCAGGGCGAGTTGGCAGCCACCGACGGTGCGGCGCGGCTGGCGGCGATCTTGCTGGCTGTCGCTTTGACCATCGGAGCCTTGCCGGCGGCACCCGATTTGCCGGGCGCCGACTTTCTCGCAGCCGCGGCGGTAGGCGACACGGACTTCGATGCCGCTGCCGGCTTTCGCCGATCTTCGGCTTCGCGCTTGGCGGCGACCATCTTCTGAGCGATGCGCTCGCGACGAACGCCGGCGGCCGACTCGAGTGCGTCGACCTCGCCGTCGGTCAGGATGCGACACCGACCGAGCGGGAGCGTGCCGAGCTGGACCGGGCCGTAGGAGAGCCGGACCAGCTTCAGGACGCGATGGCCACACGCCTCGACCATGCGGTGGATCTGGCGGTTCTTTCCTTCCGACAGGACGACTTCGTACCAGGCGTTGGTGTCCGTGCGGCTGACGACCTCGATGGGCGACGGCTTCGTGCGATAGCCGTCGGGCAGGCGGACCCCTTCGTTGAAGCGACGCAGGAGGTGCTGATCGACCGGCCCCTGGATCTTCACGCGATAGATACGCGGGACGTGACGCTGCGGATCGAGCAGCGCTTTGGCTAGCTCACCGTCGTTCGTGAAGAGCAAGAGGCCTTCAGTGTCCCAGTCGAGCCGACCGATCGAGAAGGCGCGCGGGAGCCCCTTCGGCAGCAGGTCGATGACGCGGGGCCGTCCGTCCGGGTCGCGCTCCGTGCAGACCGTACCCTTGGGCTTGTTCATGATGAGGTAGACGGGCTCCTGCGGACGCACGCGGACGCCGTCGACCTCAACACGGTCGGTCACCGGGTCGACGCGCGTCCCGAGCTCCGTGATGACGGTGCCGTTGACGGCGATGCGGCTCCCGCTGATGAGGAGCTCGGCTTGGCGACGGCTGGCAATGCCCGCGGACGCGAGGAACTTTTGAAGACGGACACCGGTGGATGGCAGTAGCGGCATGGTCGCGGGAGAGTAGGGATCTCGTCTCCACGCGTAAAGCCTTTACGTCAGATGGCTACTGCATGGCCCCAATGGACAGAGGACTACATCGTGCAGGCGCCGTAGTCGACGAGACCCGTGCCCGCCGCGTTGGCCTTGCACTCGTTCTCGTAGGTCTGGCCGTCGCAGCCGCAGACGGGCATCTTCACGTCGTCGCAGGCCTCCGGCTTCGGCATGCAGACGGAGCTGGCATCGGCCGCGCCGCAGTATTCGCCGGGCTGATAGGCGCAGTACTCGCTGTCCGTGCAGGTGTTGCCGAGCCAACCACCACACGCGACCGAGCCGACCGGCGGGCCTTCGTCGCACGTCCCGAAGAAGGAGACCGAGGTGCCCGCCGTGTTGGCGAGGCACTCGTTGTCGTAGTCCATGCCATCGCAACCGCAGACCGGCTCGGTGACTTGGGGGCAAACGAGCTCGCCGGTCGACTCGCAGACGCCGGGGGTCTCGGCCGCGCCGCAGAGCTGGTTCGCGTCGTACTTGCAGAACTCGCCCTCGCCACACTTCTTGCCGGTCCAGCCCCCGCACGCCTGGCCGATGGTGCCGCCTTTGCACCACTCCGGAGTCGCGACGGCCACGCCAGCCGCGTTGGCGAAGCACGCGTTGTCGTAAGTGACGCCGTTGCAGCCGCACACAGGATCCAAGTTCAGATCGCAAGCCTCGGGGACCTTCTGACAGAGGCCGGACCCGTCCGCCGCGCCGCAGATTTGTTCGAGCGGGAAGTCACAGAAGAGGCCGTCTCCGCACTGCGGGTTGCCCTTGCCGCCGCACGGTTCACCCTCGGGCGCAGGACAGAACCACTTCGGCGCCACGGCGACGCCCTTGGCATTGGCCTCGCAGGGATTGGAGTAGATGACGCCGTCGCAGCCGCAGGTGGCCACGTAGTTGGCGTCGCACGCGTGCGGGATGGGCTGACAGATGCCGCCCATGTCGCCGGCGCCGCACTGGGCGTCGAGCGAGTAGTCGCAGAACTCCCCACCAGCACACTTGATCCCGGCGAAGCCGCCGCAGAAGGTGCCGCCGCCGTCCGTCCCGTCGGAGCCGTCCGAGCCATCGCTCGCGTCGGTGCCGTCGTGAGTGTCGAGGCCCTCGGCCCCATCGCTGCCGTCGGTCACGTCGCTGCCGTCGGTCACGTCACTGCCGTCGGTCGCGTCGCTCACGTCACTTCCGTCCGTGACGTCCGCACCATCGGTCGCGTCCGTTGAATCAGTGACGTCGCTCACGTCACTGCCGTCCGTGACGTCCGTCGAATCGGTGGCGTCACTGCCATCGGTCGCGTCGGCGGTGTCGCTCGCATCGGTCCCATCGGTCCCATCAGTCGCGTCTGCAGCGTCCGTAGAGTCCCCGTTGGAGGACGAGCTACCCGACGACTCGCACGCGAGCGTCAGGGAGAGAGCTCCGAAGAGCGCGATCACCCTGGTCATGGATCCGATTGACTTCATTATCGAGTTCCTCCCGCCTCGCGGCGTCTAGCCCTACCCGAACCGTCCTCGAAGGCCGGCTCGTCGCTGCGGCACAGCAAGTTTCGTTCCGTCGCCTGATGCTCTCCACTACGGCACCAGTGCGGCGGACGGTGTGACATCGATGCACTACCTGTCCAGGACTTTGACGCCTCATCTCGGCTGTGGAAGCGGCCCTGCGGGTGCGATAAGGTCAGGCCATGAACGCACGCATCGCGACCGACCCATACTCTCCCGGCGCTCCGGACACGGGCTACACCGCCCCCACAGCGAAGTCCTGCGGCCCTCCCGCGCCCGCCACCGCGGTGCCGGAAGGGCTCGCCGTCATCGCGGAAGCCGACCTCATCGAAGCGAGCCGCCTCGTGGCGCAATTGCGCGAGGCGGGTATCGAGGCCGCACTCGGCGGCAAAGAGTGCTGCGCGTCCGGTGGGTGCGGCCCCAAAGCGGCCGTCCTCGTGCCGGTCGAAGCCATCCCGCGCGTGCGCTCAATCTTCGAGGAGACCTGGCGCTCGTCGGTCGCCAAAGGGGCTGGCGACCCGGCGGTCTTGGCGCGTATCGCCGCCGCGGAGGCCGAAGGGCTCCCCGTGTGTCCAGCGTGCAGCTACGTCGGCGAGCCGGTCGACGGCGAATGCGCCGACTGCGGCCTCGCCCTGGGATAAGGGCACGGTCGAAAATAAGTGATTCGATTTGCCTCGCGTCGCATCCCCGCCCGGCCCCTTCCAAGTCCTCGAAATACGGGGAGTATGTCTTCGGACTTGGAAGGGGCCGGGCGGGGCGCGGCGCGGTCAACCCTCCCACTTATTTTCGACCGAGCCCTGAGCTTCGGTCGTAAATACGTAGTTCGGTTTGCCGCGCGCCGCATCCCCGCCCGGCTCGTTCCAAGTAGGAAACGTCTGCCTCGAAATACGGGGAGTATGTCTTCGGACTTGGAAGGGGCCGGGCGGGGCGCGACGCGGTCAAATCTCCCACTTATTCTCGACCGAGCCCTAACCAGCGCTACTTCAGCTCGGCCGCGTCCTCGAGGAAGTCGATACGCATATCGATGAAGTCCCCGATCTGCGCGCAGTCCGCCTCGAAGCGCTCCGCGATCTCGTCGCCCGCGAAGGGATCGGCGACCACGTACGGGCGCGCCTCGTCGCAGTAGCGCTTCAGCTCGACCGGGAGCTGTTGCATGGGGCCGTCGCGAAGCCGCCGAAGCTCGTCGGTCAGCGCCGCCCGCGTGCCGGCGTCGCTCCAGAATAGCTCACAGAGCTGTTGTGGTTCGTCCGCGAAACCCGCGGACGAGAGGCAGGTCCCAAGCGCCTCGTTCGGGTCTGCCACCGTGATGTCGAAGAGCTCGTCGTGGTCCCACGAGATGGGGAGCAGGCCGGGCCCGGGCGACTGGTCGTAGAGGTAGGTGTTGCCAGCGCCATCGGTGAAGTTGTCGGTGGTGGCGAGCGCGATCTCGGCCGCCATGAAGCGTAAGAAGGCGTTTACGTCCGCGAGTCCGCTGAGGCCGGCGAAGAAGGTCGTGTGGCTCTGATCGAGCTTGCCGTGTTCGGTCTCGACCTTCTCGTAGAAGAGCTCGAGGCGGGCCGAGGTCGACGTCGTCTCGTTGGTGGTCAGCTCCCCCGCGTCATCGTAGAGGTTCCCTTCCGAGTTCGGGAAGTGGTCCTGAAGGAACTCTTTGTCGACGGGCTCGATGAGCTGGTAGGGCCCATAGTCGCCGCCGTTGACGGTCAGCTTCACGAGCGAGACCCGGGGCGCCGGGACGCCCACTTCACGCATGAACCACATCCCGAGACGGTCCCGAACGGGCGCGAGGACCTCGGTGTTGGATTCGAGGTTGAAGCGACGCAGCCCGTAGAAACGACCGGTCTTGTCGGTCTGATCGAAGCGCACAATCCACTGCGGCTTCTTCTGGTCCGCCCACTTCTCAGGCCGCCCCTTCGGACGACACGACGCGGGGCCGGACTGCTTGCCCTCGAACGTGGCCGTGCACGCAAACCAGCACTTGGCGGTCCCCTCGAGCACGCCCTCTGGCGGATCCTTCCAGCAGCTCAGGAGCCCCTGGAGCTGGTCGGCCGACATCGTGACGTCGAGGGTCTTCACGACACCTTGCTCGAAGAGCGGAAGCGTCTCGTCGTCCGGGTTCCACTCGAAAGGCCCGAGGTCGACGAACGAGACATCCGGGGCTACCGCCGTGTCCGACCAGGACGTGTCGGTCACGGCGACGTCGTCAAACGTCGATACGTCAGGCCGTGTGACGACGACCTCTGCGTCTGGATCCGAGAACGAGTCGACGCAGCCCGTGGCGAACAAAACCAGCGTCCAGAACCGATGCATCGACGATCTCAATGACACAACGTAACTCCTCTCCTGACCGGCTCTTTCCACCGCCGGGCCGTCGTCGGGCGTGGGAGTCTATCACGGCTTCATGGGCGCCGGGGCAGCCTCCGTGGGCGTCCGAGCTTCCCTCGAACTCGGAATGCCCGGCTTCTGAGGGTCCGGTGGTATGCTGGTGATCATGAGCGAGCCCTCTACCGCCCACTCCTCGACTTTCCTCGGCAACTACGTGAACGGCCACTTCGAAGGCACCGTCGATGCGAGCGCATCGGCGAGCCCCTTCCGGTCGGAGAACCCCGCCACCCTTGAGACCGTCTGCGACGCCATCGGCGACCCCGACGCCGTCGCGCGGGCCGTGAACGCCGCGCACGACGCATGGCCCGCATGGCGCCGCCTGACGGTCGCCGAACGTGCGGCGGCGCTTCAACGCGTCGCCGCGGCGGTCCCCGAACACGCGCCCGCCATCGCCGCCGCCATCACCGCCGAGATGGGCAAGGTCCACTCCGAAGCGCTCATCGAAGCCAAGTCGGTCGCCCAGAAGCTCCAGGACACCATCGCGCTCTACCCACATGAGCTCTCGGGGGCCATGTCCGGCGCGCCAGGGGAGCAGCGCCACCGGCCGCTCGGCGTGGTCGCGATCATTGGGCCCTTCAACTTCCCGGTCCACCTCATCAACACCCACCTCTTGCCGGCCCTCCTCGCCGGCAACACGGTGGTCGCGAAGGTCTCGGAGCTGACCCCGCTTACCGGTCAGCGCTACGCCGCGCTCTTCCACGCCGCCGGCCTGCCGCCCGGCGTGTTCAACCTCGTCCAAGGCGGAGGGCCGGTCGGGCAAGCGCTCGTGACCCACCCGTCGGTCCACGGCGTCATCTTTACGGGCAGTTACAACACCGCCCGCCGAATCCGGCAGGCGCTCTTCGACATGCCCGAGAAGAAGCTCGCCCTCGAGCTCGGCGGCAAGAACCCGGTCGTGGTGCTCGACGACGTCGCCGAGGATCCCGCGCGGCTCGACCACGCCGTCCGCGAGATCCTGCTCGGCGCGCTCCTCACCGCCGGGCAGCGCTGCACCGCCACGTCGCGCGTCATCGCCACACCCGGCGTCGCGCCCGCGCTCCGAGAGCGGCTGACGACGGCGTTTCGCACGATTCGCCCCGGCGACCCGGACAGCCCCGACACCTTCCTCGGCCCCCTGGCCAGCCAAACCGCCACACGCCACTTTTTGCGCGGGCTCGACGCCGCCAAAGCCGATGGCGCTCGCGTCCTCGTGGACTCCGAGCACCTCGGTGCCTGTTTCGTGACGCCGAGCCTCTATGAGGTCGCCGGCCACGAGTCGCTCGTCCACGAGGAGCTCTTTGGGCCCAACGTGGCCTTCGAGCTCGCGACGGACCCGGCCGACGCGTTCCGACGCGCTTCGAACAGCCGCTTCGGCCTCAGCGCCTCGATCTTCACGGAGTCCAAGGACGCGTTCGAGGCCTTCGTCGACGCCGTCCCGACCGGCGTCGTCAATTGGAACCGCAGCACCAATGGCGCCTCGGGCCTCCTCCCCTTCGGCGGCATCGGCATGAGCGGCAACTTCTCGCCCGGCGGCTCCGGCTCGCTCCGCATCGGGACCTACCCGGTCGCGGTCATGCAGATCCCCTCGACTCAGCGAACGCCGAACGCGGCGCTCGACGCCGCCCTGAGAACCGGTGCGCCGGAGACGCCACTATGAGCGCCACCTTCGAAGCGGTCTTTGCGACGGCCGTGCTCGAAGAGGTCGCCGAGCGCTTCCATCTCGAACTCGAACTCGTGGCGACGCCGGACGGGCGGGCGTTGCGGCTGCCCTTCTGGCGCGTGACGTCGCTACGCCACAACGGCCGCCCGCTGGTCGACCTCGGCGCCATCGAGGCCCTCGCCGCCCGCCACGGCTTCTCCGTCGACGACGGCGGGATCGTGATCACGCCGGCCCCGGACGCCGAAGAGCGGCTTCGCGGCCTCTGCACCGAGCTCATGGAGCACGATCCGGAGGCCTTCTTCCGCCTCCCGTCCCGCGACATTCAGCTCCCGGCCTCGGGCGACCTCCCGGAGTCCCGCGCGTGGCTCGAGCGCTACTACGGGGATGGGTTCACGGTCCGCGAGAAGAAGAACATCGTCTTCGACCTCGGCCGTAGTCAGGGCCCTTACCTGCGTTCGGTCGATCGCGACGCGCTCCAGATCATCGACGCGGCCAGCCAGATCGCGACCTTGCCCGCCGGAGCACGGCCCGGGCTCGTGCAAGCGGCGCTCGACGACGGGCGTCTCGACGCGCACTTGCTCTCGGCCCAAGACACGCGTCCCCAGGATGCCCCGGCGACCGCGGAGTTCGCCAAAGCCGTCGTGGCGCTCGGCTCGCCTCGCCTCAAGTACCTGAGCCTGACGAACGGCGGCTCGGAGGCCATCGAGAAGGCGCTCCACCTCGCTCGGCGCTACGGCGGCCTCATGGGCGGCCCGGGACGCCGCCTGGGCGCCCCCATGGGCACGCGCATCGTCGCGTTCGAAGGCAGCTTTCACGGCCGCACGCTGCTCCCGCTCTTCAGCACCTGGAACGAAGAGAAGCGCGCCCCCTACCAGCTCGCCGGCTTCGAGACCCTCTGGGCGCCCTTCCCTGCCTCCGCCCCTGGTGTCGACGCGACCTTCCCCGCCGGGTGGCAGGCCGCTTGGTCGGACCCGAAGGGCGCCCGCGACTTCGCACTCGACGCGCCCGCGTCCGGCGAAGATCCCGAGGTCGACCGAACGCGCCTCGCCGCCGAGCTCGCCGCGTTGCGCGTGGTCGAGTCGCATCTTCAGCGTGGCGACGTATTCGCGCTCCTGCTCGAGCCCTACCAGTGTGAAGGCGGCGATCGCGCCGCAACCCTTCGATTCTTCAGCGCGATCCGCGCTCTGACGCACGCCTACGGCGTCCCGTTCATCTTCGACGAGGTGCAGTCCGGCTTCGGGCTCTCCGGGTCCTTCTTCTGGCATCGGCGCTTCTGGCTCACGGACGCGCACGGCCAGCCCGATGGGCCGGACCTCATCGCGGGTGCCAAACGCGCTCAGACCGGCTACGTCCTCTCGCGCTGGCCTGACCCCTACCCCACTTGGGCCCACAGCGCGTCCGTGGTTCGAGGCCGCATTCACGTCGACATTCTCGAGCCGGCGGTGACCCTGGCCGGGATCGTAGCTGACGGGCTCGGGCGTCTCGTCCAGAAGTACCCCCGGCTCGTGTCGAACGCGCGCGCCGTTGGCGATGCGTTCGCCTTCGACCTGCCGACGCCCGCGATCGCCAACCACTTGATCGAACAGCGTTTCTACCGCGGCCTGATGGTCTACATCGCGGGCGAGAAGAC
>JADMJS010000419.1:0-2678 GCA_018780435.1 Myxococcales bacterium
AGCACCGCGTTGTCGCCGAAGCGCTTGTGGATGTCTTCGACTTCGATGGCGACGTCGCGCATGAGGGGCGGGAGTATGGTGGTCAGGAGGCCCACTGGCAAAGTTTGGGCGAGGCATCCCGCAATTCGGGACCTCGGCTGGACGATTCTCGCGCAAAGGCGTCAAGACGCAGAAAAGTCACCCTGCGAGCGCCAGTGGGACCCACTCAGTCGAGTGGAAACGTCGATGTCGATGAAGTCGAGGGAGGGGAGGGACGGAGGGGGCCTGCACCGTCGGCGCGGCCCCCGTCCTGATTACTGCGGGACGACGCCTTCAGCGCCCTTCGCGCCACCAGCGGCCGGCTCGGCCGGAGCGGCCGGGGCCGCGCCTTCCGGAGCCGGAGCGACCGCACCGCCCTCGGGAGCGGCAGCGCCACCCTCGGGAGCCGGGACGGCGCCGCCCTCGACGGGCGGGGCTTCCACGGCGGCGTCGCGCTTGGCGACGTCCATGCCGAGCTTGACGAACGCATCGGCGTTGCCGAAGAGCGACATGCTCAGTGCGCCCGTCTCAGCACCGATCGAGAAGCCAGCAGTGGTGCCTTCGGCGATCTCGGGGAGGTCCGTCTTGCCACCAGCCGCGAGCAGCGGCTTGAAGGCAGCGAGACCCTTGCCGAAGTCGAACTGGAGCAGCATCGCCGACGACTTGGCCCACTTGGAGGTGTCCGTGCCGCCAGCGAAGGTGCCCTTCGCGATGGAGAGCGCGTTCGCCACGCCGTTCGGGCCGAAGGCCATGCCGACCTTGTCCGTGCCGAACGCGATGCCGAACTCGACGCTCGTGCCGACGAGGTCCGTGATCTTCTTGATCTCTTCCATGTCCGCGCCCGGGAGGGCGGCCAGCTTGGCGAGGTCGACCGAGATCGCGAGCTTCCACGTGGCGATGCCATCGACGTCCGCCGAGACGGCCGCGATGTTCAGGCCCATGTTGCTCGTGATGCCGTTGGCGAGCTCGATGAGCTTGCTGAAGCTGTCGATCGGGTTCTGTTGGAACTGCGGCGGGAGGAGCTCCTTCACCTTGGCGAGGGCCTTCGTGAAGATCATGCCGGTGTAGGCGTCGTAGATCTCCTTGTAGCGCTTGCCATCGGTGACGTGCGCGGCGCCAGCCATCGCGAGCGGGAAGTTGCCATCCGAGTAGAGGCTGAACCAGCTCTTCTTGCCCGAGATCGCGACCAGGTCCTCGATGTGCTTCTTCACCGTCGCCTTCTCCTCCTCGGAGAGGGAGAGGAAGGTGGCGAGCATGTTGGTCGAGAAGTCCATGAGGCCAGTCATGGCCTTCGGGTCGATCTCGCCCGCGAACACCATGTAGCTGTTCGCCGGCGCGGCGTTGGCGAACGAGAGGTCAGCGCCCTCGAGCGCCTTCGCGAACGCGGCGATCTTGCCATCCGGCTTGTAGCGGACCGTGAGCGGGAGCGTGACGTTGCCGGCGTCGTCGAGGTCGGCCGACATGCCGATGCCGTCGGTCTCGTCGACCACGGTCATGGCGAGGTCGAAGTACCAGTCGACGATGCCGTCCAGGCCCGACAGCCCGGGGAGGGCGGCGGGGATACCGAGCTCGGGGTTGCCGTTGAGCTGCTGCTTGGCCATCGCCTTGAACGACTCGGCCTGGCCCTTGAACGCCGCGATCTGGTCCGCGAAGATCGTGCGGAGGTTGCCCGTGGCGACGCGGAAGTCGGCTTCGCCCTGGGGCGCGAAGGTGCCGAGCTTGGCGACGAAGTCCTTCGACGAGCCGAAGGCGGTGGCCGCCGGCGAGACCGCGACGTAACCCTCGACGAAGTTGAGGAACGCGGTCTTGCCTTCGACGGTCAGAGCGAACTCGTTGCCCTGCTCGTTCTCCTTCTTGTCGGCGGGGAGCGCGGCGACGAGCTTGTCCTTGCCCGTGATCGGGATGAGGAGGACGGGACCCTCGGTGGTCTTCGGGTTCCAGACGACCATCTGGAGCGGCTTGGTCGTGTCGAGCCAATCCATGGCCGTCAGACCGAGCTTGGTCTTCACCGTCTCGAGGATCTGCTCCTTGGCCATCGGGAGCGGCACGCCGAACTTCTCGGCCTTGCCCTTCACGAGGTCGAAGAGGGCGTCGACGCCCGGGATGGCGCCTACAGCGATCGCGTCGGCCGGCACTTCGGCGATGCCGGCGCCCAGGGCGCCAGCGGCAACGGCGGCGTCGGCAGGCTTCACTTCCGCGGTGGGCTCGGTCGGAGCGGGCTCGGTCGGAGCGGGCTCGGCGGGCTTCGCCTCGGTCGGGGCCGGTTCGGCCGGCTTGGCCTCGGGGGCCTTCTCCTCGGGCTTGGCCTCGGCGGGCTTCTCCTCAGGCTTCTTCTCCTCGGGCTTTGCAGCCGGGGCAGGGGCCGCCGCGGGGGGCGTCTCCTTCTTGCAGCCAGTGGTGAGCGAGAACGAGAGCGCGCTAGCAGCGACGATCCAACGCAGATTGCGCATGTGGAGATCCTCCGATGGTTCACCGGCCACGCGCCGGCTGACGCCTCGAAATCCAGCCACCGGGGACGCCCCGGGCCGACTTCAGGCGGGTTTCACAGTTCACTCGTGGGGCTCCCACGCGCCGAAAGGGCGGGTGGGCGGTTCCCCGAAGGGCCAATGGGGCGCGGACTATAGTCGCCCCGGAGAGGAATGCAAACGGAATTTCGCAGG
>JADMJS010000419.1:2778-4646 GCA_018780435.1 Myxococcales bacterium
AATGGGGCGCGGACTATAGTCGCCCCGGAGAGGAATGCAAACGGAATTTCGCAGGGGGGCGAGGCCCCGATTTCCCACGTAATTCCATGCAATTCCAGACATCTCCCCGCGCCGGACCCCTCCAGGCCCGTCGCCGAAGCGTGAACGCCGCTTCGCAGTGCGAAGTTCATTTCACACCTGCGGTCGGCCTGCACTGGCCGGGGAGGGCGCTCGCCTGACGAGGTGCCCTTCGCGCCTCGCTCTCGCCGAAATCCCTTGGTTTTGCGGCCCTTCCCCGTATATTTCGCGATTCTGCGGCTCAGCGTGCGCTCAACCGGCGCCGTGGAGACGGCCGCAGCGAGAAGGTCGCGATGTCGCCACCCGCGGGGTGGCACGGCGGCGAGTCGCCTTCACGGGCGGGTGAGCGGTGAGAAATGGGAGGCGGTCCGCAATGAAGCGTCTTGGCGTGTGTTCGGTGGCGACGGTGTTCGCCGCTCTCGTGTTTCAGGGGTGTGGCGACGACGGTGGTGGCTCCGGCCTGCCCATCGCGGGCGGCGACGTCGAAGACAGCGACGGGGTGGTCCTCCCGGGCGAAGACATCAAAGACACCCCCGACGACGGCCCGCCGCCGACCGACACGGTCGTGGTGACCGACCCGCTTCACCTTGAGTTCGTGGCCGACAAGGGCGACGACGGCGTTCAGTGCAAGGGCAACACCCGCTGCTCCGTGTCGATGTCGTTCAACACGACGCGCGACCTCGAAGTGAAGGTGCTGCGCGGCACGGAGCTCATGGGCGAGGTCGGCGTACGCTGGACCATCACCAAGAACCCGAACAACTCGCTGAAGCTCAACTCGAACACGAGCTACACCCAACCCGAGGGCGTGGACAAGGGCATCGCGGCAGCCACGGTGTCCCAGACGGCCCAGCAGGTTCAGCAGTACGAGGTCAAGGTCGAGGCGCTCGACGACGTGACCATCCCGCCGCTCTTCTTTGACGTCGCGGTCACGCCGAAGGGCCAGATCCCGCTCACGGTCACCTACAAGTACGGCGGCACGCGCTCCTTCCAAGGCGTCACCACCTACCTGTTCAAGCAGACGGAAGCCAAGCCCTGGCTCTGCACGGACATCGATCCGAAGAGCCTCCCCACGGCCGACCTGAGCTCGCCGCCGAAGGGGCTGACTCAGTCCACGGCGTTCACGTCGCTCCCGGGGCTCGAGCAGGAAGGCACGCAGAAGTACACCGTCGTCGGCATCGGCAAGGACCTCTCCGGTCCCGCCATGGTCTTCGGCTGCGACGACACGAAGGCAGAGGTGAGCTGGGTCGGCTCCAAGACCGTCCAGGTGCAGCTCAGCGACCTCCCGCCGCTCTGGAAGAAGCAGTACGAAGTCACGACCAACTTCGACCTCGTGAGCGCCCTGCCGGAGAACGTCGAGAAGTGGGTCAACGTCGTGCTCGGGCTCTTCACCGACCCCGCGGCTCAGCTCCTCGTGCTCGTTTGCGACATCGGTAAGGACACCAGTGTCATCTCGGACCTCTGCGGCTATGCGTTCAAGGACCCGGAGAACCCGTGCATCGCCGACTCGTGCTTCGACACGGTCGGCCTCGCGATCAAGCAACTCATGGGTGAGCTGCTGATCGACCTCATTCAGAAGAACGAGACCGCCAGTGACATCTTCTTCACGGGCCAAGACCTCGCGAAGATTCTGAAGGAGCTCGAGCTCGTCGCGACCTACGAGATCAACGAGGAGCCGAACTTCGATGGCAGCATCGTCGAGGCGACCACGGCGGCCGAGTGGCACACGATCAACTACCGCTGGACCCTCGGGACCACCTGCGACCCGACCGACAAGAACTGCGGCAAGCGCAGCTTCTCGGTTCAGGCCTTCC
>JADMJS010000226.1 GCA_018780435.1 Myxococcales bacterium
TACTCACCCGCGTATATCTTCGAGCACCTCGCCCAGGATGTCGAGAGCCGCCTTCATGTGCGAGCGCTGCGTGTTTAGCGGCGGCAAGAGTCGGAGCGACGTCTCGCTGAGCTTGTTCACGAGCAGGCCCTTGTCGAGGCAACGCGTCACGATGTCCTGTGCGACGGGCTTGTCGAGCGCGACGGCAACGATGAAGCCACGCCCGCGAGCACCCGCGACGACGGGGTTCCGGCTCTTGAGTGCGCTGAGCTGCTCAATGAACCAAGGGCCGTTTCGACGGACATGGTCGAGCAATCCGTCCTGTTCGATGACGTCGAGGACTGCGAGTGCCGCCCGGCATGCGACCGCGTTTCCGCCGAACGTGGAGCCGTGCGCGCCGGGCTCGAAACCACGGCCGGCTTCCGCCGTCGAGATCATGGCGCCGATGGGGAAGCCGCCGCCGAGGGCCTTCGCGAGCCAGATGACGTCCGGCTTCACGTTCTCCTGTTCGTAGGCGAAGAAGGTGCCGGTGCGGCCGATGCCGACCTGCACTTCATCGACGAGCATCAGCGCGCCGCGTTCTTTTGCGATCTGGGAGACCTCGGCGAGGAAACCGGGCTGCGGCACGATAACGCCACCTTCAGCCTGGATGGGCTCGATAACCACGCCGCAGGTCTTGTCCGTGACGAGGCGCTTCACGGACTCGATGTCGTTGTACTTCGCGTACTGAAAGCCCGGAACCATCGGGTGAAAGCCGTCGTGATACTTCGGCTGCCCAGTGGCTGCGAGGGCGCCCATCGTTCGGCCATGGAAGCTCGATTCGAACGAGACGAACTCGTGGCGCTCGGGCTGACCGAGCACCTTGGCCGCATAACGACGGGCCAGCTTCAGCGAGGCTTCAGTCGCTTCGGTGCCGCTGTTGCAGAGGTAGACCAGCCCATCGCCGAACCGCTCCGAGAGCTTCTCCGAGAGCAGGATCTGCGGCTCGTTGAAGTAGAGGTTCGAGACGTGCATCACCTGGCGCACTTGACGCGTGATGGCGTCCACCACCCGCGGGTGACTGTGTCCCAGGCCGTTCACCGCGATACCACCAACAAAGTCTAGGTATCGTTTTCCGTTCTTGTCCCACACGTAGCAGCCTTCGCCGCGTACGAAGACCACCGGCGCCTGCCGGAAGTTCTTGCTCATGGTGGCGCGGCCGACCGCGACCAGCTCGTCTTGAGTGCGGGGTTCAGCGGTGAGGTCGTCGATTTGGTCGTAGCTCATCGGTCGTCCTACAGGATATAGCGTTCGAGGTTCTGGTCAGCGAGGACGCCACCGAGCTTCTGTTGCACGGCAGCAGCGTCGATGACGATGGGGGTCTTCGGCAGCTCAGGGGCCCGGAAGGAGATCTCTTCGAGGAGCTTCTCCATGACCGTGTGCAGGCGCCGCGCGCCGATGTTCTCGGCCCGACGATTCAGGTCGGCCGCGATCTCGGCGATGGCCTCAAGCGAGTCCGGCGAGAAGCTCATCGTGAGCCCTTCGGTCTGCATCAGCGCTTGATACTGGCGCGGCAGTGAGTTCTCGGGCTCGGTGAGGATTCGGAGGAGATCGTCGCGCGTCAGCGGCTTCAGCTCGACCCGGATCGGAAAGCGCCCCTGCAGCTCCGGGATGAGGTCGGAGACCTTGGAGACATGGAAGGCGCCCGCGGCGATGAAGAGCACGTGGTCGGTCTTGACCGGCCCATACTTCGTGGAGACCGTCGACCCCTCGACGATGGGCAGCAGGTCGCGCTGCACGCCTTCGCGACTCACATCGGGCCCGTTCGCGCGTTCGCGTCCAGCGACCTTGTCGATCTCGTCGATGAAGATGATGCCGGTCTCCTCGGCGCGAGCACGGGCGATACGGTGCACGCGGTCCTGGTCGACCAGCTTGTCGGCTTCTTCGTCGGTGAAGAGGTCGAGCGCCTCCTTCACCGTCACTTCCCGGCTCTTCTGCTTCTTGGGGAAGAGGTTCTGGAACATCTCCTGGAGCTGCCCCATGTCCTCCATGCCCTGGCCCCCAAGGACCTGTAGAGCCGGGGGCATCGCCGCTTGAGTGACCTCGATCTTCAATTTCTTGGCGTCGAGCTCGCCGCTCTCGACCTGCTGCCGTATGCGTTCCCGCTTCTTGTCCCCGTCGCCATCCGACGACGGTGAGGGTACCTCGAAGCCGCGCTGCCGCTTCGGTTCCGGCGCGAGGAGCTCGACGACCCGCTCCACGGCGGTCGCGCGAGCGCGAACCGCGACATTCTCGCGCTCCTCCTGCTTGACCATGGCGATGGCCGACTCGACCAAGTCGCGAACCATCGAGTCGACGTCGCGGCCGACGTAGCCGACTTCGGTGAACTTGCTCGCTTCCACCTTCACGAAAGGCGCCCGTGCGAGCCGAGCGAGGCGGCGCGCGATCTCGGTTTTGCCGACGCCCGTGTCGCCGATCATGATGATGTTCTTCGGCATGATCTCGTCGCGCAACGGCGGTGGGACCTGCCGGCGGCGCCATCGGTTACGTAGCGCGATGGCGACAGCCTTCTTGGCGTCGTGTTGCCCGACGATGTAACGATCGAGCTCGCTGACCAGCTCGCGGGGAGTGAAGGAGGCTTCGACGGGAACTTCGGGAATCTCGAGCATGGTCACTCAGCTACTTCGAAGGTGCGACGGTGCGACGGTTGCGGGGGAACGCCCCCTCCCGCAAGCGCGACACCGGCGAGTATCGGTCGGGCGACGAGCACGCGCTCCACGGTGCCACTGGTGTTCGTGTTCGCGCCGGCCGCCGTCCCCTTCCAGCCTACCGACTGGATCCCGCGGTGTCATCAAATCGGCGACACCGACCCCGTCCAAGGCACTATGAAGCGAACGAGGAGCCCTCATGAACATCGCCATCGAATACTGTCGCCTTTGAAACCACGGCCCTCACGCCGCGCGTGTCGCAGGCGAACTCCAAAACGCGCTCGGCATCGTTCCATCGGTCGCCATCGGCCGATTCGGCGCCTTCCTGGTACGCGTCGACGGGCGGATCATCTTCTCCAAGCAGGACGCCGGGCGCTTCCCAGAGCGGGGCGAGATCGCGGCGCTCGTGACGGCGTTGCGCCAGACGTGATCAGGCGCACGCCCAGCGGCCACGAAAGGCGGGTGAGAACGACGCGCGGAATCGCGCGATCTCGGCTAGGATAGGCCCCGCCGGGAAGGGCGACTCCATAGGGACGCCCGGGCAGCCCAGTCGTCTTCGAGACGGTGTCCAGGAGTAGAGGTCAATGAAGAAGTTCGCCGCGCTCGTCGTGAGCCTGCTGTGCATCGGGTGCCCCGCTTCCGAAGACATCTATCAGGTCGAGGATGTCGGCCTTCGTCGACAGGACATCCTGCTCCCCGGTGGCGACGTTCAAGGCTTCGACATCCCGAACGTCGAGAGCGACTCTGGCCCCATCACGACCGAGGACACGAACCGCGAGTGTGAGACGCCGGCCGATTGCCAGGGGCTCGAGCCGGGTGAGTGCGAGCTCGTGCGGTGCACCACCGAAGGCCAATGCGTCCTCGAGAACAAGCCCACCGGCAATCCCTGCAGCGACGACGACGAGTGCACCAACACGCAGTGCGACGGTGGGGTTTGCACCGTGACCACTCAGGTCGAGTGTCCGGACGAGGACCACAACGACTGCACCATTGAGAGCTGCCGACCTGATCAGGGCTGCACCGTGACGAACAAGCTCGGCACCCCTTGCGACGACGGCGATCCGTGCACCGCTGGCGACAAGTGCAACGAAGGCGTCTGCATCGCCGGCACGTTGACGTGCGCGCTCGGCACTGAGGACAACCCCGCGGCGAACTGCAAGGCCCTCCTGACTGCGGCTCCCGCGTCCCCGAGTGGGCTCTACTGGATCACGACCACGGCCGGGCCGACCGAGGTCTGGTGCGACATGACGACCGCCGGCGGTGGCTGGATCCGCATCGGCGTCATGAACGGCCAACTCCCAATCTGCAGTCTCGTCGCCGGCCTGGGGGACGCCGCGGCGGTCAAGACCGGCACCGGCAACGCCTTCCTGTCCGCGACGACCGTGAGCAGCTTCACGCTCGCCAGTGACGACGTCCTCGTCAACCTCACGGCGGGTCCAACCATCTTCACGTCATCCTCGGTGGATTGGCGCTGGCAGGCCATCGCCGATGGCACCATCAACGCGAGCAACGTCGTCTCTCACGGCGTTCAGGCCTCGGTCGCCGGAGGCGCCTTCGGGACGCTGAAGAACAACGGGATCGCGGCGGGAAAGAAGGGGCCGTCATTGCTCGGCGGTGTGACGGCGGACAACAAGTACACGCTGGTCCTCGGCACGGGTGCTCAAGGCTTCGGTGCGTTTGTCCAGGACTCGAGCTGCACCGCGCAGAGCGGCGTCGGAGGCGTATGGGGAGGCACCGCGTTGCCGAGCGTCGCCTCGTGGGGTAAGCCGGCGTCGGTCTTCGTCCGCTGACCTCGCAGGGCTTGTCGTATCGCTCGAGCCGCCGCCGAAGCGCGGTTTTGAGGCCGGCGAGTTGTCCGAGGGCGTTCTGGGTGATAGACCGGAAGCGCCGACGTGGACGACTTTCGCCACTCCGCCAGCACAGGACAACGCATGCGACTTGAAGACGACGAGCCCGAGACCGACGACGG
>JADMJS010000386.1:0-7697 GCA_018780435.1 Myxococcales bacterium
GGCGCGGACTAGCTTTCGGGCCCCCAAGGGGAACCCGTGGCCCAGGAGTCTAGCGTTGTCCGCCGAATCACCCGGTTTCTTCTCGCGCATCGGCCTCGCCTTCAGCCTCTTCTTCAAGGTGCTCTTCGACGCCGTGTTCGCGGGTCGGGCGGCGGCCCAGCTCACCGGCGCCCCCGCGACGGAGCCCCGGGAGAACGCCCCCGCCTCGAAGGGGTTCCCCGCCCCCAGGGACGCGCCGGCCCCGAAAGCGAAGGTGGAGGACTCACCCGCACGACCGCCCGAGACCGCGGCATTGCAGCTCCTGTCGGCGCTCCAGCGTGAAGGCCGCTTCGTCGACTTCATTCAGGAGGACGTGGCCGGCGTGTCAGACGCCGATCTCGGCGCCGCCGCTCGCCTCGTCCATCAAGGCGCCCGCAAAGTGGTCGGTGGTTGGTTCACGATCGAGGCCATCTGGCCTGGTGACGAAGGCGCTGCCGCGGTGGTGCAGCCGGGCTTCGACGCACGCCGAATTCGCCTGACCGGCAATGTCACGGGCGAACCGCCGTTCCGCGGCACTCTCAGCCACCACGGTTGGCGCGCGAGTGACGCACGCCTGCCGAGCCTCTCCCAGAACGCGGACCCGTCGGTCCTCGCGCCGGCCGAGGTGGAGCTGTGAGCACGACGGACGCTTCGGCGGGTGCGACCCGAATGGCGCAGTATGTCGTCGGGATCGATCTCGGGACGTCGAATTGCGCCGTCGCGGTCGCCCCGATCGGCGAGACGAAGGTCCCTGTCGCGCTCTTCTCGATACCGCAGGTCGTCGACGCCGGTGTCATCGAGTCGCGCCGACTGCTGCCGTCCTTCCTCTACATTCCAGCCGACGCCGAGTTCGCCGAGGGAGCGCTCGCGCTGCCGTGGGATCCGGCGCCCAAGCTGCTCGCCGGCGCCTTCGCCCGAGACCACGGCGCCAAAGTGCCGGACCGCCAGGTGAGCTCGTCCAAGAGCTGGCTGTGCCACCCGGGCGTGGACCGACGCGGTCCTATCCTGCCGTGGGGCAAGACCGACGATCCGGCGCTCCGAAAGGTCTCGCCACTCGAGACGGCCGCGCGGCTGCTCATGCACATCCGGAAGGCGTTCGATCGCGAACACCCGGACACGCCGATTGGCGAACAGCAGGTCGTGCTCACCGTCCCCGCCTCCTTCGACCCGGCGGCGCGTGATCTCACGGCCGAAGCCGCGAAGGCGGCCGGCCTCAAGAACCTCGTGCTCCTCGAAGAGCCGCAAGCGGCGCTCTATGCGTGGCTCGACAGCAAGGGCGACGCGTGGCGGAAGGAGCTGTCGGTCGGTGATCGCGTGCTCGTCGTCGACGTCGGTGGCGGCACGACCGACTTTTCGCTCATCGAGGTGGCGGCGGAAGGCGATCAGCTTGGGCTGCGCCGCGTGGCGGTCGGGGACCACATCCTCCTCGGCGGCGACAACATGGACTACGCGCTCGCCTACGCGCTGAAGAAGGAGGTCGAAGGCGACGGCGGCGAACTCGACGCGTGGCAGATGCGCGTTCTCGTGCAGTCGGCCCGCGTCGCCAAAGAGGCGCTGCTCTCCGACACGAGGCTCGAACGCCACTCGGTCATCGTCCCGAGCCGGGGATCGCGGCTCTTCAAGAAGACGCTCAAGGCGGAGCTCACGCGAGAGCGACTGACCCAGATGGTCATCGACGGCTTCTTCCCTGACTGCGCTCCGACCGCCGTCCCGGCGCAGCGCCGAGCGGGCCTCGCGCAGGTCGGCCTGCCCTACGCGGCCGACCCTGGGATCACGCGTCACCTCGCGCACTTCCTCACGCGCAACGCACGTCCGGGTGAGGCCTTCGCGAGGCCGACCGCTATCCTCTTCAACGGGGGCGTCCTGCAGTCGAAGGCGATCGAAGATCGCGTCGTCGCGGTACTCAACGGCTGGCTAGAGAGCGCCGGCGGGGAGCCGCTCAAGGTGCTGCTCGGAGCCGATCTCGACGTCGCCGTCGCTCGGGGCGCGGCCGCCTACGGGCTCGTTCGTTCGGGCCGTGGGCTCCGAATTCGTGGCGGGATCGCGCGGTCCTACTACATCGGCGTCGAGCAGCCGATGCCGGCCGTCCCGGGCTACGAGCCGCCGATCTCGGCGGTCTGCATCGCGCCCTTCGGCATGGAAGAGGGGACCGAGCTCCACCTCGAAGGCGCCACCTTCGGTTTGTCCGTCGGCGATTCGGCGCGCTTCCGCTTCTTCTCGTCGTCGACCCGGCGGGAGGACACGATCGGGGTCGAGCTGCCGAGCTGGAAGCCGGATGATCTCGAGGAGCTGCCGCCCATCGAGACCACCCTCGAAGGCGAGGTGGCGACGTCCTCGGTGGGTTGGCAGGCCCCGGTCGAGGTCGGGCTCTTCAGCTCGGTCACGCCGCTCGGCACGCTCCTGCTCGAATGCGTCGAGCTGAAGCCGGTCGGCGATGAACATCGACGTTGGAAGCTCGAGTTCGACGTGCGGGAGAAAGCATGAGCACCACCGCAGGCGCCACCGGGGGCTCCGAGCGCGCGGCGCGTTTCGTGGTCGGCATCGATCTCGGCACCACCAACAGCGCGGTCGCCTATGCGGAGCTGTCGCAAGCGAAGCGTCAGGGGCTACGGGCCGTGAAGCCCTTCCCGATCGCCCAGCTCACGGGTCAGTCGGTCACGGAGAGTCGGCCGCTGCTGCCGTCCGCCATCTTCGTGCCCACGGACACCGATCGAGCCGGGATCGCCCTGCCCTTCGACCCGAACGCGCGCGACGCCGTCGGCCAATACGCGCGGGAGATCGGGGCCAAGGTCCCGGGGCGCCTGGTGGTGTCCGCCAAGTCGTGGCTGTGTCACGCCGCGGTCGACCGGCGTAGCGCGATCCTCCCCGTCAGCGCGCCAGCGGACGTGGAGCGGCGGTCGCCCGTCGACGCGTCGGCGCGGATCCTCGACCACATCCGCCGCGTGTGGGACGCCGCCCACCCGGACGCGCCGCTCGCCGAGCAGAACGTGGTCATGGCCGTGCCGGCCTCCTTCGACGCCGCGGCACGCGCCTTGACCCTCGAAGCCGCGAGCCGCGCTGGGATCGCGTCGAAGCTGGTGTTGGTCGAAGAACCGCAAGCGGCGTTCTACGACTACTACGCGGGCAGTGAAGACGCCCTTCGCCAGGAGCGCAAGACCCGGCTCGTGCTGGTCGTCGACGTGGGCGGCGGCACGACCGACCTCACGCTCATTCGCGTCGGATTCGAGGCCTCGGAGGGTGACGAATCGACGGAGGTGGCCCCGCCGCCCGTGCTTCAGCGGCTCGCCGTGGGCGATCATATTCTCCTCGGCGGCGACAACATGGACATGGCCCTCGCGCGGCTCGTCGAGGACAAGCTCGGCGCCGAGAAGCTCGGGGGCGGCCGGCTCGAACCGGCGCGCTGGGCGCTCCTCGTCGAGGCGTGCCGCACCGCGAAAGAGACCTTGCTGAGCGACGGCGCGCCCGAGCGCGTACGCGTCGTAATCCCGGGCCGCGGGAGCCGCCTCATCGGCGGATCGATCGCCTGTGATCTCGAGCGCAGTGAGGTGCTCTCGGTCGTGGTCGGCGGCTTCTTCCCGGACAGCCACCTCGGCGACACGGTCAAGCGGACCGTGCGATCCGGGCTCGCGCAGCTCGGCCTCCCCTACGAGAGCGATCCGGCGCTGACCCGGCACGTGATGGCCTTCCTCGGTCGCCACTCGAAGAGTGGTCGTGACGGCGACGAGTCCGACGACGCGGTGGACCGGAGCGGCCTCGCGCTGCCGGACGCGTTGCTACTAAATGGCGGCGTCTTCCAGAGCGCCACGCTCACCACGCGGCTCCAGGACGCGCTGCGCGAGGCTGGAGTCCCACTCGAGCTGCTGGCGCACGGCTCGCTCGATCTCGCGGTAGCGCGCGGCGCGGCCACTTACGGTCTCGTTCGGGAGGGCTACGGGACCCGCATCGGCGGCGGTTCGCCACGAAGCGTCTACGTCGAGGTGGGCGCCGAGGTCGGTAAGGCCCATGACGGACGGCGTGCCGTGTGCCTGATCCCACGCGGCCACGACGATCTGGAGCCGCTCCGGCTCGGCTCGCGGACCTTCCAACTCCGGGTTGGACGGCCCGTGGAGTTCCGGCTGCTCGCGACGTCGAGCACGGCGCGCCGCGATGGCCCCGGGGACCTCGTCCGAGTCGACGGCGACGACTTCCTCGCGCTCCCTTCCGTCCAGTTGATGTTGCCGGGGGATGGCGGCCGCGCCGAGATCCCGGTGCAGCTCGAAGCGACGCTCACGGACGTGGGTGTCCTCGACGTCGCGTGTGTCGCCATCGACCGCGACCGACGCTGGCGGCTGGAGTTCGACCTCCGGGCACAGTCGGGGGTCACGGCCGACCTCGCTGAAGACGACGTCACGGCGCCGGCGCGGGGGCGTCAGCCGCTCACGCCGACACAAGAAGCCCGAGCCGCGGAGGCCATCGAGAAGATCTTCGGCAAGACGCCGGCGGCCGACACAAAACCAAAAGACATCCGGCAGTTGCGAGAGACTCTGCGTGCTTGCGTCGGGCTCCCGAAGGAGGACTGGACCCTCCCGATGTTGCGCGGCCTTTGGGAGCTCTTGGCGCCCCACACGAAACGTCGGCGCCGAACGTCCGACCACGAGGCGGTCTTCCTCAATCTGGCCGGGTACTTCCTGCGACCGGGCTTCGGCTATCCGCTCGACGAGTGGCGGATCAAGGAACTCTGGCAGTTGTTTGGGCAGGACGTCCATTACCACCAGGAGGATCCCGTCTGGCACGCGTGGTGGGTGCTCTGGAGGCGTGTGGTCGGTGGCCTCGACGCGGGGCAACAGAAACAATTGCTCGCGTCTGTGAGGGCGTGGCTCCGGCCGACCGATGCCGACCTCGCTGCGCTCAAGAAGACGAAGCGCCAGGTCAAAGGACAAGAGGAGATGCTCCGCCTCGTCGGATCGCTCGAGCTCATCGACCCGGGGGCCAAGGCCGACTGGGGCGAGTGGCTGCTGGGAGAGATCGAAGGGGGACGAGCCCTCACGACGACGATGTGGACGCTGGCACGACTCGGCGCGCGGGCGCCGTTCACCGGGGCGGCCTTGAACACGGTGGATCCGGAGATCGCCGAAGCGTGGCTGGAGCGTCTGATGAAGCTGTCCTGGAAGAAGGTGGACGGCGCCGCGTTTGCGGCCGCGCACATCGCGCGGCGAACGGACGACCGTCTCCGAGACGTCTCGCCGGAGTGGCAGGACCGAGTGGCTCGGCAGCTCGAAGCCATGGGCGATCGCGAGCTCGCCGGCATCGTTCGGCAGGCGGTCGCGCTTGAGCGCGAGAATGAGGCCCGCTTCGTCGGTGACGCGCTCCCGCCGGGCCTCATCCTGTGACGGCGGCGAAACGCGGTAAGGAGATCAGCCTCGGAGCGCGCATCGGAGCGGGCGAGCCGGGCTACGCCGGGACCGACCCGGACGAGGCCTTCAGCGCGCTGCTCGAGTGGGTGGAGGACCGCAAGCTTGAGCTTTATCCCGCGCAAGAGCAGGCGATCATGGAGCTCTTCGCGGGACGGCACGTCCTGCTGAAGACGCCGACGGGGTCGGGCAAGTCGCTCGTCGCGACGGCGATGCACCTCCATGCGCTCGCGCGGAACGAGCGGTCCGTCTACACGTCGCCGATCAAGGCCCTCGTGAGCGAGAAGTTCTTCGCGCTGTGTAAGGACTTTGGAGCCGAGCAGGTCGGGATGATGACGGGCGACGCGACCGTAAATCGCGACGCCAAGATCCTGTGCTGCACGGCCGAGATTCTGTCGTCGATGGCGCTGCGCGAGGGTCGGGACCTCGACGTCAAGCACGTCGTGATGGACGAGTTCCACTATTATGGGGATCGAGACCGCGGGATCGCGTGGCAGATCCCGCTCCTGACGCTGTCTCAGACGACCTTTTTGCTCATGTCGGCGACACTCGGCGACACGACGCACATCGAGAAGGACCTCGACGTCTTCACCGGTCGAGCGGTCGCGGTCGTCGCCTCGTCGCAGAGGCCGGTCCCGCTTGAGTTCGACTACCGGATCTCGGCGCTGCAGGAGACCGTGCAGGGGCTGCTGAATCAGAACAAGGCGCCCATCTACATTGTGAACTTTTCGCAGCGAGAGGCCGCCGAAGAGGCGCAATCGCTGACGTCCATCCCCATCACCGACAAAGAGGGCCGCGCGGCCATCGGCGAGGCGCTCGGTCACTTTCGCTTCGACAGCCCCTATGGCAAGGACGTGCAGCGCTTCGTTCGGCATGGAATCGGTGTGCACCACGCGGGCCTGCTCCCGAAGTACCGGCTGCTCGTGGAGAAGCTCGCTCAAAAGGGGCTCCTGAAGGTCGTGAGCGGCACTGACACGCTCGGGGTCGGCGTGAACGTGCCCATCCGGAGTGTCCTCTTCACCAAGCTCTGCAAGTACGACGGCGAGAAGACGCGGATCTTGAGTGTGCGCGACTTCCAACAGATCGCGGGGCGTGCGGGTCGCAAGGGCTACGATGACCAGGGGTGGGTGGTCTGTCAGGCGCCGGCGCACGTCATCGAGAACCTGAAGGCCGAAGCGAAGGCGGACGGCAAGAAGTTCAAGAAGCAGGGGCCGCCAGAGAAGGGCTATGTGCCGTGGGACCAGAAGACCTTCGAGAGCCTCATCAGCGGTGAGCCCGAGGCGCTTACGTCGGTCTTCAAGATCAGCCACGGCATGTTGCTATCGCTGCTACAGAGCGCCGAGGAGCGCGGCGACACGTCGAGACACGGTGGGTATCGTGATCTCGTCGACCTCATCGAGCGATCGCACGAACGCGCGGGTAAGAAGAGCCTCCTCCGGAAGGAGGCGCGGCGGATCTTCAAGAGTCTCGTGAAGGCCGGCGTCATCGACCTCGTCCACCGAGAGCCGGATCGGGTGAAGCGCATGCTCGGCCGGCATGGTCGGGACGTGCGGGTCAGCGCTGAGCTTCAGGCGGACTTCTCCCTTCACCACACCCTGTCGCTCTTCTTGATGTTCGCGCTGCATCGGCTCGACCCTGAGTCCGAGAACTACGCGCTCGACGCGCTAACCCTGGTCGAGTCGATCCTCGAGTCGCCGCGGGGGATCCTCGACAAGCAGGTCGACAAGGCGAAGTCGGAGCTGATTGCGCAACTGAAGGCCGACGGGGTCCCCTACGAAGAGCGTATCGAGCGGCTCGAGACCGTCAGCTACCCGAAGCCGATGGCGGACGCGATCTACGAGACCCTCGACCTCTTCGTGGCGAGCCACCCCTGGGCCGAGGGAGAGCCGGTCCGCGTGAAGTCTATCGCGCGTGACATGGTGGAGCGCTTCCTCGGCTTCAACGAGTATGTGCGTGAATACGGGCTTGAGCGCATCGAGGGTGTGCTGCTCCGATATTTGTCCGACGTGTACAAGACTCTGCTCCAGAACGTCCCGGAGGAGCTCAAGACCGACGCGTTCTTCGACATGATGGAGTTTTTGCGTGCCGCCATCGCTCGCACCGACTCGTCGCTCATCACCGAGTGGGAGGGCATGCGGCAGGGGGCCCTCCCGGCGAATCTCCCGGCGATGCCCGAGCGGCAGGCGCCGAAGCCGATCGAGCTGGACAAGGACAAGCGGGCGTTCGCGGCCCGAGTCCGCGCCGAAGTCCACGCACTCTTGAAGGCGCTGGCGCTCCGCGACTACGAGT
>JADMJS010000386.1:7797-23503 GCA_018780435.1 Myxococcales bacterium
GCTTGAGCGCGCTCGACGACGTCACGACGCCGCTTCTGGAGGTCGTGGCGCTCGAAGTCGGGTGACCTGGCGCCCGAACCTCGGCGGCACAGGTACCCGCCATGAAACCGGCGGCCATCGTGGCGCCCCACTCGGCCCCCTCGAACGGGCCAACACGCGCTCCGTGGCCGCAGCCAGCACGGAGTTCGCGAGCATCGACGACGAATTGGACGTGGGCGTACTCGCGATCGGGCGTCTCTTCACGCCGCGCCCCGCGGCGAATGTCTGAAACAGAAGCGAGGGCGGCGGCGTGATTAGGTTCATGACGAAGCCACGCCGCATACTTCCGGGAGCCGTCCTCATGGTCACCATGAGGTGCACCCATCGCCGATTCCGTCTGACGCCGAACCGTGCCGTCAATGACCTCGTGCGCTACCTGGTCGCCGTCACTGCGTCGAAGTACCAGGTCGGCGTGATCGCGATGACGTTTCAGAGCGACCACGCCCATCTTGTGGTGACCGACCACATGGGGCAACTCCCCGCGATGCTTCAAGAGATGAACGCACTCTTGGCGAGGAACCTGAATCAATTGCACCGAAAGAGAGGCTCCGTCTTCGAGCGCAACAACATCGACATCAAGCACCTCGTCACTCACCGCGCCGTGATGGTGGCGCTCGGCTACTTGGCGGCAAATCCCGTTGCGGCCTGTTGCGTCGAGTACGGTGCCGATTGGCCGGGCATCCGCACACAGGTCCGCCAGATTGGAAGACCCGGCGAGACCATCCGTCGACCCGCCTTCCTGTTTCGCCCTGCGTACGGAGAGTACCAGGGCGACCTACCCAATGAAGCGACCCTAACGCTGGAGTTGCCCCCATGGGTCCGTCCCGAAGAACGAGGTCAATTCATCCACGAAGCAGAGCGCGCGGTCCACGAAGCGGAGGAGAAGGCCCGCGCCGACAACAAGGCCCAAGGCCGCACCTATTGGGGCCGGGCACGCTGCTGGAACGCCGACCCGAACATCGAAGCCACCGAAGAAGAGGACCACGGGCAGGGCACTGGCCCCGATCCCATCCTTGCGACCGACCCCGAGTCGAAGAAGGCTGCGCTCAAAGAACTCGAAGCCTTTCACGCCGCCTATGCTGAGGCGTGGCATCGGTGGAAGGAAGGCGACCGAACCGTCTGCTTCCCCCCGGGAACTTGGAACATGGTCCAGCGCCACAACGCACGGGCTCACCCGCCACCCGCGAAGTAGTCCAAAGTCGACCAACTCCCGTCAAAACAGCCGACGCCAAGGTCGGAGACGCGGAAGTCTACGTCGAAATAAACATATCATTTACTGACCAGCATTAAACCGGCTACCATCTAATACATCCGGAGCTCCGCCGCGGTGTTCAGCCCCTCCTGGGCGTACCAGACGCGAGGCGCGGAACCATAACTGTCAGCATCACCCCTCAGCGCAGCCGGTGTGCGACAGCCGCCGAAGAGTTGAGCCACCGCGCGTCCGTTGTTAGATCAGCCACGACCGCTCCCCTTGCCGCACCGAAAGGAGGTCGCCTTGAGCCCAGTGCTTTGCCGACATGACCAACCTCACCTCGACGCCATCGCGGCTCACTCCGTGGATTGGTGCGGTCGTGACCTCGACGTCGTCCAGTGGGCGAAGACCCCATCCGGCGCTGAGCATCACGCCTGGATCGATGAGTCAGGTGGGTCGGTGATCCGGCTCACCCCGGGCCGACGGGCCCGCAACGGCCACACAGCCGTCGTCGATCTCGTGGCGTCACCGGACGCCCCCACCGTTGACCTGTTGCGAGTGGTGACCGGATTTGCTGACCAGTGGACAGCCCTCGAACGACTCGAACTGGCCGTTCCCGCCGATCACGCCGTGATCGCGTCTGCTCTGGGGCTCGACTTCGTGGTCGAGGTTCGACAGGACGACCGTTATGGGGGTGGTCGTGACGGACTCGTCCTTGGACGCCTTCGTCCCGGCTTTCGACCCCGTGCCCCCGCTCCCGCGCCATCGTGGCCAAATCGCGAGTCGGTCCAGCCTCCCCCCCTCCCACCGTGGCGCTTTCGCCCCATCGAGGTTCATGACGCCGAGGCGATTCGGTCGTTGTCGGTCGAGCCGACCGTCCTCTTCGGAACCCTCCAGAGTCCGAGCTCCGGAGTCGACTTCTACGCCGACCGTAACCTGAAGCCCCGTCCGGGCGACTTCAGCGGCGTCCTCGACATCGGTGGCGAGGTTGCCGGAATGGGTGGGCTGCATCCGTCGGGCGTGGGCGGGGTGCGCATCCTGGGCATGGCAGTCGCTCACGCATGGCAAGGCCGAGGCGTCGGTCGACATTTGCTCGGAATGCTCCTCGACGCCGCCCGTAGCCTCGCCACGAGACGCGTCGAGTTGAACGTGTTCGAGGACAATTCGCGCGCCATCGCGCTCTATGAGTCCGCTGGCTTCCGGGTCGAGGGGGCCCGACGCTACGACGCAATCAGGGCGGGTGGCCACGCGACGTCGCTCGACATGGCCCTCATCGAACCCAGTTCCTGACGGGACGGACGAACGTCGTCGGCCCAAGGTGCGGCGATGGCCGCTACCTCACGCCGGTAGCGCGCGGGTCAATGCCGACTCCAGCGCCGACTCGGCACGCTGTCGTTCCATCGCCTGCTGCTCACGCGCATAGGCGCCAAGCGGACCGTGCCGACCGGCACCGGACCCGAGGTCCGGCATTACGCCTCCCTCTGCCGTCCGCGCGAAGGCGGTGACAAGGTCCGACGTGCCTCGCTCCCCAGCCAGCGCCTGGTCGCGTGCCTCGTCCGAGAGCGCTGACGCGACCCCAGCCGCCGCACGCCGGAAGAGATCGGGCTCATCGATCGCAAGCCGACCGAGCTCAGAGAGGAGCCGACCGAGCACCGAGACCTGCGCGGAATCGCCACCCGGTGACACCACGTCCATCGACGGCGCCACGCCCGGGGACGGACCCGCGCCGCGACTCCAGGCGATCTGCCCAACTGCCGACGGCTGCACTTGCACGGTGGACTCGCGCTCCTCGACGCGACGGCGTCACTACCGTCTACGAAGCACAGAGCCCCCGAGTGAAGGCGCAACTCACTGCCCGCAGTTCTCACAGGCGCCGAGCGAGCCCTTGAAGAACCCCGAGGTGATGAAAAAGAAGGAGGAGAAGGCGAACGTGACGGCAGAGTAGGTCTTCATGCCCGACCTCCTTGGCAACATCCGGGCCATCACGGGCTCCCCGTGTCCGCTGCCTTGTCGCCGAGACCCACGGTCGCCCCGGTCCGGACGCGTCCGGACAGCACCCGTTCCATCAGCCGAGCCCGAGCCCACGCTCCCCACTCGCCTCTGTACCTTCTGGGAAACTACGGCATCTTGTCGACGTCTCGGTCGCTGAAGATGCAGCGACCGCCCCCGAGAAGTGCCATGCATGTCCTCGTGACCGGCGCCACCGGCTTCATCGGTCGCGCGTTGACCCAGCGACTAGAGGCCGAAGGACACAGCGTGTCCGCCTGGGTGCGTAACCCGACTGCCGCACGCGCCGCCCTCGGTGAAGGCCCCCGCCTCCTCGATGCCAGCCGCAGCGCAAGTCTGAGTGAGGTCATGGCCGAGATCGACGGCGTCATCAACCTCGCGGGCGAACCCGTCGCATTGACACGCTGGACGGAGGCCCGCCGCGAACGCCTCGTCGCCAGTCGGGTCGACGTCACCCGGGTGCTCGTGGCGGCGATGACCGCCTGTACGGCGCGCCCTCACGTCCTGGTCAGCGCCAGCGCCGTCGGATACTACGGCGACCGAGGCGATGACCTGGTGGACGAGTCCAGCCCCGCCGGCTCCGGCTTCCTCGCCGACCTCTGCAAGGCGTGGGAAGCCGCAGCCCACGAGGCCAGCCCCCTCGGGGTCCGCGTGACGTCACCCCGTATCGGGATCGTCCTCGGCCCCGGCGGCGGCGCGCTCGCTCCGATGCTCCCCGCCTTCAAAGCCGGACTCGGCGGCCCGATCGCCGGCGGCAAACAGTGGATGAGCTGGATTCACCTGGACGACATGGTGAACCTCCTCCTCACACTCCTGACCGACGACCGGTATCACGGCCCCGTCAACGCGACGGCGCCGAACCCGGTGACGAACGCGGAGTTCACGAAGTCGCTTGGCGCCGCACTGCACCGGCCTACCGTCGTCCCGCTCCCCGGGTTCGCACTGAAGCTCGCGCTCGGCGAGAGCGCCGAGGTCGTCATCGGGGGCCAGCGCGTCCGCGGACGTCGCACCGAAGAGCTGGGCTTCCGATTCGCCCACGAGTCGCTAGCCGCCGCGCTCGAGGACATCGTGCGGCGCGGTCGCTGAGGCCAGCCCCTCCGACAGGAACCTCGGCCAACGTTCCGGACTAACGCCACACGGGGTTGGACCGAAGTTGGAGACGCCCAGCCCACCGTGATCCTCGTCGAAGTGGACCACTGATCCAACTCCATGTGTTGTCTCCGTTGCTCTTTTGGCCGAGGTTCCTGTCCGCTCTACTGCCGCCCCGCGAAGATCCAACGCAAGGGTGGCGCGTTTCAGGCGGGCGCTCGATGATGAGCGCTCAGCCTCGGAGTTCAAATGAATCGCCGCACCCTCCTCTCGTCTGCCCTCCCCGTTGGTCTCGGCCTCTTGCTCGGCCCCACGTGGCTCCGCGAGGCCTTTGGTGAGCGCAAAGACGGCTGTCCATCCACCGCCGAACGCGCCTCCTGGCTGAAGAGCGCACTCACGGCGTCCAAGGCGTCGGGCAAGCCGCTCCTCGTCTTCACGACGCCGGCCGCGGGCGACCTCGCGTGGGAGCGCGGGAACGCGTTCGGCGCCTGGCTCAACCACGGGTCGGAGGACACCTTGGCCCGCTTCGCGGAGGTCGAGGTCGTCGCCGGCAGCACCGCCGGCCTCATTGGCGCCATCGGCAAGCCCCTGAAAGGCGACCCACTCTTCTGGCTGGTGACGGAAGGCGAGGCGCAAGGCTTCGACGCCCCGCTGAACAAGGTGGTCAGCCAGAAGCGAGGCGACGTCAGCGAGCAGGACGCGATCATCGACACTCAGCTCGCGACCCTCGACCGGCTCCTGAAGGACGCGGTGGGCGGCCAGAAGGCCCGAGACCACCGCGCCTCGGCTGCCCGAACCCGCCTCTCGACGACGGACGTCGCGACGCTCACGACCTACCAGAAGGCCGGCGGTGCCGGCACTCCCCCGGCTCTGTCCCTCGTCGACCGCGGCGCCGCCATCCTCGCGGCCGGCCTCGGCGGCACGGTCCCCCAGTCCATCGTCAAAGCGCTCGCCGACGCGGCCCGCGCACGCGTCGTGAAACAACGAATCCCAGGCACTCTTTGGGGCCAGGCCAACGCGTGCGGCTCCGACACCTTTGAAGGCGTCGAGCCCGATCCGGACGAGCAGATGGTCGACTGCGGCATGGGCTTCGTCCCCGAACGCAGCCAACGTTTCCTGCACTTCTATACCTGCCAAGGCTGACGCTTCAATCCCAGGCGCTCTGTTGGCCACGCCAACGCGTGCGGCTCGGACACCTTCGAAAGCGTCGAGCCCGACCCAAACGAGCTGATGGTCCTTTGTGGCATGGGCTTGGGCCCCGAACGCAGCCAACGTTTCCTGCACTTCTACACCTGCCCGAGCTGACCCGTGTTCACCCCACCCAGCACCCGCCCCCGCATCGGGATGACCCTCCAACCGGAGCAGAGCTTTCTCGCGCTCCTGGGCCCGGTCTTCCGCGACCACTGCGAGGTCTTCGAAGTCGCCCCCGAGACCACCTGGCGCGCCCATGACGGGCGTCTGGTGCCGAACGGCTACGACGCTGCGTTCCGCCGCATCCTCGACGAGACCGGCTGCCCGGCCATCGGCCATGGGGTCGCGCTCTCCGTCGGGACGGCCGCCCACGGCGACGACGCGCGCTTCGAACGTTGGCTCCGCGCGATCGCCGAGACCCACGCGCGTTACCACTTCACTTGGTATTCCGACCACTTGGCGGCGACGCAGCTCGGAGGGAGCTTCGTCGCGATCCCCCTCGCGCTCACGCACGACGCCGAGACAGTGGCGCTCGTGAGGCGCCGGCTCGACCAGCTCCAAACGGTCGTCCCGCGCGTCGCGCTTGAGACCGCCGCGCACGTCCTCTCGGCGGCGAACCTCGAGGACGAACCCGCGTTCACCGCTGCGGCCCTCGGCCCCCACGGGCTCGTCCTCGACCTCCACAACGTCCACGTGATGGCCGAGAACGTCGGCCTCGACCCCTGGCGCTTCATCACCGAGCTGCCCCTCGATCAGGTCATCGAGATCCACCTCTCGGGCGGCCGTAACAGCGACCCCACCTGGCTGCCGAGCCGCCGCGTTCAGCGCCTCGACAGCCACGACGACCTCATCCCGGAGCCGGTCTGGGCGCTCTTCGACCGGGTCCTGCCGCTCTGTCCTGCGCTCCTTGCCGTGATCCTTGAACGGATGGAGGGCACAGTGACCGACGCCGACGTCGCTCCCATCACGGCCGAGCTCGTGCGAATCCGCGAGCGGGTGGAGGCACGTCGCCTCGCGCCGCCGAGGCCCCTCACCCCAACACGCGCCTTCCCGCCCGGCGACCCCGCGGCCTTCCAGTCGGCGCTTGAGGCCGCGTTGAGGTCGCCCGATCCAGCCGCGTTCGCGACGGCTGACCGTCCGCACCTGCGCCCCGACGATCTCCGCCTGACCGCCCTCCACGTCGCCCGGCTTCGTTCGGAGCGCCTGCTCCAAGGCAGCCCGGCCGCGGCGTCGTGGTTCGACCTCGCGCCGGCCGACTTCGCCGCCGCCTTCCGGCGCTACCACCAGGAGGTCCCACCCACCGGCTTCCTCCCCTCGGAAGAAGCCCGCTCCTTCGACGCCTGGGCGACTCAAGAAGGCTCGCGCGGATAGCTCCCGATGACGGTCACGCGGTCAGCGATGCGCCCAAGGTCCGAGAGCGCGCCCGCCACGGCGGCGTCCTCCCGGTGCCCTTCGACATCGACCACGAAGGTGTAGCGCCACGCCCGCTCGCGACTCGGCCTCGACTCGATACGCGCGAGGTTCAGCTCGTGCCCGTCGAAGATCTCGAGCGCCCGTCGCAACGCTCCCCGCTCGCTCTCGTCCGGCAGCGTGAACGCGACCGACGTCTTGTCGCGGCCCGTCGGACGCGCGTCTTCGAGCGCGATGACCACGAAGCGCGTCGCGTTGTCCTCGCGGTCCTGAACCGACGGGGCGAGCACTGGCACGCCGTGAAGCTCCGCCGCAAGCCGACCGGCGATGGCGGCGGTGCGCGGGTTCGCGGCCGCCTCGCGCACGGCCTGCGCGGTCGACGTGGCGTGAATGAGCTGCGCTTGCGGGAGGTTACGCGAGAGCCACCCCCGGCACTGCGCGAGGCCCTGGGGATGCGAGACGACCGTATCGATCTCACCGAGCGTCCGCGCACGCGACACGAGCGACTGCGCGATGCGGAGCACACGCTCCTGCCGAATGCGGACCCCACCGTCGATGAGCGCGTCCGTCGTGGTGTTGACGGCGCCTTCAGTCGAGTTCTCGATGGGGACGACCCCGTAGAGCACATCGCCCCGACGCACCGCGTCGAAGACCCCGTCGATGGTCGTGCATTCGACGTATTGACCCGCGAGCCCGAAGAGCTCCCGGGCGGCGAGGTGCGTGAAGGTGCCCTCCGGGCCGAGGTACGCGATCCGGTGCGGCTGCTGTAACGCCAGGCAAGCGCTCATGATCTCGCGATAGACGGCCTCGATGGCCTCGGGCGGGAAGCGCCCCGACGCCTTGCCCGCCAGCCGCCCGAGGAGGGCCCGCTCGCGGACCGGATCCCAGATGGGGAGCCCGGCGTCGCGCTTCTCGGCCGCGACGAGGTTCACGAGCTCGGCGCGCGCTTCGAGGAGCTGCAGCACCTGGTCGTCGATGGCGTCGATGCGCCCGCGCAGTGAGTCGAGCGGCACGGCTCCCGCCTTGTCGAGCTCGCTCATGAGCCCCCGATGAGTTCGTCGAGCTGACGGCGAAAGTCCATCCAATCGACCATGTCGGTGAGGTAGTCCTGTCGTTCGGAGTCCCAGACGAGGACCGGGCAGAGTGTGAACCCACCGATCCACTCTTCGTAGAGCTGATTCAAGCGCTTCAAGTAGGCGATGGGGATGTTCTGCTCACTCGGCCGCCCGCGCTGCTTGATCCGCCGTCGCACGGCCTTGACCGAGCACTTCAAGTAGATGAGCAGGTCCGGCGGACGCAGCGCGAGCTTCATCGAGTCGTAGAGCTCAGTGTAGAGGCCGAAATCCCGCGCCGAGATGAGCCCCGTGTGATGCAGGTTGCGGGCGAAGATCTCGGCGTCTTCGTAGATGGTGCGGTCGAGCACGATGGTGCCGTCCTCCTGACCGAGCCCGAGGTGCAGCCGAAACTTGTGGGTCAAGAAGTAGAGCTGGCTCTGAAAGGCGTAGCCCTTCATGTCGGCGTAGAAGTCGTCGAGGTAGGGGTTGCCGACGTAAGGCTCGTAGATGGCCCGCATGCCGTGCCGCGACTCGAGGAACTCCACGAGCGACGACTTGCCGGCGCCGATGTTGCCCGCGACCGCGATGAACTTCTGCACGCCCGTCTCTCCGCCTCCGAGCCCGAAGGTCGCTGATGCGCCGATCCACTGCAAGCCCCCCGGTAAGCTGGCCTCGCCCTGACCGCCCTCCCCTTCGGCGTCTCCCCCATTGACGCCGCGCCGACCATGGTGGATGACCCCGGACACGTCGCGACGCCCGGCTGGCCCTCCCGGACGCGCCCTCGAGGAGCCCTCGTGAACATCCCGCGCTACTCCGACCTCGGCCGCGGCGGTCGCCCCCTCCGCATCGGCTACGGACGCATCTTTCACGAGGCGTGCGCCTACTCCCCGGTCGCCACCGTCGAGTCCGACTTCCGGCGCCTCCATCACCTCACCGGCGCGGACCTCCACGCGGCCACCGGCGCCCGGGGCAGCGAGATCGCCGGCTACATGCCTCACGCCGAACTCACGGGCTTTCGCGCCGCCGCGTACCTCGCGGGCGACGTCGATGCCGTGCCCCTCGCGTCCTCCCTCGCCGTCCCGAGCGGCCCGCTCACGGCGGCGTGTTTCGAGTGGCTCGTCGCCGGCCTCGAAGCCAGCCTCGCGGACGCCGGCCCCCTCGACGGCATCTACCTCGCTCTTCACGGCTCGATGCAGGTCGAAGGCCTCGCGATGGGCGAGTCGGGCCAGTCGCCCGAGAGCATCATCCTGAGCCGCGTGAGGGCCGCCTGCCCCGGCGCTCGCATCGCCGTCAGCTACGATCTGCACGCCCACTTGACCGAAGGCATGGTCGCGCCCGCGGACATCCTCATCAGCTACCTCTCGAACCCCCACTGGGATCTCTACCCCACGGGCTTCAGAGCCGGCACGCGCCTCATCCGCGCGCTACGGGGCCAAATCCGCCCCACCAGCGCGTGGCGAAAGCTCCCGATGGTCCTCGGCGGCGGCATGACCATCAGCTTCCTCTCGCCGATGCGACAGGTCTTCGCGGCTATGGCCGAGATGGAGCGTCGCCCGAAGGTCGTGAGCACGAGCCTCTTCATGGTCCACCCCTACACGGACTCCGATCAGCTCGGGTGGGCGGTCCACGTGACGGTCGACGGCGACGCCGCGCTCGCGAGCCGCGTCGCCGACGAGCTCGCCGACCTCGCGTGGGCCCAGCGCCTCATCCCGCCGCCTACCATGCTCTCGGTCCCGGAAGCCCTCGCGTCTCTACGGTCCAAGAAGCGCCGCTTCGGCCCGGTCTCCATCGTCGACGTCGACGATATCGTGGGCGCCGGCGCCCCCGGCGGCAACACCCACATCCTCGCCGCGCTCGCCGCCGACGACACGGGCCTCCGAACCTACGTCCCCCTCCACGATCCCGGCGCCATCGACGCGCTGTGGCCGCTCGCCGACGGCACCTCGGCCACGGTGACCCTCCAGGGGAGCCCCGGCTACGGCCAGCCCCCCGTGACGGTCACAGGCCGCGTCGCCGCCCACCAGACCGGTGACTTCGGGCGCGTCCTCCGCTTCGACACGGGCACGACGCACGTCGCCATCACGGAGCGCCCGCCGCTCCCCATCCACCCGAAGTTCTGGCGCGAGCTCGGCCTCGATCCCCGAAAGGCCGACGCGCTCGTCCAGAAGAACTTCTTTCATTACCGCATCTTCTACGCGCCCATCTCCTTCGAGCACATGCCGGTGGTGAGCGCCGGCGCCACCAGCCTCGACCGAGTCCGGACGCGCGACTACGCGCGCCCCACCCACCCGCAGACCCACCTCGAGTCCTGGCGGGGTTGAGTCACAGGAGCGCATCCGGCGCGGTTCGACACACATCAGGTTTGCGAATCCGCCCACCTTGTTGGAAACTCCCGCCGCCTCCCGCTGGCCCCGCATCCGCGTCGCCAGCGTCCATTGCATGCGCCCGAGCCCCCTGCTCGCGGCCGAGCCCCCTGCTGCTAGAAGGAGCACCTCGCGATGCCCGTCGAAGTTCGTATCCCCTCTCCCGGCGAGTCGATCACCGAAGTGACCGTCGGCAATTGGCGCGTCGCTGAGGGACAGGCCGTGGCCGTCGACGCGGCTCTGGTCGAGATCGAGACGGACAAGGCGAACCTCGACGTGCCCGCGCCCAGCGCTGGGGTCCTGGTCAAGCGTGTCCTCGAGACGGGCGCCGTCGCCAAGGTCGGCGACGTGGTCGCCCTTCTCGAAGTGGGTGCCACCGCGACGGCAGCGCCCGAGGCCAAGGTCGCCGCCCCCGCTCCGAAGGCGCCCGCCGCCGGTCACGTGATGCCCGCCGCCGCGCGCGCCGCCGCCTACGCCGGGATCGATCCCGCGACGGTCGCCGGCACGGGCCCCGCCGGCCGCGTCCTGAAAGAGGACGTCGTCAAAGCCGCTGCCCGCCCGGCCGCGCCCGCCCCCACCGCCGCGCCAGCCGCGCCCGCCCCCAGCGCCGCGCCAGCCGCGCCCGTCGTCGCCGGCCCGCGTGCGGAAGAGGTGGTCCCGATGACGCGGATGCGGCGCACCATCGCCGAGCGCCTCGTCTCCGCGCAGCAGAACGCGGCGCTGCTCACGACCTTCAATGAGGTCGACATGAGCGCCGTCATGGCCGCCCGCAAGCGCTATCAAGACGCCTTCGTGGCCCGCCACGGCATCAAGCTCGGCTTCATGTCCTTCTTCGTGAAGGCCGTGGTCGAAGGGCTACGCAGCGTCCCGGTCGTGAACGCCGAGGTCCGCGGCGACGACGTCGTCTACAAACACTACTACGACATCGGCGTCGCCGTGGGCGGCGGCCGTGGCCTCGTCGTGCCCGTGATTCGAAACGCCGAAGCGCTCGGGCTCGCCGAGATCGAGAAGGCGATCGCCGACTTCGGCAAGCGCGCTCAAGAGAACAAGATCGCGCTCGACGAGCTCCAAGGCGGCACCTTCACCATCTCGAACGGCGGCATCTACGGCTCGCTGCTCTCGACGCCCATCGTCAACCCGCCCCAGTCCGGCATCCTCGGCATGCACGCGATCCAAGACCGTCCGATCGCGGAGAACGGCCAGGTCGTCATCCGCCCGATGATGTACGTCGCGCTCACTTACGACCACCGCATCGTCGACGGCCGCGAAGCCGTCACCTTCCTGAAGCGGGTCAAGGAATGCGTCGAAGACCCCGCTCGCATCCTGATCGAGGCCTGACATGAGCGCAGAGAACCACTACGACCTCGTCGTCATCGGCGCCGGCCCCGGCGGGTACATCGCCGCGATTCGCGCCGCCCAGCTCGGCTTGCGCACCGCGTGTATCGAGAAGGAGCCCGAGCTCGGCGGTACCTGTCTCCGGGTCGGCTGTATCCCCTCGAAGGCGCTGCTCGAGTCGAGCTTCCTCTACGCCGAGGCGTCACACGGCTTCAGCGCGCACGGCATCGAGACGTCAGGGCTCCGCTTCGACCTCGACAAGATGCTGGCCCGCAAGTCGAAGATCGTAAAGGACCTCACGGGCGGCGTCCGCGGGCTCTTCAAGAAGCACAAGATCACCGAGTACTCGGGGCACGGCCGCATCGACGGTCCAGGCCGGGTCATCGTCAAGGCCAAGGACGGCTCGGAGCAGGCCCTCGGCGCCACGAACATCCTCATCGCGACCGGCAGCGAGGTCTCGACGCTCCCAGGTATCGAGATGGACTGGGACTACGTCGGCGGCAGCACCGAAGCCCTGTCGTACCCCGAAGTACCGAAGCACCTCGTCGTCATCGGCGCCGGGGTCATCGGGCTCGAGCTCGGCAGCGTCTGGAAGCGCCTCGGCGCCAAGGTCACCGTCCTCGAATATCTCCCGCGTATCCTGCCGGGCGTCGACGCCGACATCGCCAAACGCGCGCTCGCGCTCTTCCGCCGTCAAGGTCTCGAGTTCGAGCTCGGGGTCAAGGTCACGGGCGCTCGACGGAACGGCGACCACTGCGTCGTCGAAGCGGAGGGCCGGGAGCCGATCCACGCCGACCGCGTGCTCGTCAGCGTCGGCCGTCGACCCTACACCGAAGGCCTCGGCCTCGAGACGGTCGGCATCACGCTCGACCGACGCGGCCGCATCACGGTGGACGATCACCTACGTACGTCGGCGCCGAACGTCTACGCGATCGGCGACGTCATCCCCGGCCCCATGCTCGCGCACAAGGCCGAAGACGAAGGCGTCGCCTGCGCCGAGATCATCGCCACGGGCTACGGCCACGTGAACCCCGACACCATCCCCGGGGTCGTCTACACCGAGCCGGAGATCGCCTGGGTCGGCAAGACGGAAGAAGAGCTCAAAGAGGCAGGCATCCCCTACCGCGCCGGCTCTTTCCCCTTCGCCGCCAATGCCCGCGCGAAGGCGCTCGGCCAGACGGACGGCCTCGTCAAGGTGCTCGCACACGCCGAGACGGACCGAGTCCTCGGCGTACACATGATCGGCCCCAAGGTCGGTGAGCTCATCGGCGAAGCGGTCGCCGCAATGGAGTTCGGTGCGAGCGCTGAAGACATCGCCCGGACGTGCCACGCCCACCCCACGCTCTCCGAGGTACTGAAAGAAGCGGCGCTCGCCGTCGATGGTCGGGAGCTGAATCGGTAGACGCGACCGCAGCGACGGTTCAAGGCGTCGAAAGCTACTCGGTCTCCAACTCTTTGAAATATGCCGACGAAAGACTGACGTCGCACTCTGCATTGGTTGCACCGGCTACGCCGTATCCGTAACGCTCGAATGTGGATAGAATGCCGTCACAGTCGAGGTCGGCGTGTGCCGTCGCGGTGAACTTCGCGGCCGCGAGCTCGCCAGAGCTCTGGAACGAGTACCCGAAGTAGTGCTGGTCGCGCATCTCGAAGCTGAGCGCGGACCATGTCCCTGTGTTCCATAGCGTCCCGTTGATATCGCACCGGTCGTCGCCGTCCGCGTCCGAGGCTCCCGCGCAGCACTTCTTAGCGGTGATGTCGGGCGTGAGCCCCTGCGTCGCGGGGAACTGGCACTTTAGGGCCGCGCCAGAGGCGGGGGCGATCTTGCCGCGTGTGTAGTAGGTAACGGCCCCTTTGTTCAGCTTGTCGAGCTGGTCGATGGCCTCGGCCGTCTTGGCGCGACGCATGTATTTGATGAAGGCGGGAACCGCCACGACCGCGAGGATGGCGAGAATCGCCACCACGATCATGAGCTCGATGAGCGTGAACCCCAGCTTGCTGGGTGACGAGTATCTCCGAGGATCCATCGGCCGGCGACTCCTCCATGTGCGGTGACCTGCGGCCGCTGGAGCGATCGCTCTTGGACGGCTGTGGGCGCGCCTAGCAAGAAGCGCGCCATTCCACTCAACAGGGTGACGGCCCCCCGCACAACGCGACGCCACTGCCGTCGGCCACGGCGAAAGGGGGGGCGATCACCGGGGCCATGACCGGGGCGATGACTGGGCGATGACAGTTTCTGGCATCCCGGTGACGCTGGAGGGCCGCCCAGCGGGCGTCAGCACTCGGTCGTCATGCGCCTTGAACGTGCCCGGGCTGGTGCGGGCCTCATCGCGGGAGCGGCCGCGCGCGGCCCTCGACGCCTGCTTCACAGTCTCGTCCGAGGCTCGTGCGAGAGAAAGTGCTTTGGGTGCCCTCGCCGATGGACGCCGCCCTGACCATCTCAAGTCCTTGAAAGAATGGGAGTAGGCCTCAAGGCGTGTCCTGAGCCGGGCACGGCGCGGCCGGGCCACCCCCGTGCCGCGGGGCGAGCCTCGCCGTCCGCAGCCGCGTGGCCCTGAGGGCTGACACACCGTTCTAGCCGACACCGTCAATCTCCGGTAACGTTACGACGTCCAGAACGGGTGCCCGCGCGTCGAGTGGCTTCGAGCCCATCGTCCGCCGGTCGCCTTGAGACCGGTCCGCTCGGCCCGACGTGCGCCTCCTCGACTCCGGCCCGAACGACCATTCGGCCCCGGCGAGGCGCCATCGAACGGGCGTGGTCAACAGCAGGGTCTAGAAGGTCAACGTGGCGCGCTCCTATCTCTGTCCGCACTGCAACGCCAAGAACCGCTACGCGCCGGAAGACGCGAACGATGGCGTCGTGACGTGTCGGACTTGCAGGCAGCCCTTTGTCCTGCCGGATGGCTCGGGCGCCGCCAAGAACTCCGAGACTGCCGTGATCGACGCGCGCAGGGTGTCTCCGCCCGATGAACGGCCGCGCCCGCCCGAGGAGGTTCCGCGGCCCCGTGCCGCCAACCCACGTGCCCCGACGATGATCGTCTCCGATCGCGCCGAGCGCCCGGCGCCGCCAGAGTCCCGCCCTCCCGAAGTGCGGGCGCCATCGCGGGCTCGAACCGTGCTCCTCGGTGAAGGCCACCAGGCACCGTCGAGGAGCACCTCACGCCGGGCCCCCTCGACCGCGGAGACCCAGCCCACCGAAGCCCCTCGCGATCTTCAAGAGACGGTCCCCGGCTATGACCTGAACTTGCCGCCCGCGCATTCCTGGCTCCGCTCGAGCGTGGTGGCCGTGACGCTGGCGCTCACCTCCTTCGGCGTCGCGATCGTCGCCTTCGGGACGAATGGGGCAGCCGACACGTTGACGCGAGACGCCGAGTCTAGCGCCGCCGCCACGGCCAATGCTGTAGTTCTGGCCATGCGTGCCGGTGAGCCCGATCTCGCCGTGGCGGCGGTCGACGCGGCGGGCGCCGTGGTCGTTCGGCGGGACGGCGCCACGGCCTTCGGAGACCGCGAGACCGCGACACGGACCGCCGTCGCGGCGCGCGCGTGTGTCGCCACCGCCCCGGCGGCGCGAGAGTGGCTTCAAGTCGAGCAGAGGCGTCTCGGCGTCGACCGCTGTGATCCGGCCGTTGCACCTGCGTCTTCGAAGGCGAGCGTGAGCCCGCCATTCACGCTCCCGGTAGCGAGCCCCGACACCTGGGCCGAAGGGGGCTTCCTCTATGCGGCTGCCCCGGTCCCTGCGGACGCCTCGTGTGCGCCCTGTCATGGCGCCGAGTCGGCCGGGCGAAGCCTCGGTACCGTCGTCGTCAGCCGTCCGGCGCCGCGTGACGCGCTCACCCCGTCCGCGCTACTCGGCGCGACAGTCCTCCTGATCTCGCTCGTCGCCGCCGCGGTCATCGCGACCGTGGACGCACGCGCCCGGAAGGTCGCTCTCTACGGGCTCGGCCGAAAATAGGTGATTCGATTTGCCACCCGTCGCATCCCCGCCCGGCCCCTTCCAAGTCCTCGAAATACGGGGAGTATGTCTT
>JADMJS010000131.1:0-16447 GCA_018780435.1 Myxococcales bacterium
GACGGCATGATCATGCCGGACGACTCGCGCGGGCAGGAGCTCACGAACAAGGACTTTTTCTGGGACTGGGAAGAGAAATGATGACCACCCCCTCTCGTCACGACGCTGGGGCCGACCTCGGCGTAACGTCCCGCATTCTCGCCGCCGCCGTATCGGCGTGCCTGTTCACGGCCGCGTTGCCCGGCTGCAAGTCGAGCGAGCCGGCCGCGGCCGCGCCGGCGAGCCCCACCGCCGCCGCGCCCGCCGCTGCACCGCCCGCGAGTGAAGCGCCTCCCGCGGAGAAACCGGCCACCCCGGGACCCACGGCTCCCGAGCCGGCGCCCGAGAAGTCGGCACCTGAGCAGCCGGCGCTGGAGAAGCCAGCGCCCGAGCAGCCTGCGCCCGAGACGCCGACGGACGGCGCCGCGGTCCCCAGCGCTGAGGTGCCGACCGACCCCACGGCCGCCCCCGAGGCCCCAGCGCTGAGCATCCCGAAAGGCGACGGCGCACGCGCAGCGCTGATGGCCAAGGCGGGCGCGACCGCCCTGGTCACGTCGGTGAAAGCCGCGATCGAGGCGGTGGCCACGGCCCGCGATCAGGACGGTGGGTCGCCATCGGACATCACGGAGACCCCGAGCTGGGGTGCGCTGACCCAGGTCGTCGCAACGCCGATCGGGTCCTTCGTCCCGGGGTCGCCCGAGACGCTCACACCGGTCCTCGACGTCGCCGCCGCCGCTGCCGAGCTGGTGACCAGCGACCGCGTGACCGTGCGTCATGCGGCGTACCGAACCCTCGAGCTGGTCCTCCACGCGCTGGCGAGGTCGCCGGACCTCGACGCCGGCGAACCCGTCCGCGCGGTCATCTACGAGCGGTATGCCTTGGCTGAGAACAAGGAGCGGCTGGCGCTCGTGGAGTCCGCGAGCGCGGGCGCAGGTCCGACGGCCGCAGGTTTCTTCACGGCCGTCGCGGAGCTCGAGAAGGCCCCGGCCGTTCGCGCCGCGGCCATCGCGGCGCTGGACGCGTGCCCGAGCGACCGCTGCTTCATCGATGAAGCGAGAGTGAAGGCGTGGGCGGCTGCGGCGTCGGAAGCGCCCGTGCGATCGGCCGCGTTCGCGCTCGCGGGACGGCTCAAGCAGGCGGAGGTGCTCGGTTGGTGCGAGGGGCTCCTCGATGACGTCGGTCTTGGCGGCGGCTGTCGCAGCGCGCTCGTCCGGCTCGGGACTCCGGACGCCATGAAGCGCCTCGACGCCTGGATCACGACCGTCCTCGCCAGCCCGCGAGCGACCCTCCCGGAGCTCGGCGCTTGGGTGGGCCTGATGGCCCCATTCGCGGAGACCCCAGACGGCGCGACGCGATACGCCGAGGTCCTGAAGGCGGCGCTCGGTCGGGCCGACCTGCACCCCGACGCCGCGCTGGCGCTCGTCCGTAGCATCGCGGCCATCAAAGACGACGCCGTCGCCAAGTCGCTCTATGACCGCGCGGAGAAGACCTGGGACAAAGAGTTCGCCGTCCGCACCGCCGTCGAAGCGCCTCGAATCGGCGCCATCCTCGACGCCATCGAACGGTCTCGACGCGGCCGCCTCATCGAACGACAGCGACAGGAGGAGGCGGCCCGAGGCGCGACGGCGCCGAAGTAAGCCCCGTCAGATGTCCGAAATGTCCGATTCGACCGCCTTGCACTTGGCACAGATCATGCTCAGCCCGAGGCCACCCTGACGAGCCCGTCTTCCGATGTGTCCCGAGGGGCCCTGACCGAACCTGAACTCGTCCACCCTCGTGTGCACGAGTCACCACCGCGGGTAATCCCGAGGAGTCTCACAGATGCCGAATCGTCGTCCGTTCGACCACATTGGCGCCTTCAACTTCAAGGTTGAGATCGAAGGCGTGACCCAAGGCGCGTTCAAGAACGTGGAAGGCCTCGACAGCGAGACCGAGATCGTCGAGTTCCAGGATGGTGACGACATCATCCTCCGCAAGCGTCCGGGTCGCACCAAGTACTCGAACATCACGCTGAAGCGCGGCTACATCAACAACACCGAGCTCTGGGACTGGCGCAAGAAGGTCATCGAGGGCACGGTCGAGCGCAAGGCCGGCTCGATCATCCTCTGCGGTGACGACGGCTCGGAAGTCATGCGCTACAACTTCTTCGAAGCGTGGCCGGCCAAGTGGAAGGGCTTCACGCTCGACGGCAAGGGCGCTGACGTCACCGTCGAAGAGCTCGAGCTCGCGGTCGAGAAGATCGAGCGCGGCTAGCCACTAGCGGGGGTCTCCTTCGGGGTACTCCGGCGCGCACGTACAGAGCCTCCGACTTCGGTCGGGGGCTTTGTCGTTTAAGGCCGGGATGCTGCAGTGGCTACCCGGCTGACCGCTGACCGCTGACCGCTGACCGCTGACCGCTGCCCGCTGACCGCTGACCGCTGACCGCTGACCGCTGACCGCTGACCGCTGCCCGCCGACAACTGCCCGCCGACAACTGCCCGCCGACAGCCAAGTACGGCGATGTCCGTTTTGTCGGATTCAGCCCTTGCGCCCGCTGGCACGGAAGATGCTCTGTCCGGCGGCGTCATCTGACCCAGTGGCCGCGCTCGCTGCGTTGCGAACCGGTCCGACAACGCGGGCGTTCCCGAGGAGCTTCAATCATGCCGAATCGTCGTCCTTTCGACCACATTGGCGCCTTCAACTTCAAGGTTGAGATCGAAGGCGTGACCCAGGGTGCATTCAAGAACGTGGAGGGTCTCGACAGCGAGACCGAGATCGTCGAGTTCCAGGACGGCGACGACATCATCCTCCGCAAGCGCCCGGGCCGCACCAAGTACTCGAACATCACCCTGAAGCGCGGCTACATCAACAACACCGAGCTCTGGGACTGGCGCAAGAAGGTCATCGAGGGCACGGTCGAGCGCAAGGCCGGCTCGATCATCCTCTGCGGTGACGACGGCTCGGAAGTCATGCGCTACAACTTCTTCGAAGCGTGGCCGGCCAAGTGGAAGGGCTTCACGCTCGACGGCAAGGGCGCTGACGTCACCGTCGAAGAGCTCGAGCTCGCGGTCGAGAAGATCGAGCGCGGCTAGTCGAGAGTCCGGCGCGCCCTGAGGCGCCCGGCGCGAGCAGCGAAGCCTCCGGCCTTGGTCGGGGGCTTCGTCGTTTAAGCTGTCGTGGGCATCTAGGATGGGTGCTGCGTCGGCGCTAACGATGACCACGGCGAGTCGGATACCCCCCGAATGAGCAGTACCCCTTGGTTCGATGACGCGATGGCCGCGTTCGAAGCCCTGAGCGCGGAAGACCCGGAGCGGGAGGCCGTCGTCACGAATGACGGTTCGCCCGAAGCGCTCCCGGCCGAGCTGCTTTATGGGCGACGTATGGTCGACTGGCTCGCGCGCCTCAGGCCCGACGCGCCGAAACCACTCGTCCTGGCGGTGAAAGCTCAGCACCTGTGCAGGTGGAAGCTCCCCCGGTCGAGCTACCCCGACGGTCTCACGGGCTACAAGGCGTGGCGGCGTGCCGAGATGGGGGCGCATGCCGAGCTCGCTTCGACGTCGCTACGCGGCGTGGGCGCGCCCGAGCACGTGGTCGAGCGGGTCGGCGAGCTGATTCAGAAGAAGCGCTTCAAGGTGGACCCGGACGCGCAATCGCTCGAGGACGCCGCGTGCCTCGTATTCCTCGTGCACCATTGGCCAACCTTCGCGGCCAACCGGCCAGATGAGGCGCTCGTGCCGATCCTGGCGAAGACGTGGGTGAAGATGTCGGAAGCCGGCCACGCGTACGCGCTCACGCTCGAGCTCGACGAGCGGACGAAACGGCTGCTCTCGTTGGCCCTGAATGGCCTTCCCGTCGAACCCGAGAGCTACGGCTGAGCAGTTCAGCCGCCGTTGACCTGCTGGGCGAGGTAGTTCTCGAGCCCAATCTGCCGGATCAGCTCAATCTGGGTGTCGAGCCAGTCGAGGTGCTCCTCTTCCGCCTTCAAGATGGTCTCGAGGAGCAGGCGGGTACCATTGTCCCCAGCGAGGCGACAGGTTTCGATTCCCTGGTTGAGCCGTGGAATCGCTTCCAGCTCAAGGGCTCGGTCCACCTCGAATTGCTCTTTCACCGTCTCGCCGATGGTCACCTTGCCGAGCTTCTGCACGTTCGGGAGGCCCTCCAGAAAGAGGATCCGGTCGATGAGCGCTTCGGCATGTCGCATCTCGTCGATGGACTCGAGGCGGATCTTGGAGGCGAGCCTCTGAAATCCCCAGTTCGCGCACATCTTGGCGTGCAGGAAGTACTGGTTGATGGCGGCGAGCTCACCGGCCAAGACGTCGTTGAGGATGGCGATGATCGAAGTGTTGGTGGGGCTTTGCTTGGACATGCCGGCACTATCGCCGGGGCTCGCCCTTGTGACAAGGACCCGAACGCACGCCGGCCTCGGTCAGCATGTTCCGAAGGGACGAACAGCAGGCGCCGCAGTCGGTACCTGCACGACAGCTTCGGGCGATCGCCGACACGCTCCGGGCGCCGTTCTGGATGACTTCCTTGATCTTGCGGTCATTCACGGCGTGGCAAACGCAGACGATCATCGGGGCCTCCCTCCTGGCCAGTCCAACTCGCCGTTATTTGATACCGATTCTCGATAGCTGGCGCAAGGGAGATTCGTGACTTTTGCGGCGGAGTTCAGCGAACTTCGCTCGAACAAGAGGAAAGCCAAACCGACTCCCGGCCGCGGGCATCGAGGTGGCGAGAAAAAAAACCTCAACGAAAGGGTCAACAGTCTCGAAAGGCACGCCAGCAGTCACTCCCGTCGGAACGCCAGTAAACGAGGCGGACAAGCCTGGAGCGACTGCATATTCGAGACGAGGGTGACCGGGTTACCGGTCCGGCGATAGCAACAGCGCGGAGGAGATGGAATGAATTCGAGCACTTGGAACCTGCGAGGTGGGCTGCTTCGGCAAGTCGCCCTCGCGCTTGGCACGGTCTGGATCGGCGCCTGTTCAGGGCCAGTGGCGTCTGAGTCGTCAGAGGGAGCCACCGCGCTCCCCGGCGCTGAAGCGTCCGCCCTTGAACCGGGTGGTGGCACAGGCGACCTCACCATCGTCTCGCCCTGCAAGGAGGGGCACATTTCGGGCCAGTGCATGTCCGAAGACCGCCTCCTCGACGCAGCAGTCAAGCAGTGCCACGCTTCGGGGCTCGTGCTCACCAAGTGGGTGCTCGGAGCGCCTTGCGCCCGTGGATACGAGAGCATCGACTTCTTGTGTTGTCCCGGCGACCTGACGTGTTGTCGGGCCGATGGCGTCGCCACCATGACGCCGATCGGCCAATGCAAGCGCCCCCTCCCTCCCACCGCCTGCAAGCCTGACGAACCCATCTGCTGCAAGACCGACAATGGTCCGCAGATCCTCCCCTCGAGCCAGTGCCCTCAGGACGCGGAGCTCGAACCGAAGTTCTGCGAGGGTCCTTGCGTTGCGATCGCCTCGAACCAGGGCTGCCTGTCGGCAGCGGATTGGAAGGGCGCGATGCTCAAGAAGTGCGAGGCTCAGGGCCTCGAGCTGACGAGCTACACGCTCGGGCCGTCCTGCGGTCCGAACAAGTTCTTGTCGATCCAGGCGAGCTGCTGCCCGGTCGCTGACGTCTGCTGCGACCTCACCTCCGGTCCGGCTCTCGCCCCGGCCAATCAGTGCGACCGCCCGCTGCCGGCGGACCAGTGCAAGCCCTTCGACGTCTGCTGCAAGACGCCGAGCGGCTATCAGGTCACGCCGAACGCCTCGTGCCCGGCGGACTGGACCCTGCCGCTCGCGGAGTGTGAGGCGACCGTCTGCTGCAAGACCGACGCGGGTTATGCGGAGCTCCCCGCCACGCAGTGCCCTGCGGCCCAAGTCGCGCCCGGGGACTACTGCAAGCCGAAGGACGTCTGCTGCAAGACCACCACCGGCCTCCAGATCGTTTCGGAGAGCCAGTGCCCCATCTCGGCCATCGTGGGCTTCGACATGTGCCTCGCTGAGGTCTGCTGCAAGACCGCCGATGGCCCCGTCACCGTCCCGGCGGTGAAGTGCCCGACCTCGCAGCAGCTCCCGCCCGACCTCTGCAACGCCGACGTGTGCTGCAAGATCAACGGCGGCTATTTCACGCTCCCGGCCGGCCAGTGCCCGGACGGCCAGATTGCGGAGGACGGCCTCTGCAAGCCGGTCGACGTGTGCTGCAAGTTCCCGGACGGCTACCACGTCGTCCCGCAGGACCAGTGCCTCTCGGCCGCCGTCGTCCCGGCGGACTACTGCGCGGAGTCGGTCTGCTGCAAGACCGCGTCGGGCTACCTGACGGTCCCGGCCGGCCAGTGCCCGGTGGGCGCCATCGTCCCTGGCCAGCTCTGCCAGGTGGTCGACGTGTGCTGCAAGACCACCTCGGGCTACCAGACGCTGCCGTCGACCCAGTGCCCGCTCGGCGCGGTGGTGTCGGCTGACCTCTGCAAGCCGGTGGAGGTTTGTTGCAAGACCGACCTCGGCTACCAGGTCCTGCCGTCGACCCAGTGCTCTGCGACCGCCACCCTGCCGCTGGCCATGTGCGCCCAGGAGGTCTGCTGCGAGACCGCGGACGGCTATCAGGTCGTCGCGGCGTCGAAGTGCCTCGCGGCTCAGATCGTCGCGTACGAGCTGTGCAAGCCCCAGCCGGAGGTCTGCTGCACGACCGCCATCGGGTATCAGTTCGTGCCGGGCGACCAATGCCCCACCAGCCAGCTCATCCCGGCCGACCTCTGCAAGCAGAACATCTGCTGCAAGACCACGACGGGCTACCAGACGCTTCCGGCTTACCAGTGCCCGGTCCTCCAATGGGCCCCGGAGCAGTACTGCCAGCCGGTCGTCGACGTCTGCTGCAAGACCTCGTTCGGCTACCAGTTCCTGCCGTCGACGCAGTGCCCGTCGTCGCAGGTCATCCCGGGCGACCTCTGCAAGCAGGAGGTCTGCTGCAAGACCGCCACCGGCTACCAGACCCTGCCGGCCTACCAGTGTCCCGCCAGCCAGTGGGCCGCGACCGACCTGTGCACGCCGCAGGTCGAGGTCTGCTGCAAGACCACCACCGGCTACCAGTTCACGTCGTCGGCCAAGTGCCCGACGTCGCAGGTCGTCCCGGTCGACCTCTGTAAGCAGGAGGTCTGCTGCAAGACCGCCACCGGCTATCAGACGCTCCCGGCCTTCCAGTGCCCGGCGGCGCAGGTCGCGGCGCCGGAGCTGTGCAAGCCCGTCGACGTCTGCTGCAAGCTGAACGGTGGCTTCTTCGTCGTACCGTCCACGCAATGCCCGGCCACTCAGATCGCCCCGGCCGACCTCTGCAAGCCGGTCGACACCTGCTGCAAGACCGACTTCGGCTACCAGATCCTCCCGTCGAATCAGTGCACGAGCCCGATCGATTGGCAGTTCTGCAAGCAGGAGGTCTGCTGCAAGACCGCCGCCGGTCCGCAGATCGTCCCGGCCTTCCAGTGCCCGGCCAGCCAGTGGCTCGCGGCGGACATGTGTAAGCAGGAGGTCTGTTGCAAGACCTCGGCCGGCTACGTGACGCTCCCGCAGTCGCAATGTCCGGCGTCGCAGGTCGTCTCGTTCGAGATGTGCAAGCCGCAGGACGTCTGCTGCAAGACCGACGTCGGCTACCAGATCCTCCCGAGCACCCAGTGCCCGTCCAGCCAGCAGGTCGCGAGCGACGTCTGCCGCCAGGAGGTCTGCTGCAAGACCGACGCGGGCTACCAGATCGTCCCGGCGGCGTCGTGCCCGGCCAGCCAGACGGTCGGCCTGGATATCTGCAAGCAAGAGGTCTGCTGCAAGACCGACGGTGGCTATTTCGTCCAGCCGGCCGCCCAGTGCCCGGCGGGTCAGATCGTCTCCTTCGAGATGTGCAAGCCCACGGACGTCTGCTGCAAGACGACCGCCGGCTACCAGATTGTCCCGTCGAACCAGTGCCCGGCCATCGTGCCGAACGAGTATTGTTCGGAGAAGGTCTGCTGCAAGACCGACGCGGGCTACGCGTTCGTGGCGGCCATCGAGTGCCCCGCCGCACAGGTGGTCTCTGCTGACCTGTGCCTGAATCCGGTCGAGATCTGCTGCAAGACCCCGAATGGCTTCCAGATCCTCCCCGCCTCCCTCTGCCCGACCGGCAGCGCGTCGCCGTGGGAGATGTGCAAGCAGGAGGTCTGCTGCAAGACCGCGACGGGTTATCAGACCGTCGCCGCGGCGCAGTGCCCGGCCTCGCAGATCGTGTCTTACGACCTCTGCAAGATCGACGTCTGCTGCCTCGTGACCGTCGGCGGGACGACCGGCTATGCCGTGGTCCCGGAGTCGCAGTGCCCGGCGGGCGCTATTGTCGCCGACGACATGTGCCACCAGGACGTCTGCTGCAAGATGCCGGGCGCTTATCACTTCACGACGGCGGCGGACTGCACCGCGGCCGGCGGAGCGGCGGTCCCGGATGCGGCTTGCCACTCCGAGTACTGCTGCAAGACCGACGCGGGCTTCCAAGTCGTGCCGGCCTACGCCTGCCCGACCTGGGGCATCGTGGCCCCGGACCTCTGCGCGCCCGTCGAAGACGTGTGCTGCAAGACGGCGAGCGGCTACCAGGTGCTCCCGAGCACCCAGTGCCCGTCGTCGCAGATCGCCGCTCCCGAGCTCTGCAAGCCGCAGGGTGAGGTCTGCTGCCTCGTCGCTGGCGCGCCGACCATCGTCCCCGCCGCCGACTGCGCGGGTTCGGCCATCCTCCCGGATGACAAGTGCGACGAAGCGGTCTGCTGCAAGCTGGACTCGGGCTACCTCGTGGTCCCGGCCTCGGCCTGCCCGGCCGCCCAAGTCTCGCCGCTCGATCTCTGCTACGCCGAGGTCTGCTGCAAGACCGCCGCCGGCTACGTGACGGTGCCGTCGTTCCAGTGTGACGCGACCATGGTCGTCTCGCCCGACCTCTGCGCCACGCAAGTCGAAGTCTGCTGCAAGACCGGCACGGGCTACCAGGCCCTCCCGGCGTCGCAGTGCCCGACGTCACAGGTCGTGTCGTGGGACCTCTGCAAGCCCGACCCGGAGGTCTGTTGTCAGACCCCGGTGGGCCCGCAGTTCGTACCCGCGTCGCAGTGCCCGACGGGTGGCGTTCTGCCCGCCGATAGCTGCATCAAGGAGGTCTGCTGCAAGATGTCCGACGGCACCGTCGCCGTCGTCCCGATGAACGAGTGCCCGAACCAGGCCTACGCCCCGTGGGAGGTCTGCGAAGGCTTCGAGGTCTGCTGCAAGCTGCCCACGGGCGGGTACGGCATCGCCTCCATCGTCGAGTGCCCCGCCGCGGCGGTCGTCTCGATGGAGCTCTGCCAGGATCCGGAGGTCTGCTGCAAGGTGAACGGCGGGTACTTCCCGACGCTCGCGTCGCAGTGCCCGGCGGGCTCGGTGGTCGGCTGGGACATGTGCTTCCAGAACACCGAGGTCTGCTGCAAGACTGCGACCGGCTACCAGATCGTCTCGGCGACGGCCTGCCCGGCCTCGCAGGTCGCGACGATGGCGATGTGTGAGCAGCAGGTCTGCTGCCAGATGGCCGACGGGACCGCAGCCTTCGTGCCGGCGTCGCAGTGTTCGTTCGCGCAGATCCTGCCGGCGGACAAGTGCATTCCGGTGGAAGAGGTCTGCTGTGCCGACGCGACGGGCGCCTACACCATCGTGCCGGCGACGCAATGCCCGGCCGCGCAGATCGCGCCCTGGGAGAAGTGCCAGCCGGCCGAGCTCGTGTGCTGCATGGATCCGGCTAGCGGTGCCTACGGCATGGTGCCTGCGTCGCAGTGCCCGGCGTCGCAGGTACAGCCGATCGAGAAGTGCCAGGCGTCTGAGATGGTCTGCTGCAAGCGCGATGACGGTTCGTTCGTACCGGTCCCGGTAGCGGAGTGCCCGGTCGGCGCCGTCGTGGCCCCGGAGATGTGCGTGGGTGAAGTGAAGGTGTGCTGCAAGTCGGCCGACGGCACGTACGCCGCGGTCCCGTCCTCGCAGTGCCCGCCGACCCAGGTCGTCCCGAACGAGCTGTGTCAGCCGATCGAAACCGTCTGCTGTAGGCGCGACGACGGCTCTTTTGTCGTCATCCCGGCGACGCAGTGCCCGGCGGGCGCCATCGTGGCCCCAGAGATGTGCCAGGTCGAACCCAAGGTCTGCTGCATGGACGCCACTGGAAACCACGTCATCGTTCCGGCCTCACAGTGCCCGGCGGGCGCCGTGATGCCCATGGAGCTGTGCGAATCCGCTACGGTGGTGTGCTGCGAGACGCCCGTCGGCTACTTCGTCGTCGGGTCCGACATTTGCCCCGCGGGCGCCGTCGTCCCGCCGGAGCTCTGCATGCCGGAGGAGAAGGTCTGCTGCGTCGATCCCACGACGGGCCTCTACGCGTTCGTCCCGACGTCGCAGTGCCCGGCGACCCAGGTCATGCCGAACGAGAAGTGCCAGCCGGTCGAGACCGTCTGCTGCAAGGCGCCGGACGGGACCTACTTCACCGCGCCAGCGACGCAGTGCCAGGCCACGCAGGTCGTCCCCGCGGAGTTCTGCGCCGTCACCGGCGACGTCTGCTGCGAGATGCCCGACGGCACTGCGGCCATCGTCCCGGCCCCGGAGTGTGGTCCTGACTTCGTTCTCCCCATGGACCTCTGCAAGACCGAACCCAAGGTCTGCTGCGTCGATCCCACAACGGGCCTCTACACGTTCGTCCCGGCGTCGCAGTGCCCGGCGACTCAGGTCGTGCCGAACGAGAAGTGCCAGCCGGTCGAGACCGTCTGCTGCAAGGCGCCGGACGGGACCTACTTCACCGCGCCAGCGACGCAGTGCCAGGCCACGCAGGTCGTCCCCGCGGAGTTCTGCGCCGTCACCGGCGACGTCTGCTGCGAGATGCCCGACGGCACTGCGGCCATCGTCCCGGCCCCGGAGTGTGGTCCTGACTTCGTTCTCCCCATGGACCTCTGCAAGACCGAACCCAAGGTCTGCTGCGTCGATCCCACAACGGGCCTCTACACGTTCGTCCCGGCGTCGCAGTGCCCGGCGACTCAGGTCGTGCCGAACGAGAAGTGCCAGCCCGTCGCGACCGTCTGCTGCAAGGCAGCGGACGGGACCTTCGCCATGGTCCCGGCTACCCAGTGCCCCTCGGCGCAAGTCGTCCCGACGGACATGTGCGGCGGGAGCTCACAGGTTTGCTGCCGTGCAGGCGACGTCTTCACAGTGGTGCCGGCCGGTCAGTGCGCGACTCAGACCGTGCCGATGCCGTACTGCACGATCTGCGACGCTGGCTTCATCGGCTGGTGCCCGGAGAAGGACCCGAAGCAGTACTTCCTCGATTGCAGCTCGTGGCAGCCCTGCGGCCCAGGGGCCATCTACGCGGACGCCAACTGTGACGGTCAGCTCGAGGACGCCTGCCAGGCGTGCCCCGCGGGTACACAAGCGATGGACCTGAACCAGGATGGTTGCTTCGAGACGTGTGGTTGCTGTGAGCCGCTCATCTGTCCGGCCGGGACCACTCCGGTGGACACCAACATGGACGGTTGCCCGGACATCTGCCGCCAGGACTGCCAGAACATCGTCTGCGAGCCCCCGCTCGTCCCCGTCGATGTCAATGGCGACGGCTGTATCGACGCGTGCAAGCCGCCGTGCCAGCCGATCGAATGCCCGCCAGGTCAGGAGCCCTTCGACTCGGACAACGACGGCTGCGTCGACGCCTGTCGCGATGGTGGGTGCCAGGGGCTCTTGGGCTGGTGCCCGGCTCAGCCGCTGGGACCCTACTACGAGCAATGCATGAGCTTCGGCGGCGATTGCGGTCCGAACGCCATCTTCGCCGATAAGGACTGCGATGGTCTGCTCGACGTATGCCAGCTCTGCCCGGTCGGCTCGCACCCGAGCGATCAGAACGGTGATGGTTGCTTCGAAGCCTGCACCTGCTGCGAGCCCATCGTCTGCCCCGCCGGCCAGAACCCGGTCGACGTCGACGGTGACGGCTGCGCGGACACCTGCGTCAGTAGCTGTGATTCGTACATCTCGGGCTGGTGCAAGGACCAAGATCCGGCGTCCTACCACATGCAGTGCATGGCGGCGGGCGGCGGTTGTGGCCCGAACGCCATCTTGGCTGACTCCAACTGCGACGGCTCGCTGGATGTTTGCCGCCTCTGCCCGCCGGGAACACACTCGGTGGACGGCGACAACGACGGCTGCCAGGAAGCCTGCGACTGCTGCCCCGCGCTCGAATGCCCGGCCGGCACGCAGCCCGTCGATAGCGACATGGACGGCTGTCCGGACCGCTGCGACACGCCGTGCAATCCGTACTTCGGCTGGTGCAAGGATCAGCCGGCAGCGCCCTACCTGAACCAGTGCCTTGGCTTCGGCGGCGCCTGCGGCGACAACGCGATCTTCGCAGACGAGAACTGCGACGGGACGCTCGACACCTGCCACCTTTGCCCTGTCGGGACCATCCCGGCGGACCAGAATGGCGATGGCTGCTTCGAGTCGTGCGCCTGCTGCGCGCCCATCACCTGTAAGCCCAACGAGCGGCCGGTCGACGCGGATGGCGACGGCTGCGCGGAGACCTGCCGTGTAGTGGCGTGTGACCAAGCGGTCTTCGGCTTCTGCCAGGATCAGAGCTACGCGAGTTACGTGACCCAGTGCCTCGCTCAGGGCGGCGGCTGTGGACACGGAGCCATCCTCGCCGACTCGGACTGCGACGGTGAGATCGAGGTTTGCCGAACCTGCCCGGCAGGCACGGTCCCCTCGGACCTCGATGGCGACGGCTGCCAGGAGTCCTGCGACTGCTGCCCGGCCGCCCCGGTCTGCCCCGCTGGGGAGAAGCCGGTCGATAGCGACGGTGACGGCTGCCTCGACGTGTGTCGCCCGGACACGACGTCGTGCTATCAGGAGAAGTGGGGCTTCTGCGGCGGGATCGCCACCGCGTCCTACCTCCAGCAGTGCCTCGCGGCCGGCGGGACCTGTGGCCCGACGGGCGTGCTCGGCGACGGCGATTGCGATGGGACGCTGGACATCTGCAAGATGTGCCCGCCGAACTCGCACTCGGCGGACCTCGATAGCGACGGCTGCTGGGAGTCGTGTGTGTGCTGCGAGCCCATCGTGTGCCCGGCCGGCATGAAGCCGGCGGACGGAAACAAAGATGGTTGCCCGGAGACGTGCGTCCCGGTGTGCCCGGTCCTGCAGTGTGAGCCCGGCTCGGCACCCAAGGACACGGACGGCGATGGCTGCCCGGACCTGTGTGTGTCGCAGTGTGTCCCCGTCGAGTGTAGCGCCACCGAGATCCCCGTCGACGGCGACGGCGACGGCTGCCTCGACACGTGCGTCCCGCGTTGTGAGCCCTTGGTGTGCGGCGCCGGCACGATCGCCGCCGACATCGATGGCGACGGCTGCCCGGACGTGTGCAAGCCGCTCGCCCCGAGTGGTGCCCAGTGTGGGATGGACGCGCACTGCGCCAGCGGCAAGTGCGTGAACTTCGTCTGCATGTAACTTGAAGCGCGGTCGGGAGTGGGCGCAGCATCCGGCGGATGCTGCCCCTCCTGACCGCCCTTTTCCTCGCCGCCCCTCCCCCCATCCACATCGAGTCGGCCCCACGCGTCCATGACGCAGGGGCGGAGCTCCGCGTCACCTACGTGATCGCGGCGCAGGCCGAGCTCACCGCCCACGCGTCCTCCGATTGGGTCGTTCGGGAGTCCAGCCGCTCGTCGCAATTCAGCATCGTCAACGGGGCGACCTCACGGTCGTCGACGCTGACGCTGACGCTCGTCGCGCGGCGGGCCGGCCCTCTGACCTTGCCCATCGTGAGCGCGACCATCGATGGCGCCGTCGTTCGTTCGGCGTCCCACGTGGTCGACGTCTCGGGCACGCCGAAACCGGCGCCGCCGGACGAGGTCTCCCGTGGCGACGCGTTCCTCGACTGGGAAGCGCCCCCAGGGCTCTTCGTCAATGTGCCAACCCGAGTAGCCCTGTGCCTCTGGATCCGCGAGGGCCTCTCACTCACCCAGCTCACGGTGACGCCGCCTCTCTCTCTTTCGGGGGCCACGGCCACGCCGGTGGCGCGAGTAGACAATTTGCCAGGGGCGCCGCGACGGATCGGCGGGGTCTACTACCATCGCGTCCCCGTGCTCATCGAGAGCTGGCGGGCCGGCTCCGAGGGGTCGGTGACGACGCGCGGCGGCTGGGTGGCCGTCGTGGTGGGCGGGGTCGCGCAACGCCTCGAGGCGCCGCCGCTGACCTTGCCGGTCTCGACGGATCCCTTCTTTGGGAGCACCACGCGACCGGCGCGCGATCCTTGACCGGACCCAAGGCGTCGGCTAAGGCCGCAGAGTGTCCGAAGTCCCAGGCCCACTGCTCGACTCGTTACCGCCGCCGTCGCATTCGCCGGCGCGTGCCCGAACGTGCGTCTTCGATCGGGACGACGACGGCGGGATCGCGTGGGTCAGAGGTCGTGATGGCCTCGTCCAACTACCCGAGCTCACTACGGATGTGACGGCTTCCGCTGAAGGTGAACTGGTCGAGATCGCCCGCCACGAGTCGCCACACGGGCTCTCGCGCCGCTTCTCGACGCGTATCGTGCTGCCGCCGGACGGGTGGGAAGCCCCCGCGGGGGGTCAACGCCTCGGCCGTGCGGCGATGTTGGCGTCGTTCCGTCGATGGGAGGTGCACCTCGATCCGGCGGCGCTGCACGCGATCGAACCCGATCTCGTCGGCGGCGTCGAAGTGGCGTCGGGCGTGCGCCTCTTTCCGTTGCGCACCCCGACCCTGCCGCCCGCGACACATACCAACTGTGTGTTCGTCGGCCATCGCTGTTGGGTCATCGTCGATCCGGGATCACCATGGCCCGACGAACAAGCGCGGCTCCTGCAGGCGGTTGAACGTTACGCAGGCAAATATGGGCGCCCCACCGCCATCGTGCTCACCCACCACCACACCGATCACGTCGGTGGCGTCGTGTCACTCTCGGAGCGACTACGCCTCCCAGTGTGGGCACATCCTGAGACGGCGGCGCGCGTGCGTTTTCCGGTCTCGCGCGTCTTCGCGCCGGCCGCCGGCGCCCTCGAAGCGCTCGACGGTGGTCCCGCAGGCTGGTTCGTTGGACACACGCCGGGCCACGCCGCCGGGCATCTCGTGCTGCTCCGGCCGTCCGACGGCGCCGTAGTCGCAGGCGACATGGTCGCGTCGGTGGGGACCATCCTGGTGGACCCGGACGACGGCGACTTGACCGCGTATCTCGCCAGCCTCGAACAGATGGTCGACTGGCTTGGGAGTCGGGCGGCGGGCTCGCTGTCGCCCGTCCATCCCGCTCATGGCGACGCGCTGCTCGACGGGAGAGAGCGGCTCCAAGGCACCTTGCGGCACCGACGTTATCGGGAGCACCGCGTCCACGACGCGCTCTCGCGGTGGGACGCGCTGATCGAGATCACACGAGACGCGTACGCAGACTCACCCGGAGCGCACCCGGAGCTCGCGCGGCGAGCGACACTGTCTCATCTCCTCGATCTCGAACGACGCTCTCTGGCGCGGCGGGAGTCCGGGCGCTGGCTTCGGCAGTGACGACACCTCAGGACAAACAGACCTCGGGAATGGCGCAACTTGACGTCCCGTTCTCGGTCGGTACAACGCCCCGTGCCAAGGGCACAACCAGGGAGGACTTCAGATGAAACGAACACTACAGGGACTCATCGCCGTCGCGTTGGCTGCCGTCACGGACGCTTGCGAATCGTCGGACTCGAGCAGCACGACCGGCACCACAGGCAAGACCGGCCAGGTGCGCACCGTCACGGGGGCCATCACCAACCTGCAGAAGGGCGCGGCCATCGGGGCGAAGCTCAAGAGCGGGAAGACGGTCAAGGGCGTCATCGACCCGAAGACCAAGAAGTTCTCGATCAACCTCCCGAAGAATCAGTCGGCCGTGCTGACGATCAAGTCGGCCGACGGGCAGCTGAAGAAGCTGAAGTTCGTCCAGTCGAACGTGAAGCCGCTCCCGGGTGCGCTGACGGAAGGCGAGACCACCTTCGAGATCCCGGGTGACGCCTTCAAGGAAGACGCCAACCTCGGCGCGATCAACTGGGAAGACGACACCGAGACCCCCGGTGAGATCGTCTGTGGCGACGATGAAGGTGAGTTCTCCGTCTTCGACTTCTTCGACGAAGCCGACCTCGAGGACTGGGAGGAGGGCGACTGGTTCGACTCGTTCGGCGAGGACGACTGGGACTTCTATGAGTCTGATGACATCTGTTCCTTCGACGGCGAGGACATCTGCTACCCCGAAGACGACGAGTTCTTCACCGAGGACGAATGTTCCTCGGACGACGCTGAAGCGTCGGAGTACTGCTCCTTCGAGGGCGACGAGGACTACTACGAAGACGAAGACGGCGACGACGACTGGTTCGGCGACTTCCCGGGCGAAGACGGTGACGACACCAGCGACAGCGAAGACAGCGGCGACGATAGCGGCGCCGACATGACTGACATGAGCGACGGCGACGACACCAGCGACAGCG
>JADMJS010000131.1:16547-23383 GCA_018780435.1 Myxococcales bacterium
ACGACAGCGGCGCCGACATGACCGACATGAGCGACGGCGACGACACCAGCGACAGCGACGACAGCGGCGCCGACATGACCGACATGAGCGACGGCGACGACACCAGCGACAGTGACGACAGCGGCGCTGACATGAGCGACACGACCGATGGCGCCGACATGACCGACATGAGCGACGCGACCGACATGAGCGACATGTCCGACGCGACTGACGAAGGTGCCGACGACTCGGCTGACTTCGGTCAGTGATGAAAGCCCCCGGGCGAGACGCGCGCTGGCGCGCCGCCTGGGTACCCACGACGTGCCCGATCCACCCATCGGGCGCGCTCGTTCTCTCCCTTCTCACCTTCATCGGATGGCTCGGCGCGGCCGACGCGTACGGTCAATCCTCGCCGGGCGCCCCGACGCCGGAAGTGCCGTGTAGCGTCTGGGTCTCGTCTCGCGGCGATGACCGACACGACGGCCGACACGACGCACGTGCGGTTCGCACACCCGATCGCGCCGTGCGGCTCGCCCAGCCGGGCGACGTGGTCTGCTTCGCTCGGGGGCGTTACCCGAGGCTGCGAATCTACGGCAAACGCGGCGAACCAGGACGACCCATTGTCTTTCGCGCCGCGCCCGGAGCGTCCCGCGAGGCCACCTTCACGACCGGCTCGCTACGCGACGGGCTCGGCGCTCAGCTCGCGGACGTGGACCACATCGTGGTCAAAGGCCTCCGGGTGACCCGCTCGCAGACCGGCCTCGGTTGCCACGCGTGCCGGCACGTCCGGATCGAAGGGGTGCTGGTCGAGTCCGTCGGTCAGGCCGGGCTGCACGTCGGGCGCCCGATCGACTGGACGGGGGCGCCGCGCTTCACAGGACCACCATCGGAGCACGTCGCCCTCATCGGCAATACCGTCCGGGACACAGGGCTCGTGACGGCGCGTTACGGCGAAGGGGTCTACGTCGGGACGGGCGCGATCGGCGGGGACGAGACGCACGACATCCTCGTGGAGGGGAACACCCTGCTGGGCACCCGCGCCGAGGGGATCGAGGTCAAGCCCTTCACCCGGCGCGTGACGGTCCGCGGGAACCTGGTCATGGCGAGCTCACACGCATTCAAGGCCGCCATCACGATCGCGGTGTCGCCGGTCGACTATCCGAGCGGCGAGTACCTCGTTGAGTTCAACCGCGTCGTCGACTTTCGCAGCACCGGCGGCCCCATCGCCGGCATCGGGATCGGCCACGGCGACACCATCGTCCGGCACAACCTCGTCTGGGCCATCGCCGGCGGCAGCGGCATCCGGACCTACACGACCTTCGTGACGCCCGGCGCGCGGCGCGTCCTCATCGAACACAACACGGTCTGGACGCCCGGCGCGCCCTCCATCCTCCTCCACGAAGACGACGGCCGCGCCCCGGGCGCCACCACCCCCGCCGACGTCGAGTGCCGAGACAACCTGACGAGCGACGGCGCGGCGGGCTCTCTGAAGGTGGCGACCGCGGACTTCCTCGGCCCGACGGACGGCGTCGCGGACGCGGGGCCCGGCCCTGGGAGTGGTCTCCGGCCACGGGCGGGCATCATGGGTGGCGCCGACATTGACACCCTGCTGCGAGCCTTTGACGAGGGGGCGACCGCCCCGTAGCCTTCCATGCATGGATACGCTGCTCGACACGCTAGCCAAAGAAGGCGATCTCACGTCGGTACTCTCGGCGCTGACGCGGCTCGGGGCGACGGCAACGCTGAAGCACGTTTGGGATCAGGGTGAGTTCCACCATGACGTCGTGCTCGAATACGCCGCCACGCCCGCGCGGGACGCGGCGTATCTCGTGGTCGCCACCAACTGCAACGGGGGCGTGAAGGAGGTCATCGCGTTCAAGCAGATACCGGACCGTTGGGCGCTCTGGCACTGGCGCTGTCCGGACTCGCCAGAGTTCGCGGGTGAGCTCCCGACGCGACTTGGGTGGAGCCGCACGCACCGTTGGTTCGAACCTTGTGTCCTGCTCGCTGACGACGCACGCAGCGAGCTACGCCCCGAACATCGCGTTCGCCAACACGGCGGAGGCTGGTGTATGGCGGGCACAAGCGCCTCGGCGGCCCGAGACGCCTCGCCGACCTGACCGGCTCACGTCACCCCAAGTCGTCCGAGCGCGTCGTCCATGAGCGGCGCCCACCCGCGGTTGGCGATGGGGCTCGCCGGGCTCGGATGCGGGACGCTGCCGATGACGAGCCCCGGGATCCCGTCCGCGACGGCCCGCGCCCTGCCCTCCGCGAACTTGCCGACCCCCACGACGAAGCGCGGCTTCACGAGCAAGAGGGTGGCCCGAAGCGCGGCGTCACAGGCGGCGAAGAGCGGCTCGCGTTCGGCGCGTGACAGCGTCTCGGGCACTACGTTGGCGCCCGACGCACTCATGAAGACGAGCGGGCAGTAGTTGGTGATGAAGAAGCGGGCAAAGAAGGCGTCCGGCGTGCCGTAGCGTTCCCGGGCCCAGCCCCAGAGGCGCGCGCCGCTGACCTCCGACTTCGGGCAGGCGAAGCCCTGAATCGGGCGCTTCGGGTGCTCGAGTGGCGGCCGCCCGATCGTCGTCTCGATCCCGAGCCAGTCCCGAACCGCCGCCACTTCCCCAAAGGGAACACCGACTTGCGCCATCCCGAAGGGCCCCGGGTTCATCCCGATGAGGAGCACGTCACGCGGCTCGCCGGTCGGCCCGTAGCGGCGGCAGTACTCGTCCCACGCCGCCCGCGCATAGACCAGCGGATTATAGACGTGCGTGACCGGCGGGCCGAAGTGGAGCCCCGCGAGGTCGCGAACGAGGGCGTCGGTGATGAAGGTCAGGGGGATCAACCGGGCGCCATCGTCCTGAGGAGCTCTGAGATCCCAGCCCCCTCCCCGCTCGATTCGAAGACTCGGGGTTGACTCGCGCGCAGCCAGTCGGCGAGGGCATCGTCCCATCGCGACTCGGCCAGAAGACCTGCGTGGCCTCGATTCCGGGCCGAAGCGGGCAGGGAGCTCCTCACACGGCCAACTCCACATCGGGTTCACGGGCGAGCTTCTTGTCGAAAGTCAGCAGGCGGTGGGCACCGGCCGAACGCGCAGCCTCTAAAATGAGGTAGTCGGAGAGATTCGCGGTGCCGGCTGCATCGCGGCGCAGCGCCTCGAACACCACTTCGAGGTCAGGTACGAACACACCCTGTGTACGAACGAGACTCGCAATCCGTTCACGCACTTGTGCAGCCGAGAGCCCGTATCCTGATTCCATGACCCAGGCCAACTCTGCCAACACGACGTGACCGACGAATACACCACTGCCCTTCGAACACTCGAGAAAGCGCCGTTCGGCCACCCGCGTCTGCGTAGGGTCATCGCCGAGGAGGACGCGTGCAAGGACATTGGTGTCGAAGGCAATCACGTGCTGGCGCGATGCCTCGCATGAATCACCGCGTCCATCTCCTCGACCGTCAACACACGGGAGACAGGAGGCCGCGTCGCAAACAAGGTCTCGGCCGTGTGAAGCGCGGGGGTGAGTACGAGCCGCCCTTCCGAATCGATTGTGGCCTCGATCTTGGCACCCGCGTAGAGCTTCAGCTCCTCACGGAGCCGCTTGGGGACGGTGATCTGGCCCTTGCTGCTGACGATTAGCGTGTTCATGAGAAGAGGGTAAGACTCGGTGACTTACCGGTCAAGCTCGCCCCACCCGCCCCTGACAGCGAAGGCAGGCAGGCGCCTAAGCCGACGCGGCCTCGGGTGCCGTCCGGTGAAATGGAGCGTCGGACATGGGACTTACGCTAGCGTCGACGACCCGACGCGTCAAAGCGCCGATGGCCCTTGCGACTCGCGCAGGTCCGCGATGCTGGGCTTGGCCAGCAGCGGGAGACGCTTTCGTGGGGAGGCGGGACGCTCGAGGATGATGCGTCGCCTGACGCACGGCGAGGAGGTATGACACACGAGCGCCGCTGGCATTAACTGCCGGTGGTGTTCGAGCCTGAACCTTCTCGGGCGTTTCGTGAGTGCGGCGGGACCGGGGTCACCCCCGCCCGCGGGCGCACGTCTTACTTGCGGGTGCGGCGCTCGGCGCGACGACGACGGCGAACCGCCTCGCGCTGCTTGCGCTTGCGAGCCTCGGACGGCTTCTCGTAGTAGCGCTTGCGCTTCAGGGCCTTGAGGATGCCCTCTTTGCCGACTTCGCGCTTGAGAGCGCGAATGGCGCGCTCGACGTCACCATCGACGACGACGATCTCAAGCGGGCGAAGCTGGCCATCGCCACGCTTCTGCGGCTTCGGACGGTCGCTACCGCCCGAACGACGGGGACGGTCCCCACCGCGATCACCACCCGACGGGCCATCCTGGCCCCGATCCACCGACTCGATGCTCTCTTCCGTGTTCTTCCGCATGGGCAGTCGTGTCCGTTCCTGGTCCGTCCTGGGCGAGGGCTGAGCGCCGGGCACCGGGAACCCCAAGCGGTTCCGCGACCACGTGCCGCGCTGAGCCAGTCGCTGGAGCGACGGAGCGCGGCACCTTAAGGCCGTGTGCCAGGGGAGTCAAGGGTCAATTCGACCTCAAGCGTCAGGTTGGCAGGGTCAGTCCGGCAGGATCAGTCCGGCAGGGTCCAGCGCACTTCGAAGTCGAGCACCTCGGGCAACGTTTCGGGCGTGAGCCCGAGGAGGCTCGCGACCAAGGACTTCGCGCCCTCCGGCTCGAAGCCGCCAACCTCGACGACGGCGGCGATGAGGGCGTCCGTGGCCAGCGCGCCGCTTACGCGCGGCGCTTCGCCGGGTGGGACGCGAAAGACGGCGCCGATTAGCTCGATCTCAGCCAAGAGGTTGTTTCCGTTCATGATCGGGACGGTGAGATCCGCGGGCACCGTCTCGAGGCCGGGCGCTTCCGCGAGATCGATCGCCTTCCACCCCGAGGGCGCGACCGTCCCGGCCTCGTCCCGCGCGAAGCCGAGCGCCACTTGCCCCTGCCCTCCTTCGGCCGTCCCCAGCGCGCCGTAGACGAGCGCCGGGAGCAGCGGATCGATGATGGAGACGCCCACGGGCGACACCGCCGTCGCGGTCTTCCCCGTGAAGGTCTCGGTGACCAGCGCACCGAGCGCGAAGGACTCTGCCGCGCCGCCTAGGGTGGCCGTCGCGACGTAACGTCCCGGAACGGCGAAGGTATGCGAGCGCGACGCAGCGCCGGCCGGGATGGTGTCCTCAGCGTCGTCGCCCCATTCCAGAGTCCCGCCGGGTGACGCCGCCAGGAAGGTCAGCTCATGGGCCTGTCCGGCGGCGACCAGCGCGTCCGTGACCTGAACGCGGACGTCGCTCGCGGCCCCAGCGAGGGCCTCGGAGGCCCGGCGGTCCGGCTCGGTCCAGTAGAAGCCCCAATGCGTGCGGGCGAGGTAGCGGTAGGGGTAGATAGTCCAGTTGGCATCGCCGTCGAGGGTCTCGCCGCCGCCAATGGCGCGTTCGAGAGGCGCATAGCGATAGTCGGCTTCACGGCGGTGGATGACCGCGATGGCCGCGTCGGTAGTGGCCTTCGCTGCCGCGAGCCCCGCCGCGCTCGTGTCATCGCCACCCGACAGGACGGCGCGTCGACGCGCCGCGAGGGCCCCGTAGAGCTCGGCCGCGTGGCGGGCACGCAGACCGGTGACCTCGATCCCATCGCGGATCTCTCGGAAGAAGGTGCCCGCGTTCTCGGGGACGGACTCCTCAATGATGGCAAGGTTCTGTACGAGCGCCGCGTAGGTCCCGGCCATCTCCAGGAGCCGCGGCCGCGTCGACTGTTCCCACGTCGTGAGCCCCGCTTCGTCCCACGCGATCACCGCCTCGGGCGTCGGCGGGAGCGGGTGAAAGACGACGCCGAGCGCGGCGGCCGCTTCGGTCTCGGCGTCGGTGCCGACGAGGTAGCGGAGGAGCTCCGCGTCGAAGAAGGCGGTCTCCTGGTGGGCGATGACGGCGTCGAGGACCTCGATCACGCCCGATTGCGCCTCGCCGAGCGGCGTCGTGATGTCCTCGAGGCACCCGCGCCAGTCGAGATCCTTGTCGGCGGCCATTCGGAATGCGCAATATTCGTTCTGCCAGTAGCCCCACTCGTGGCCGCTGCCGAAGATCCGGTGCCCGTCCAGGCCCGTATCGGCGGCGGCGGCTTCGCCGTATTGCCAGGTCGTGTCGACGAGGTCGGCCAGCGCCGCGAGGTCGCGGCTGCGTGCCTCGATGGTAATCGGCAGATAGAGCGGCACCGGCAGGTCGAAGGTGAGCCACCACGCGGACTCCGGGAAGTACCAGAAGCGCCGCTCGTCCGCGTGCTCCCGCATGAAGTCTTCGAGATAGTTGAAGTTCTCGTTGCCGTAGACCGGGGCCGGGCGCTCAAGATCGTAGAACATGAGAGTGTGGACGTTGACGCCCCAGCGCTCGTGCGCCGGCACCATGAGGGCGTAGGGCGAGACGCCGTACTTCTCGGAGGGCGGCTTGGCCGTCGCGTGGAAAGTCGCGATGGGCATGACCTCCGGGTGCTTCTCTTCGAGGTACTCCGCGATGAAGCGCAGGTGTGCCACCACCTCGTCCTCCGGTTCCGTCGTGAACTCGGTCGGTTGGAAGCCAACGCTGAAGAGCCGAATCGGGTACTCGGCGACATCCGGGAGGGCGAAGCGTTCGTCGATGGCCGCCGCGAGCTGCTCCTCGGCGCTGAGCGGGCTGTCGGGATCGATGAGGCCACTCGCGCCCTGCTGCTGACCGTAGAGGCTGAGGCCGGCGCTGCGGAGGAAGCCGCGCTCGAGCCCGTAGCGCGCGTAGTCGCCGCTTCCAACGCCCTCCTGGCCGTAGCTCGCGAGGTTCTTCACCTGCCAGTCGATGTAGCGCTTCCCTTCGAGCTC
>JADMJS010000516.1 GCA_018780435.1 Myxococcales bacterium
TGACGTCACCGAGGTGGACGACGACCGTCTCCGAGATCCCCATCGCGACCGGGATCGTCACGCCGCTGGGCGCGACGTAGCTTGCGACGCAGAAGACCACGACATCACCGAGGCGCGCGTCGATCTCGTACTCACCTGCGGCGATGTCGACGTTGGCCCCCGGGCCGGGATCCGGATTCGAGCCGAAGAGCGATCGTCGCGTCGTCTCGCATCTCACCGTGGGCTCGTCTCCGCTCGGGACGCACGAGGCGGTCCCAAGGGTGCCGCATTGATAGCCGGCGCTGCAGTCTGCCTGGGAGCCACACGACTTCAGGCAGTAGCTGCCGCTCCCTTCCAGCGTCGTACAGGTCAGGCCCGGCGCGCAGTCCGCGCTGACGCCGCAAGGCGTGCACTGCTGCCCATCCGGGCTCCCGATGACGTCACACGAGGGCGCCGGGAGCTGAACGTACTTCCCGAGCCCGACCACCTTCCCGGAGATGGTCCCGAGCAGCGTGTTGACATCGAGCTGCCCGTCGCCGCCCGCGCCAGGTTCGCCCGGCGGGGCTGCTTGTCCCGGCGCGGCGAGCTGACGGATGAAGAGCGTGACGTCGCGGGCATCGAAGCCGGCCACGGTGTAGGCCGAGAAGCCTTCACGGGCGGCGGTGATCGTCTGCGGTCCGCGCAGCTCCCGTGCGCCGATCGTGCACTGGCCGCGACCGTCGGTGAGGCACTGCAACGCCGTCGTCGGATCCGCGCCGAGGATGGCCGTGGCGCCTGGGAGCGCTGCGCCGGTGCCGCCGTCGATGATCGTGACGTTGAGATTGCGCAGGAGGGGTGGGCCGGAGATGGCAGCGAGCCGGTTCTCGGGATCGAACACGCGGAGCGCTCTGGGCAAGGACCGAGCCGAGCCGAGGCTCGCCGACGAGAGCCCGACGTCGTAGCTGCCGGGTTCGCTCGCCAGCGCGCGTACATAGACTGCGTTCTGCGAATCCCACTCGGCTGCGACGAGTTTACCGCCCAGGCTGATGGTCGCGTCGTCGGGGAGCCCTGTCCCGATCACACGCACCAGCGCCCCTCCGGATTGCGCCACCTCCGGCGGATCAACCGCGAGAAGGCGGATGGCGCTCGCTCGGCAGAACCAGCCGCCGGGGACTCTGACGACGTCATCGCCGCGAGCGACCGTCACCTCGACGTGGCCGGGCGAGCATGGCGGAGCGACGACGACGAGCTGATGGTCCGACGCGACGTGCACGTCCGATGCGGCTAGGCCACCGAAAGTGACCTGCACCGGATCGACGCCATCGAATCCAGCCCCCGCGATCGTGACGACGTCGCCGCCGGCTTCGTTTCCGGAGTCGGGGCTGAGGGTGGTCGCGACCATGGTGTCGGCATAGAGGTACGCCGATGGGAGGCTCGTCCATGTCACGGTCTGCCGGAGCTCCACCGAAGCGGGGCCCAACGTAGTGGCCGCCGGCACGACAGCACGTACCTCATGGGCCTCCGCGTCGACCGTCACCTGCGTCGCCAGGACGCCGCCGATACGCACCGTCGTGATTTCGCCGTTCCCGAGCCCGGTCGCGAGGAGAGAGACTGTGTTGCCACCCTTCAGCGGGCCAGAGCCGGGATGTACAGCCCACAGCGTCAAGGGTTGCGCTTCCGCGCCGCGGTAGACGAACGCGCCGGGGACGACCGTGATGCCGGCCCCGTTGTCGACGACCAGGCTCGCGAGCCCGGGCGCGTTCGGCGGCGTCCGAACTTCGATCCAGGTGCCATCGACCGCGACCGCCGTGACACTGGCGGGCGCGTTGCCGAAGTCGACGCGTGTGTCGGGCGTGAGGTGGCGCCCAGTGAGGACCACCGGATCGCCCCCCGCCGTGAGCCCGACGCGTGGGGCCACGTCGTCCACCACGGCAGGCGAGGCGTACTCGAAGGCGTCGCCGAGCACCGCGCTCCCGCCGTCGTCGAAGACGACCCGCACGTCGACCCCGCCACGCGGTCCTGGAGGCGTCGTCACCCGAAGCTCCGTGCCCGAGACGACCTCGGTCACCGGCGCCATCCGATCGCCGAACACGGCGACCACCCCGGCCGAGAACCCCGTCCCCCGAAGCGTGACCACCGTTCCGCCATCGGTGGCACCGGACGTGGGCTCGGCTGACGAGAGCGTCAGCGCCGCGTCGAAGCGAAACGCCGCGAGGAGGACCGCCTCCTGCCCATCCGGGTTGACGACGCGAAGGTCCACGAGGCCGGGATCGCCCACGGGAGTGGTGACGTTCAGCCACGAGTCATCGATGAAGAAGGTGTTGGGAGATGGCCGGTCGCCGAACATCACAACGGCGCCGTCCACGAAGTTCGCCCCGCGCACGACCACGACCTCGCCGCCGGTGGCCGCGCCAAACTCGGGCGTGATGGACGTCAGCGACGGAGGCTCGGCCTTGTCCGTCGGGTCTTGGCCGATGTCCGGTCCGATTGAGGCGATGGGGTGCGTCGGGGGGAAGCCGACCGAAATGGGCGGGGGTGACGCCTGGGCCGCGTCGGGCGACGGGACGCCCCGAGGCGGGCTGTAGACGTCGCCGCTGGCAACGCCGTCCCCCGACGGCGTGGGCTCGCAGCTACTGACGGCGGCCGGCAGGCCCAGGGCGAAGAGCGCGCACCAACCCGGGAGCCCCTTCTCGGTGAAGGGCCTGCGCACGGACTTTCGACTCGTCGTCTCCATGTCTTCGCTCCCCCCACCGGTGGACGTCACTGACCGGGAATCACCCGAGGTGGGCCCAGCTCGGCTGGCGTGGGATCATACGGGCCGGAGACCCGTCACCGCAAGCGACGCCGACGCGATCAGCGGCTCCAAGGGCACGCCCCGGCGCCTCCCCCTCTCGTTCATCACCCGTTCCTGAGACGTCGCCTCAGCTATCCGTCCAGCGACGCACGCGCGGCGCCGGGACCGAGGTCGGTGCAGGCGCCGGCAGCGGACGTGCAGCGGCCCCGCGGGCAGGGGGCTCGACCGGGTTGGCACTCGGCGCCCCTGTGCGTGGAGTGGCGGCGTTGGTCGCGGCGGGGCTTCGGGCCATTCGCGTTGCCACGAGGGTGTCCAGGCGGCCTGTGAGCTCCGCGGTCTTCGTGGCCTTCGTGGGCGACGCGGCGGGCGCCGGCGCAGCGAGGGCGGTGCAGAGCGCGCACCCGGTCGCTGGGTGTCCCGCCGCGACGCGGTGCGCGGCGAGCACCTTCCGTGACCTATCGGCGAGCATCCGACGCACCTCTCGCCGTAGCCCCTTCACGCGCGGGATCGTCATGTCGTCGTAGGTCGTCGTCTGGTGTCGAAGCCACGCGATGACGGCCGCTTCGGCGCGCTCCTCGATCGGGATCCGCTCCGTCCGAGCGACCGTGCCGCTCCCGACCGGCGTCGCGTGATCGGCGACTCGCCGAGCGAGCGCCTTCTCCTCCGCCTCGAAGGTCTTCGAGAAGGCGAGGAAGCCGCGGACCTCACCCGCAAAGTCCCGCGCATAATCGGCTTCTTCGGCTCGTCGCCGCTCGCGACCCGCGTCGAGCTTCTTCTGATACGCCGGGTTCGCTCGTTCGACCTCCAGCTCGCGCTTCAGCCGTTCGATGCGTGCCGTCGGGGCCAAGAGCCCCTGACTGAACACTTTGCGGCCGCGCCGCTCCGAGAGGCTCCAGCACAGGCCAGCCGCCTTCACCCGCCGCGTCAGCGCGGGATCGCCGGGAGGCAGGAGCGACCAATCCGCCGGCAGCTCGAGGAGCGTGCCGTCCGGGCCCTTGAAGACCGACGCTTTGCGGGTCTTCTCGACCTCGACCACCCCGCCGGCTCCTGCGGGCGAGACGAGCGATGTGGAGGCGAGTGGCGTCTTCTGTGAAATGGCGTCTCGGGTCGACATGGCCGGACGTTCCCGCCGAGCCGTGCCGGTGTCAATGAACACGAGCTCGCGGAGCGCCGCGGCGCAGCCCCGGATACGCCCGCCTGAGCTCCAAGGACGCGTGACCCAAGAGATTCGTGCCCGCGTTTTGACAGCCCCGAAGTCGCCCCCTATCTTGGGGCGCTTCGAGAATCGGCCAGGGCCTGACGCGGCGTCGCCGGCGGCCCTGCCGACCAGATGTGCCCCGGCTGCGTGTAGGCCCGGTCGCTGGACTCGCACCACTCTCTTCGGACAGCTACTTCGGAGGTTCTCGTATGGGTCGTCTATGGCAAATCATCCGGGGCTGGTGGTATCGGATCATCGGCAAGGCGGAAGAAGCCAACCCCCGCGCCATCCTCGAAGCGCAGATCGCCGATTTCCAGAAGAACAGCGCGCAGTTCAACGAGAACCTCGCCAAGCAAGCCGGCATGATCGAGCGCCTCAAGAATCAAGTCACGGCGGAAGAGAAGAAGATCGAGCTCATGACGGCGCGCGCGTCAGCCGCCTACGCCGCGGGGCAGATGGAGAAGGCCGGTCAGATGGCCCTCCAGATCAAAGAGACCAAACGCGAGATCGACGAGAACAAGAAGCAGCTCATCGCTTCCGAGGAGCTCTTCAAGAACCTCTCGCGTCAGCGCGACGTGTATCTGAAGCAGGCCCGTGAGCGCATCGACGCCGTGAAGAGCAAGATCAGCAAGGCCGAGATGGCCGAAGCGC
>JADMJS010000048.1 GCA_018780435.1 Myxococcales bacterium
GCCTGCTGAGTCGCGAGCAGTAGGTCGGGCGGGGCGCCCACGGCCAAGAGCTGCAACGTAAAGCGCGCGAAGCTGCCGACGCTGGCGTGCTCGAGCGCGGCGACCGAGAGCCAGCGCTGCACTAGCACCTCGCGCTGGGAGGGCGTCGGGATTGGGCTGTGGTCGTCGTTCATGCGAGGGCGCCACTCCAGTCGGGACGCCGGACCGTCGGCGCAACGCGAGGCGTGCCGGCGACGAGGAGGGGGCGGCCGATGTCACAGCTCACCGACACGCACTCGAACGCACTTCCAACCGCTTCAACGTCGCAGGTGAAAACGACGCGCGCATCGGCGCAATCGTCGTCGCTGTGACAAGCATCCTTCTCCGCATCGCGGCAGCGCAGCTGAGTCTCCTGGTAACACCCATTGAAGAAGTCCGCGAGCCCACATTCGCCGGATGGACAGTCATCACCGTGCTTGCACGCGGCAGCAACACACCTTGGGTACGTCGCGTTCTCGCCGAGTTCTGCAGGCACACAAACCGTTCCCGCTGCGCAGTCGTCGTCGGTCGCACAGGCGTACTCGCAGTTGCAGAAGGGTCCCCCGTCCGAGACGGGATAGTGGATACAGCGTCCGTTCGGGCCTGCTGAACACTCATCATCCGTCAAACATCCGCCGCCCACCTCATCGCCATGACACGCCTCACCGGTGTTCACCGGTTCGAACGCGGCCGAAGCGACCCGATTGATGGCCCCATCGGCGCACTTCACGAAGCCGCTAGGCCCGCCGTTGGCGAGAAGGACGGGTACTGGAGCGACGCAGAGCGGCTCGTCGGGAACGTCGGGTGCCGCGACCGCATCCGACGCATCAGACTGAGGAGCCGCCACGTCGACGACGTCTTCCATGGGAGTCGTGGGAGCATCGCTGCTCGCGGCCTGACACCCGATGGCGCCGAGCAGAAGCGCCCTCAGCGACGCATGGCTGGACAAGGTCATGACGCCTCCGATGGCGGGGTGACAGGGCGCCAGTCGGCGCGACGAACCGTCGGCGCGACGCGGGGCGTGCCGGCGACGAGGAGGGGGCGGCCGGGTTCGCAGCCCCACAAGACACACCCGAACGCTTTGCCGTCATATCCGAGGTCGCAGGTATAGCCGGCTCCGACGGACTCGCAATCGCCGTCGCTACGGCAGGCGTCTCGTGTCGAATCTCGGCAGACGAGCTCGGTCGTCGTTCGGCACCCATCGAAATTGTCGGAGAGGCCACATTCACCCGACGCGCAGTCGGCCCCGCCCATGCACCTGGCCGCGACGCACCGAGGACGCGTCGCCCTCTGACTGAGCTCCGGAGGCAGACACACCGTGCCTGCTCCGCAATCCTCATCAGTCGCACAGGCATACTCGCAGCCGCAGGATGCCGCAAAGACATCTGGGAAATGAATGCACCGCCCGTGAGGCCCGGCGGCGCAGTCCGCATCGGTCAGACACCCTCCGGTTCCTTCATCGCCGTGACACGCCTCACCGGTGTTGACCGGTTCGAACGCGGCAGAGGCAACCCGATTGATGGCCCCATCAGCGCACTTCACGAAGCCGCTCGCGGCGCCGCTCTCGAGGAGCACCGGGGTCGGGTCGGTGCACGATGGCTCGGCGGGGCCATCACTGCTCGCCGCCTGACACCCGATGGCGCCGAGCAGGAGCGCCCGAAGCGACGCATGGCTGGAGAAGGTCATGACGCCTCCAATGGCGGGGTGACATGGCGCCAATCGGCGCGCCGGACCGTGGGGGCGACGCGGGGCGTGCCGGCGACGAGGAGGGGGCGGCCGGGTTGGCAGCTCCATGACACACACCCAAACGCATTGCCTACTTGGTCAAGGTCGCAGCTGGACTCGACCCCGACGTGAACGCACTCAGCGTCACCCCGACAAGTGTCCAGGTTCGAATCGCGGCAACGCAGCGAGGTCTCTTGGTAACACCCATTGAAGAAGTCCGCCAAGCCACACTCACCCGAGGCGCAGTCGTTGCCTTCCCGACACCCGGCCGAGACGCATCGCGGGAACGTCGCTCTCTCGCTGAGCTCGGGAGGGACACACACCGTGCCCGTCGCGCAGTCCTCATCGGTCGCACAGGCATACTCGCAATTGCAGAAGGGCCCCCCTTCCAAATCCGAAAAGTGAATGCAGCGCCCGTGAGGGGCGCCCGTGCAGTCAGCATCCGTCGAGCACGCGCCAGCCGGCTCGTCTCCATGACACGCCTCACCGGAGTTCACCGGCTCGTAAGGAATGGAAGCAACGCGGTTAACCGCCCCGTCAGCGCACTTCACGAAGCCGCTCGGCCCGCCGTTCGCCAGAAGGACCGGGGCCGGGTCGACACAGAGCGGCTCGATGACGACATCGGGCTCCGCGACGACGTCCGAGGTGTCAGGCCAGGGAGTCGACGCATCAACGACCTCTGGCGTGGAGAGGGTGTCTGAGACCTCAGGTCCGGGAGTCGCCACATCGACGACGTCCGCCGGTGAGCTCGCCGGACCAGCGCTGCTCGCCGCCTGACACCCGATGGCGCCGAGCAGGAGCGCCCGGAGCGACGCATGGCTGGAGAAGGTCATGACGCCTCCGAGGTTCGGCTGACATGGCGCCAGTCGGCGCGGCGGACCGTGGGGGCGACGCGGGGCGTGCCAGCGACGAGGAGCGGGCGCCCCGGCATACAGTTCTGATTCACACAAGTGAAGGCATTGCCACCCGGCTTCACGACGCAGGACCCGCTCGCTCCGAGGTGGACGCAGTCGCCGTCACCACGGCACTCGTCCACCTCCGCGTTCCGGCAATGGAGCTCGGTGAGCTGCGAGCAGCCGTCGAAGAAGTCCACGAGTCCACATTCGCCCGAAGCGCAGTCCGATCCGCCCCGACAGGCCGCCTCGACACATTGGGGGAAGGACGTGCCGCTCCCGAGCTCAGGGGGCACGCAGACGGAGCCCGTCGCACAGTCCGCCTCGGTCGCGCAGGCGTATTCGCAGTTGCAGAATGGATTCCCCTCGAACCCGACACGGTGGACGCAACGCCCGTTGGTCCCGACCGAGCACTCCGCGTCCGTCAGACATCCACCGGCCGGCTCGTCACCTCGGCACGCCTCTCCGCCGTTCATTGGATCGTAGGCAACCGATGCGACCCGATTGATGGCCCCATCAGCGCACTTCTCGAAGCCGCTCGCCGCGCCGCTCTCGAGGAGCACCGGGGTCGGGTCGACACATCGAGGTTCCTCGGCCTGACAGCCGATGGCGCCGAGTAGGAGCGCCCGGAGTGAAGCGTGGCTGGCGAAGGTCATGACGCCTCCAAGGGCCGGGTGACATGGCGCCAATCGGCGCGTCGAACCGTGGGAGCGACGCGGGGAGCGCCGCCAATGAGCAGGGGGCGGCCGACGACGCAGCGCCTGGCCACGCACTCGAACCCACCTCCCTCCTGTAGGTTGTCGCAGGTGTACCCAGCGCCAAGGTGGGCGCAATCGCCGTCACCGCGACAGGCGTCGAGCGCCGCGTCTCGACAGCGGAGCTCCGTCACCTGATAACAGCCGTTGAAGGAGTCGGCGAGGCCACATTCACCCGATGGGCAGTCCGCGCCCCCCTTGCAGGCGGCCGCGACACACCGAGGACGCGAGGCACCGTCACTGAGCTCGGGTGGCACGCACACCGTCCCAGTGGTGCAGTCCTCGTCGGTCGCGCAAGCGTACTCGCACCCGCAGTAACGCTCGAACACCGAGGAATACTCGGTGCACCGACCATGGGGCCCAGCGGTGCAATCGGTGTCCTTTGAACATCCGCTGACGGGCTCGTCCATCGAACAGGCAGGGCCCGTGTTGATCGGCACGAAGGTCGCGCTTGAGACTCGGTCGATGGCCCCATCGGCGCACTTCTCAAAACCGCTGGCCGCGCCGCTCTCGAGGAGCACCGGGGTCGGGTCGACACATCGAGGTTCCTCGGCCTGACAGCCGATGGCGCCGAGTAGGAGCGCCTTGAGCGAGGCATGGGTGGTGAGGGACATGGCGACTCCTGTGGCCGGACTGGCAACCCGACGCCCCACTCTCCGCGAACGCCCGGGCATTGTCCAGCCAGACGAGTTTGTTTCGTAAGATGAAAGGCCTAGCCCGCTGTGGTTCGGGAGGGCCTGGCGGGGCCATCCCTCGATTGTGCCGGCCGTAGCGCAGGGTTAGGTTGTCCGCCGTGTTGGAACCCCCATACGCCCTGGCGATCCGGTGATGGATGCACCGCGTAGCGCAATCCGAAGCGCTGCCTGGGATGGACGCGATGGCGTTCGGACTGACACTTGGACTGGTTCACATGGCGTCGTCGTTCTCGGCGACGATCGCAGACGGACCCGGTTTCGGGCGCATCAGTTAGGGAGGCGCGGCCAGGGCCGGCCTCCGAGGGGGAGCGTGGCGTCGTGCTCGGCCCGGTCAAGTCGCCCCGCTCGCCGTCCTCGCCGGGCGCTGCGCCGGCCCGCCTCCGGGCGGCTGCGTCGGGGCGACTTGACCGGGCCTGCGCTCGACGGCAGTGGGGGACCTGAACCGGTTGACGCGGATCCGGACG
>JADMJS010000118.1 GCA_018780435.1 Myxococcales bacterium
AAGCAGGCCCAGGACTACATGGACCGCTACTTCGAGCGCTACTCCGCCATCAAGGCGTTCATGGAGGCGACCAAGGAGGAGGGGCGCGAGCGCGGTTACGTCTCGACGGTCCTCGGCCGGCGCCGTTACGTCCCGGACCTTCGGGCCAAAGACTTCACACGCCGCGCCGCCGCCGAACGGATGGCGATCAACACCCCGGTGCAGGGGAGCGCCGCCGACATCATCAAGCTGGCGATGCTGGAGGTGGCCCGGATCTTGGTCGCCGAGGGCTTCGAAGCGCGCATGGTCCTGCAGGTCCACGACGAGCTCGTCTTCGAGGTGCCGGAACACGAAGCCGAACGCCTCGCGCCGCGGGTTCAGGCGGCGATGTCAGGCGTGTTGCCGCTCGCCGTACCGCTCGATGTTCAGGTGGGTTGGGGAAAGACGTGGAACGCGGCGCACTGACCGGGGCGATGGTTATGGAACAACCTGGTCGCTGACCGTGAACCACACCTGAAGGAAGCCGACGATGAGGCCGAGCACGGCCCCGACGACGATGAGCTTCCACTCGTCTTGTTTGAAGGCCGGGCGGAGGACGTTCTCGAAGGCCTCGGGATCCATGGCCTTCATGCGCTCCTGGAGGAGGCGGCGGATCTCGTCGGACTGAGCCGTCACCGACGCGATGACGCCATTTTCGGCAAAGAGCTCGACCTCGACCGCGACGCGGATCTCGGCGCGCATCTCCGCGACCAGCTCGGGGGTGACGATGCCCATCGCCATCGGGTGGTTCTGCCACTTCGCGAGGGCCGCGTCGGCCTCCTCTTCGACCATGTCGAGGATCTTGAGGCGCGACTCGCTCCGGGAGAGCTGGCGGAAGATGTTCTCATTGTTGAAGACCCGGCTCGAGATCATGATCCCGAACTCGTGTGCGACTTCGGCCTGTCGCTTGTGGAAGAGCCCCTGGACGGTGAAGCCCAGGATGTTCTTCGGCTTCTTGGGGTCGAAGATCAGCACGAGGGCGAGCCAGTTGGTGACGTAGCCGACCACGAAGCCGAAGGCGGGCAAGGTCCACCATGCCGGGTAGATGAGCCAGGCAGCGAACTGGACGAACCCGAAGAGGAGGCCGAACCAGAGACCGGACCACTCGATGAAGCTGAACTCCTTCTTGCCGACCTGAAGAAACATCTGGTTCATCAGAGTCTTGTCGGAGCGCACCGCGTTCAGGACGACCGCTTCGGTGTCGAGGAGCTCCGGCATGCGCGAGATGACGCGTTCCACGACGCGGACGCTCATGCCCTTGACCTCGGTGACGGCCGTCTCGTGAGCCATGGCCTTGGCGCTCTCGGGGAGCATCTGCCACATCGCCGGGAAGCGCCTACTCGCCTGCTCGTCCACGATCTGCTTGGTCATCGCGATCATGCGCGACTCGGACGGCGCCAGGAAGTCCTCGGCCTTTCGGCCCTCGAAGAGCTCATGGATCTTGAGGAGATCCCGCATGATGAGGCTAAGCCCCACCTTAGCAAGGCGCTCGGCGTTCGACGGGACGATGCCGACCCAACCGAACCACGGTGGCCAGCCGATGGGGTTCACGGGGTGGAACATCATCTTGACGGCTTGCACGTTGGTGCCCCAGCCGATGATGCCGGAGATGAGGGGGATGAGGAGCTCGGCGACGGTTAGACCCACGCGGCTCTTCTAGCACCGCCTATCGGAGTCGACAACCCGGTCCCAGCTCGCGAGTTGAAACCAGGGCGGGTGGCCGTTCAGTTGCAGCCGAACTGGAGCGTGTAGGCCGAACACGTTCCGGCGCCGGTGACCTCGACGTCGATGCAGCCGTCGTCGTCGCTCCCGTCCTGAGCGTCCTGGTCGCCGGTGCTCACGCTCAGGGTCCCGGTCGCTTCGGAGCACGAGGACTTGTCGACACTGCCGTTGCAACCGCGGTCGTAGTAGATGCAGATCCGGTTCGTGCCCCCGACGCCGGAGAGTGTCGCGGACATCGACATGCTGCCATCGAAGATGTCGCCGCTCTCGGTGCAGTAGAAGTAGTAGCGGTCGAAGTCGGACGTCGAGTGGAGCCACGCGTTGCTCACGGTGGGCAAGCTGCCGCCTTCTTCGATGTTCCCGATGTAGGTGGCCTCGTTGTACGTGTCATTCGGCTCCCGGCTGTCGAGCGTGTAGTTGCAACCACCCCAGCCGCAGCTGTCGGTGCAGGTACGACTGCCGCAGGCGTTCGGGCACGACGAGGTGGAGCCGGCGCTGCACACCCCTTGACCGGTGCACGTCCCAAAGGTCCCCCACTGACACGAGCCGGAACAGGTGCGGCTCTGAGTCCCGCAGTTGCCACAGCTCTGGCTCGACGTCTGGCCCGCGGCGCACGCCCCTTGGTTCGTGCAGGTGCCATAGCTGCCCCACGTACACGACGCGCTACACGTCCTCGATTGGGTTCCACAGTTGCCGCAGGACTGGGACGTGGTGTCTCCGCTCGAGCAGACGCCCTGGTTCTGACACGAGCCGAACGCGCCCCACTGGCATGAGGACGTGCAGGTGGCCTGGCGTGTCCCGCAGCTCCCGCATCCCTCGCTCTTGGTGGTGCTCGGCGCGCACACGCCTTCCGCCGAACAGGTCCCATAGGTGCCCCATTGGCAGGACGACGTACACGTCCGAGTCTTGCTCCCACAGTTGCCGCAGGACGCTGAGTCCGCCGTGCCCGGGGCACAGACCCCTTCACCCGAGCAGCCGGTCCACGCGCCCCACTGGCAGTTCGAGCCACACGCCCGCGTGCGGAAGCCGCAGCTGCCACACGGCTGAGTCTCGGATTGGCCCGGGCTGCACACGCCTTCGTTCTGGCAGGAGCCGTAGCCGCCCCAGCCGCAGCTCGACGTGCAGGTGCGGGTCTGGGTGCCACAGAGGCCGCACGGGATCGAGGACGTCTCGCTCGGGCTACAGGTGCCCTCGTTCAGACAGGTGCCGTAGTCCCCCCATTGGCAACTGGTGGTGCAGCCGCGCGACTTGGTGCCGCACTTCCCGCACGACGACGAGTCTTGCGACCCCGGTGCGCAGGACCCTTCATTCTGGCACTGGCCGAAGCTGCTCCAGCCGCACTGCGCCGTGCAGGTGCGGCTCTGAGTGCCACAGAGCCCGCAGCTCTGACTGTCGGACGCACCCGGGGTACAGATGCCGCCTGGCGTGCAGGCGCCCGCGATGTCGTATTGACACTGGGCGTTGCATTTCACTGGCTGGGAGCCGCAGTTCCCGCACGCCTGCGTGCTGTTATCGCCGGGTGAGCAGAGGAAGCCCTCGTCGGTCTTGCCGTTGCAATTGTCGTCGAAACCATTGCACGTCTCGGTGGGGATCTCGGGACAGACCTCAAGGCAGACCGGCTCGTCCTGACAGGTCTGGTAGTTCTTGCAGAGGATGGGCTGTTTGGCGTTGCAGGCAGACCACTCGCCGCCGGCGCACGACCGGACCCCCGAACCGCACTGGGTCGAACACGCTTCGGTGAAGCTGTCGACGACGCCGTCGCAGTCGTTGTCCTTGCCATCGCAGGTCTCAGTCGTGGCGGTCTTCTCGCATTCGCAGCCGTTGAAGGTCTGGCCATCCACATCGACCCACGGTGGCGTGCAGACCGAGATTTGGCAGGTCTTCCCGAGGCACGCGGTCACCGAGACGTTCTGCCAGCCGAGGAGGTCGCAGTCGCTCCCGCACCCGCCGCAGTGGTCGGCGTCGGAGGAGACGTCGACGCACTCGTCGCCAAGACATTGCGCGAGGTCTTGTGCCGCCGGGTCGCAAATGCAGCTCCCGTCCATACACACCTTCGCGCCGCTACAGCCGGTGAGAGGCTGTTCATCGATGACGCCGTTGCAGTTGTCGTCTTTGCCGTTGCAGAGCTCGGCCGTGGAGGTCTTCTGGCACTCGCAGCCATTGAAGGCCTCGCCGTCGACGTCGACCCACGGCGCCTTACACACCGCGACGGCACACGACTTGGCGATACACGTGGTGACGGCGACGTTCGCCATGCCGAGCTGATCGCAGTCGTTGCCGCAGATGCCGCAGTGGTCGGGATCGCTGCCGAGGTCGACGCAGGCGTCGGTTCCGCACTGGGCGAGGTTCTCGATGGTCGGGTCGCACTGGCACTTGCCCGTGACGCAGACCTTCGCCCCGCCGCAGTCGGCGAGCGGGCTCTCGTCGGTGAGCCCGTTGCAGTCGTTGTCGATGCCGTCGCAGCTCTCGGGGTTCACCTCCCACTCGCAGCCGTCGGTGCAGTCCTTGTTGCAGTCCTTTCGGCCCGTCGCGCAGACCACCGCACAACAGGTGCCCTGGTTGCAGGTGTGGATGGCGGCGCCTTCGAGCGCGCAGGCGTTGCCGCAGTAGCCGCAGTTCTTGGCGTCGGTGCCGTAGGTGGCCATGGGCACGCAGGTTCCCCCACACGCGTCGCAGCCGTCGTCACAGGTGCACTGGCCGGCCTCACAGGTCCCGACGCAGCCGCCTTCGCCGGAGCAGAGAGTCCCGCCTTCATCGATCTCGCCGTCGCAGTCGTTGTCGATGCCGTCGCACACCTCGTCCGAGATGGTGCACTCGCAGCCCGTGCTGGCGATCCCGTCGACGTCTTCATGTCCAGCCGCGCACTTCACGACGGCGCACTGACCGTCCTGGCAGGCGAAGGTCGCGACATCGGGTCCCTGGCACGGGCTGTTGCAGTCACCGCAGTGGGCCACGGACACGTTCGGGTCGATGCAGCCGAGGCCGCCGCCGCAGTCGACGAGGCCCGGGGGGCACCCACACGCGCACCCGGCGGCGTTGCAGGCACATTGTTCGTCCCCGGAGCAGGTCCCTTCGTCGAAGAGGCCGTCGCAGTCGTTGTCCTTCCCATCACACTCTTCGTTCGTCGGGATGGGCGCTTCGCAGGGGCCGAGTCCGGCCGGCGTGCAGACGCGCTTACCCGGGCACGCGCCGATCTCGTTCACCGACGCGCACGTCGTTTGGGCGCCCTGAGCGATGGCGAGAGGGCTGCAGGTGCAGGTGCCCGACTCGGGCAGACATTGGCGAGTCGTCGACCCGTCCACCGTATCGGCGTCGCCGCAGACGTACCCCGTCGGGCACGCGTCGGCGTTTCCGCAGGGGATGGCGCAGAAGTTCCCCACGGATCCCGCGCTGATGCACCGCTCGCCCGAGGGGGCGTAGGGGTTCTCGCACTCCGCGTTGGTCGTGCAGGGGCGACAGAGGTTCAGCGTGTTCGGTAAGCAAGCGAGACGGCAATCAGGACACGAGGAGGCGAGGACCTGGCAGGTGAAGCCGTCGGGGCAACACTCGACGCAGTCTTCGGAGCACACTTTCCCCGAGGCTGTCTGGACGCAGAGCCCTGACGCACAGTCCGCGTTGCCGTTGCATGGGCAATACGGCGCCGCCGCGACGCCGACCCCCGCCGACGGCATGCACTCGGCGAGGATGCCACCACAGGGTTCGCCGGTGGTCGTCTCGTTTCCTTTCAGGTCTAGCGTCACCACCGTGTCCTGGGGTCCGCCGGCCACGTCACGGTTGCTGGAGAACCCATCACGTAGGCCGATATCCGACGCGTAGATGGGGATGGTGTTGGGGTCCTCCGGGGTCCCGCAGGAGGCGCCGACGAGGATGAACAGGGCCGCTGCGATCAGCCTCGTGACTGCGCTGGCGTGCCATCGATGGGCAGCGCCTCGCCCGCCGACTCCGTGTCGAGCCGGGGCCTTCGGAGTGAGATCGAGACGGCGATGTTCGAAATGGGACATGGTTCACATCATCCTGATTTCGGGGGGCGCGAGGAAGGGCCAAATGGCCTCCGGCGATGCGCTTAGCAAGTGCTCTGCCAAGTTTGTCGCGATTTCCCCAAATCACGAGACAAGGCGGCGCTGCTCCCTCTAAGATCGACGGCGGTGGGGCATGAGCGCCGGGGGACTCCCGGAGGGACAGGGGGATGGTCATGCGTGAGGTGCTCTTGAGGTTCGGGTCGGCGGCGATCGTCGCGGTTCTGGTGGGCTGCGCGGAGGCGTCGAGCGAGGTAGTCCCGGCGGACAGCTCGGGTGGCGCTGACGTGGTGGAGAGCCCCGACACCGCGGCCGCCGACGACACGGGTGGCGAGGACGACACAGAGGCGCCGACGCCCGACATCGACGACACGCCGGACGTCGGGGCGGACACCGAGCCGCCCCCCGAGGACGTGCCGCAGCTCTGCCCCAAAGACACGCCGTGTGACGACGGTGATCCCTGCACCGACGTGGATGTCTGCGACGGGCTTGGCGGCTGCGCGGGCGCCCCGAAGTGTGACGATGGCCTCGCGTGTACGACCGACGCCTGTTCCGAGTCGGGGGTCTGCTCGAACACGGTGGACGCCGGTTTCTGCGTCGCGCTCGAGGCCGAGTGCGTCGCCGACGGGGACATCGGCGTGCTCTTGCCGTGCCTCCGTTGCGACGCGTCAGCCGGCGTGCCCATCTTCCTCGACATCGACGACGGGGAGCCGTGCAGCGACGGCGACGCCTGCACGCTGGTCGAGCGGTGCCTCGATGGGGAGTGCGTCTCGTCCGCGGCGCTCGGTTGCCCCGAGAAAGGCCCGTGTGTCGACGCCGTGTGTGACCCCACTGTCGGCTGCATCTACCCCGAGAAGACGGGCGCGTGCGACGACGGGAGCCTCTGTACGACGGACGACGCCTGCGCTGGCCCGGTGTGTACCGGGGCCGAGCTCGCCTGTGATGACGGCGACCCCTGCACGGACGACAAGTGCACCGACAAGCTGGGGTGCGTGACGACGCCTTCGGATCTCTGTGACGACGGCAAGCCGTGTACGGCCGACGTGTGCAGCGCGGGCGGCACGTGCACGAACACCCCCTACGAGGGCCCCTGCGAAGACGGCGATCCCTGCTCCAAGGGCGAGACCTGCACTGCGAACGTCTGTAGCGGGGGAACGGAGGTGACCTGTGACGACGGCACGCCGTGCACGACGGACTTCTGCACGCCGGGCGTCGGGTGCCAGCATCACTTCGACGACGACGCGACCTGTTCGGACGGCTACTTCTGCACGTCGGGAGACACCTGTGTCGCGGGACTCTGCCTTGGTAACAAGGACTTCTGCGACGGGTGCCCGCAGCCGGTGACGAACGAGGCGCTCAAGATCGTGCAGCTCACCTTTGCGACGGACGGGCAGCCGGGTTCAGCGCTCAACATCGACGAGGATCCCGCGACCTGCGCGCCGGAAGGCGAGTGCTCAGGGGGGATCGACAACGCGATGGGCGTGCTCGCCCCCTTCATCAACGACGCGCTCGCGCAATCGATGGAGGCCGGATCGATCCTGTACGCCGTCGACCTGTCGCAGCTCACGACGGACGGTGAACCTTTCCCGTTCTCGGTGCTCGACGCGAAGCTGGGCATGGCCTCGGCGGCGGCGAGCTGCGACTTCATGACTCAAGAGTGCGACTACGTGGCGTCGCAGTTCTCGTTCGATCCGAGCTGCACGCCCTACTTCGGGCTATCGAACGCGACGGTGAACGGCTCGACCTTCAAAGCGGGCGGCAAGGGCTACGTGATGACGATCGCCGTCGCGTTCGGGAACACGACCATCCCGATCACCCTCGTGAACGCGAGGGTCGAGGCCGTCGTCGTGCGCGACCCAGTGACCCAAGTCGTCGTCGGACTGTCGGGCATCTTCGGCGGCGCGTCGCCGAAGCAGCAGCTCTATGACACCATCGCCAACCTGAACGACGCGTTCCTGCCGGTCGACAAGGAGGTCGTGCTCGGGCTCATCGACTCTCTCGTAGTGAACGACATCGACCTCGACGAGAACGGCGACAAAGACGCCGCGAGCGTTGCGATGCGCTTCATCACGATCCCGGCGAACCTCGTCAGCCAGTAGTCGTCTCCGGGATCAGCCCTGCGGCCGCGTACTCATCACCGTGAGGTAGGTGAGGATGGCCTGCTCTTCGGCGTCCGTGAGGTTCGACCGATCGCGCATCTCGGCGACCATACCGCGCCAGCTCTCCGGTTCGAGGGCCGCTGGCGAGTAGAGGTGGTGGCACCCAGCGCATTTGGCGACGTACTTCGAGCGACCCTGGTTCAGCTCATCGAGAGTGAGGTCCGGGTGCGCCGGTCGGCCCCGCGTCACGTCGGCGTCGGCGGGGACGGCCAGACCCGGCGCACAGGCGGTCAGGAGCGCGGCCGCACCCGCGACGTGGAGGAATCGGAGTCGCGTCGCCATGGCACTCAGATGTCGAAGCCGAGGAGGAGCCGGATCTCGAGAGCTTCCTTGTCCTCGAGGTGCTGTATCGAGTCGCCAGTCGCTCCCTTGAGCGCCGCGATCTGGGGCAGGACCGTCGTCGCGATCCAGAAGTGTTCGCCGCCGTAGGTGACCGTGGGGCCGAGGGACAGGATAGAGTAGACGGTCTCGTAGTCGTCCTTCTCGTCCTTGGCGAACTCGGTGCGGCTCACGAGCTCGAGCGCGAGTGACCAGCGCTGCGAGATGAACCACGCGACCCCCAAGTCGAACTGCAACTCGTGGGCCTTGATCTCGAGGTTGGTCTCATCCTTCGGCCCGTCGACCGTGGCCTCGAGCTCGAGCTCATAGACCACGTTGAAGGCGACGCCGACGTTCCCCATCACTTTGTCGAGCAGGAGCTTGCCCTCGAGCTCGAGCTCCGTCGTCGTGCCGCCAATCTCGAAGTAGAGCCCGAGACCGATCGGGTCCGCGACCGGGTCGAGGAGCTTGCCCTTGAGTTCGAGCGCGATCCCCTTGAAGCCGAACGACTCGCTGATGTTGTCGGCGGCGTGGTCGGCGGCGGCGATCTCGAACCAGTTCAGGTAGAGCGCCGCCTGGAAGTGGTCGAGGAGGCCGACCTCGAACTCGAGCCGGTGGTCGAAGCGGACGTAGTAGTCCTCCCGCATGAGGCGGACGGTGGTCCACGGCTCGATCTCCGCGGTCCCCATCGGGAGGGTGGCGGTCTCGTAGGTGTACGTGTAGTGGCGCTGATTGGCCGACGCTGGGGAGACGAGGAGCGTCCCGGAGGCGATGAGCATGGCCATGACGAAGGACTTCATGTCGGGTCTCCAGAGGGTGGGCGGGGACAAAAGCCACCCGGCCTCTGGGCGATGTTGATAATCGTTTTCAGCAGTGAGGTAAAGAGAAAATGAGTTTGGGTCTCAAGAAGAGGCGAGTTCGATGAGGATGCCTTGAGGATCGCGGATCCACGCGACGAGGTCGGAGTCGCCTCGCGGTTCCGGCGGCCCTACCGGCTCGAAGCCCGCTGCGATAGCTCGGCCGTACGCGGCGACGACGTCGACGACCGTGAAGCCGAGCTCGAAGCGGCGCGCCGGGGCGTCGAAGTGCGCCCGCGTCGCCGCATCGGTGAAGAAGGAGCGGCCGTAGTCGGCTTTGACGATGGCCAGCGTGGTCTCGCCAGTCACGAGCTCGGCGTAGGTGCCGTCATCGAGCTGACCGGCGCACTCGAGGCCGAGCCCACGCGTCATGCGGTCCACGGTAGCGGGTACATCGTCCACATACACCATGACGAATCCGAGCTTCATGACACCCTCCTCATAGGTCATCGCCCCAGAGTTCGGACGACGCGTTCGGGACCGTCCAGATCTGCGCTTCGCCGGCCGCGAGGCTGATCGCGAAGTTGATGCCGCCCATGAGCGGGTCGTCTTCACCGAGCCAGAGGTAGAGGCCGCCGGCGAGCGCTACCGAGACCGCGAGCACGTGGGGGAGCCACCCTTGGGCCGCACGCTGCCGACGAGCTTGAACGCGGGACGCCTCCCGGAGCTGGAGCGGGTCGTCCGCGATGCCCGGGATATCGAGGAGCTCGACCGTCGGCGGGAGCTCGCCAATAGCCAGCCCGAGGACCCCCAGGAAGGCGCTGATCGTGCCCACCGTGGCGGGCATGCGGAGGGCGCGTTCGTCCCCCGTCACCGAGAGCGTGAGCTGTACCGAGCCAGCGGTCATGAAGGTCGCGCCCCAGCCCCAGAACCACCACGGGGTATGACGAGCGTCGCTGGCCAACGCGTCACGAATCGCAGGTAGGCTCGGACCTGCGGGCCAGTCCAGAGCGGCGAGTGGATCCGGTTCATCAGGCGCCCCGAGGGTCGGAGGCGCGACGGCGAGCAGCGAGAGCGCGACCAGACTCGCGAGCACGTCCTACGCGGTCCGCGTCGCGCGTTCGAGGTGGCCTTGGGCGCAGAGTCGGTCGAGCGCGTCGCCGAGGCGGACGACGTCCGCTTCCCAGTTGAACTCGGTGTCGACGGCGGCGCGTCCAGCGGCCGCCATGGCTGCGTAGTCGCCGCGGCGCAACGCGTGCATGGCTGCGGCGACCGAGGCGGGGTCGTCTCCCTGATAGGCCTCGCCGCACTGCATTCGGCCCATGAGGCGCCGCATGGAGCGGGTAGCGGCGTAGATGAAAGGCCGCCCGCATGCGGCGTAGTCGAAGAACTTGTTGGCGATGGTGTTGTGGGTGAACTCGTTCACCTTCCACGATACGACGCCGAAGTCGGTCTCCGAATAGAGGCGATCGAGCTCACCCGGTTGGAAGCGGCCCGTGAGCGCGATGCGGTCCTTGTGGACGGCGGACTCGGCGAGCCGCCTCACGTCGTCGAGTGACTCGCCGCCACCCGCGATGAGGAGCGAGATGGCGGGGTCGTCCTTCGCCGCCAGGTCGAAGCCCGCCACGACCGTCTCAAGGTCGCGATCCCCAATGACGACGCCATGATAGCAGAAGCGTGTGCCTTGGTAGCCGGGAGGACGTTCGGGGATGGCGCGCCACCGCTCGCGCGACGGAGTGTTGAGCACGGGTACGATGCGGTCCGGGAAACAGCCGTGTTCACGGACGAGGCGCTCGCGCATGTCTTCGCAGACGGGGAAGATGGCGTCGGCCGCACGCACGGCGTGCCGTTCGACCCGATCGGGGAGCTTCAGCGTGTTCACGAGGAGGCGGGAGGCGGGGTGCGCCTGGTATTTCTTCCAGGTGCGCATCGCCTCCGGGTAGTGCTCCGCCATGTCGATCGCCCACGGAATGCCGAGGCGCCCGCAGGCGGCCGCGACGGGCAGCGCGAGTGGGATGTCCCGGACGATCACCACGTCCGGCCTCTGGCGTCGCAGGCTCGCCTCGATCGCGAGGCGCCACACAGGGTTGCCTGGGACCGGGAGCGAGAACGGTGACGGGATGGCGGGGCCGACGCGCACGGTGCGGATACCGCCGACGATCTCGGTGTCGGCTTCGCCTTCCGCCTTCCGGGCCAAGAGCTCGACATCGTAACCGAGCGACTGCAGGGCGAGGCAGACCTTCTCGACGCGAACGTCCCAGGGGTAACGTGCTTGCCAGACGTAGAGGGCGCGGCGGGAGCTCATGAGAATCTCACTTGAAAGCGTCGCGAGAGAGCGAACACGAGCCAGAGGGCGAGGAGCACGCCCAGCCCGCCGCGGCTCGTCCCAGTTGAGCAGCCCGACGTAGCGACACCCGCCGCCGGGTCGGCGCTCACGTCGCCGTCGGTCTGGTCATCGGGCGTGGGATCGGTCGTCTCTGGCGCGACAAAGGGGTTCTTCGGCGGAGGCGGTGGCGTGGGGCGGGCCTCGGCGCGTTTGGCGTAACGAGATACCGGAGAAAGCTCGGGCGTGAGCGGCGCGACCTGGTAGCTGGGCGCCGGCACGTCGACCATCGGAGACTCGGAACATGCGGGGCTCGCGCTCGCGAGCACGGCGGCTTCGACGGCGGCGGCGAGGTCACGCTGGGTCGACGCCACGGCGAAGAGCCCTTCGGCTTCGGCCTGATAGGACTTCGATTGTTCGAAGGCAAAGGCGAGCTTCTTCAAGGTCGCGAGATCGGCGTTCACGAAGCCGTAGAGCTCGATCATCGCCGCATGCGAGAGGAAGGTGCTCTCGACTTCGTCGAGGTCGAGGGGGCCCGCCGCGCCCGTCGGCACGTAGGTCGGGAAGTGCCACGGAATGGACTGGGCGATGATGCGCCCACTTTCACAGAGCCCGCCCTTGCCGCGGATGTTGTTGATGTACGTCCCCGTGTAGCCGAGGTAGGCGATCGACGCGTCGATGAGGAGCGTGACGCCGAGGCTCGCGATGCCCTTGGCGATGCTGGCGGCGCCGAGGCCGGCCAGGAGCGCGGCAGAACCTTCACCGATGGCGACTTGGAGCGCGGTCTTGGCGGTGAGCTGGGCGACGAAGTACGCCGTGAAGCCGCGCTTGACGGCTGTGAAGAGCACGGTCTTCACGCCCTTCACCAGGGTCTTCTTGACCGCCTTCAGGATGAGCTCGGCCTTCAGGATCTCTTTGATCGAGGTGTAGGCCTTGGGCGAGGTCGACGCGATGATGTCGTGGATGAGCACCGTCGCTTGGTCGAGCGCGGCGCCATCGGCTTCGATGGCCTGGACCAGACGCTCGGTGACGACGTGATCGGAGAGATAGGGCTCTCCGCTCAGGAGCGGTGACAGCTTCATGAGAGCGCGGGTGGCTTCATCGAGCGCTTCGTGTCCCTTGGTGATGCGCGTGACGGCCTTGAAGGTCTCTTCGCCGACCGCCTCTTCGGCCGCGTTGTCGAAGCCGACCTGGCCGCCGAGCCACTTGACGAGGTCTTTCCCGGCTCCGAGGAGGTCATCCATGAGCTCGGTCAACGCGACGAAGGGCTGAGTGATCCAATAGGCCACCTGGAGGTGGTTCTCGTTCTGATACCAGGAGAAGCCCTCCTGGAGAGCCACGTAGGTGCTGCGGTACCAGGGGTATTCGACGAGGAGGTCTCGCCAGACGAGGAGCGGCACGAGGACGTCTCGGCGCAACTGCGCGTCGCAGACCGGCTCGCCCGCCTCGTCGTACACGTCGGCGTTCGCGAGCGCCGGCAGGACGAGCGCAGAGCCGTCGGCGGTGGGGTCGAGCGGTGTGTCGAAGCCGAGTGTGACGTCGAAGGTGCCGCCCGCGAGCTGTACGGCCGCGACCGTCCAGGACGAGACGGGCCCCGTCGGCGCGACGACAGGCTCGACGATGGGGATGACGACGGCGTCCTCGGTGATCATGACCGTATCGACGAGCTCGATGTCGAGAGTGCGCTCGTCGCTGAGCGGGAAGGCGTCGGGGTGTTCGCCCGGGAGCCCAATCGCCCACAGGCGATAGCGCCACCGGTGGTCGCCCGGTGCGAACGCGAGGTCGTTCGAGGTGGAGCCGAAGTCGACCTTCCCGGTGAAGGGGGCCGCTTCGCCATCGCTGAGGTCGGCGTCTTGGGCCCAACCGAGATCGATGGCGGGTCCGTCGTCGAAGCGGAGCTCGACCCAGACGTCTTCGATCTGCGCGCTCGTGCGGTTCTCGACCGTGAGGGCAACCGGTACGGCGCGTTCGCCGGGCGCGCCGACCGCCGGGAGCGTCGGGACCACCGCGAGGTCCGGGTAGGCGACGTCGACGTTCACGTCGAGGCGATTGTCGGCCTCCGTGGTCTCGGCCCACGCGCCGTCGGGATCGACAATCACCGACAGCAGGTGGGCGCCCGGCGACCGGAAGATGATGGTGGTCGCTTCAGGGTCGCTCTCGTCCGGGTCGAGGCCGCACGCCAGAGTCTCGTCCGCGACCTTCACGCCGTCGACGAGGTAGTGGACCGGGATGTCGCCACCGAGACAGAGCCACGACGCGACCGTGCCGGGGCCCTCGTTGCGGAGGTTCGCCGTGACCGTCACGGCGTGACCGACCGATGGGGGCGACGGGTCGAGGAGGATGGACTGCACAACGAGGTTCGGGAGGCCGTCTACAGCGCTCACGGGCGACGTCCACGTGTCGAGCGACGTGTTCCACGGACCGAGGTCGTCATAGAAGAGCTCGAAGGACAGATCGCCTATACCCTGTGCCGGCGTGATCGTGAACGTGGCGGTGCCCGACTGTCCGGCCGCGACCGTGAGCGGGACCGAGCCGGGCGACACCGACCACCCCTCGGGCGCCGACGCCGACTCGACGAGCAGCTCGTCGCCGTCCCCCGCGTTCTGGACGTGGACGGTGACGGTGACCGGCGTGCCCGCGGTGAAGCTGGCGGGCAGGTCGACCGAGTCGATCACACCAGCCGGGGCAGACTGGAGGAGGAGCGCGAGTATGGGCGTAATCATGGTGGCGGTGGGAGCCTACCGGCCAAGAGGCCGTTTGGAAACGATTTTGGAGGCCCTCCCGGTGCGGAGCTCGAGACGGCGGCGACGCGTCGTCATCACTGGCGCCCGCGGCGCCTCCAGACTTTTCGAAATGCGCTGAGTGGACTGCCGTGTTATACGCGCCCGGTCTCTGTCTACCTCCCCGTCGTAGCGCGGTGCGCGCCTCGTGCCGTGTCAGCGAGGTCGGTGGACGCTGAAGGCACTATCACGGGAGCCGCGCTGCGTCGGCGTCCAAACAGTGGGGGGGAACTCGATCCATGCGTCATCGTTTGAATCTACGCCAAGCGGCTTGGGCCTCTGCCGTTGGCCTCGTCGCCGCCCTCGCGATGGGCTGCGAATCGTCGTCCGATGCTGACCAGACGGGCACCGACTCGGCCGACGGCGGCTTAGACGCCACCGACGCGACCGACGCCACGGATGGGGCCAGCGATGGGACCGCCGATGGCACGGACGCCACGGACAGCAGCGACGCGACCGATGCCAGCGACGCGACCGATGGCGGCGACGGTTCGGATGGTGCGGACGGCGTCGACGCGTCCGACGGAGCGCCCGTCCCGACCTTCCATGGCGACGTCGAGCCGATCCTCCAGAAGTCGTGTTCCGGGTGCCACAGCCCCGGTTCGGTCGCGCCGTTCGCGCTCGAGAGCTACGCCGAGACCAAGCCGCTCGCTGGCCTCATCGCCGAGGCGGTGAAGCGCGGCGAGATGCCGCCTTGGGGACTCAAGAGCACCGAGACATGCGAGCCTCGGCATGCCTTCCGCGAGGACATCACCCTCACGCCCGCCGAGATTGCCATCCTCGACGCGTGGGCCGCCGGGGGCGCGCCCGAAGGGGACGCGACGACCGCGGGGGAGCCTCCCGCGCCGTTGACCCTGACCTTGCCGCGGGTCGACATCAGCCTTCAGGCCAAGACGCCGTACGTCACTGCGGGGAAAGAGGACGAGCTCGTCTGCTTCCCGCTCGACCCGGGGCTCGCTTCCGATGTCTGGGTGCAGGGGGTTCGGGTCTCGCCGGGGAACCCGAAGGTCGCACACCACGCGTTGCTCTTCACCGACCCGAAGGGGCAGGGCGCCGCGCTAGCCGGCGAGAAGGGCTACTACCCGTGCTTTGGCTCGGCGAACGTGGACGAGTCGAGTCTACTCGGGGTCTGGGCGCCGGGTGGGCGGCCGATGGTACTGCCGGACAACGCAGGGGCGCCGCTCGCGGCCAGCACGAAGTTCGTGCTCCAGATGCACTATCACCCGCTCGGCGATCCGCAGAGCGATCAGACGAAGGTGGAGCTCATGCTCACCGAAGGCGGTCAGCCGGAGTGGGAGTCGCTCACGGTGCTGCTCGGCAACTTCGAAGGCCCTGGGGGTAATGGAGACGGACTGCTCCCGGGCTCGAACGATCCCGGGGATGGCCCCGCCTTCGTGGTCCCGGCGAACGCGCCGGCGCACAAGGAGTCCATGCGCTTCACGAGCCCCCTCGTGGTCGATGGGGCGCTCAACTACGAGCACCGGCTCTACGCGGTCGCGCCGCACATGCATTATCTCGGCAAGAACATGGTCGCTCGGGTCGAACGTCGCGACGCGACGGCGCCCTACTGCGCGCTGAGCGACGTGACCCCGCTCATTGGGTGTCTGCAGAAGTACTGCTCGGACGCCGAGGACCTCGCGGCCTGCGTCGATCAGAACTGCGGCGCCGAGTATGGCGGCATGCCCGTGCTCTGTAACGAGTGCGTGACTTACGAGGCCACGACGAGCGGTGATCCCGAAGCAGCCTTCGGCAAGTGCCTCTCGCCGCCGACCTACACCGCGCCGGAGCAGCCCAGCGGCGAGTGTCTCTTCGAGGCGCCGCACTACGACTTCAACTGGCAGCGGCTCTATCAGTACGACGCGCCGATCGAGGAGCTGCCCGTGGTGCGTCCGGGCGACGTCCTTGCCTTCGAATGCACCTACGACAACACGCTACAGAACGCGGCGGTTGCGGAAGCGCTCCAGTACATGGGCCTCGATGCACCGATCGGGGTGCTCCTCGGCGAGACGACGCTCGACGAGATGTGCCTGCTCGTGGTGCAGACGCTCTACAAGCCGCACCCGGCCCAGTAGCCCAGGGCCGGCCGAGTTCTTAGGGCCGATCGGGCGACGCCGTCTCGAAGCTGTCGAACCAGTCGAAGCGCGGCGTCCACGTGAACGCGTGGGTGTGCGCCCCAGGGCCCGAGACGACCGGGATCTGGACGGCGGGGGTGCACGTCCCCTTCTCGCTGTCGAAGCGGGACAGGTAGATGTGTGGCCGCCGGATGTCCTCGCGGTTGGTCACGACGGCGAGCCACCGGCCGTCGGGGCTGAAGCGGTGCCATGAGTCGGCCTGCGTGCTCGAACACTCGAGGCGACGGGCTTCGCCGCCTTCCGACGGGACGATCATCAGGTCCGCGCTCTCTTGCGAGAAGAAACCTTTCTCGGTCTGCGTGAACACAATCCATCGGCCGTCTGGCGAATAGACGGGTAACACGTTGCTGCGCCCGTTCTGACTGGCGCCCGGTACGTCGACGGGCTCGCCGCCCTTGCCGTCGTTCCAGGGGACGGCGGCGATGTCGATGAGCCCCTGCGATCCGTGCCAGATCTCGCCTTTCTTCGTGCGGATAAAGGTGAGGAGCTTCCCGTCGGGGCTCCAATACGGGAAGTTCTCGACCCGGTCGGGGAGCGACGCTCCGGGGACAGGCGTGATACGCCCCGTGGGGATGTCGAGCACCTTGAGGTCGGACTTTCGGACCATCTGCTGGTCTTTGGCGCCGATGGTCTCGTCGACCTCGCCGTAGACGACGAGGCCCGGCGTCGCCGGATTGAACATCGGCATGAACGCGTGCGGTAGCTGGTGGAGGACCTTTCGCTCCGGCATCGCGAGGATGGTCATGAAGCCGTTGGGCGCATCGAAGCGGCGCGGCGCCTCCTCGGCGGACTGGCTGAAGACGGCGACATAACGCCCGTCACCGCTCGCGGCGTGGCACGAGACGCATTGTGTCTGGGTCGGCTCGTCCGGCCCTGCGCCGGAGTCACCGGCGCGCTCGGGGTGGTATTTGGTGGGTTCGGGCCCCGTGCTCGATCGGAACATCACCTTACGCACGGGCGCAGCGCCGGGGGCCTTTCGCATCGCGTCGAGGTCGAGGCCATCGAGGCGGAGGTGCATGTTGAGCAGGGGCACCGTGCCGGTGGGGCGGTCTGCGGGTCTCAGCTTCTGTCCGAAGAGGATCATGCCCGTCGGGTCGTCGCCGGGGGGCGCCATCTGGACGGTCGCTGCCACCGACACGCCGGTGTCCGGCGCGATCGCGTCACCCGCCAAAAGACCACTCGTGACGGTGAACTCGAGGGGCGCCGCCCCTGACCGAGCCCGCGACCAGAGGCTCTCGGGAACGCGGATCTCCCGTTCGCGCGTCACAGCCGAGAAGAGCAGGGCGCCGCCCGAACGCACGTCGACGCGATAGAGGCGGCTCGCGTACTCGTCCTTCCACTGGAGGCGCGGCGACGGAAACGAGTGTGGATAGACGGCCCCGTCCGGGGGGTGCACCCACGTCGGCGGGATCCCGCTACCGGGCCCAGCGCCACCGATCGCGGCGAGAGCGAGGTCGTCGAGCCCGCCGTCGACGTAGAGCGCGTCGCCCACGAGCCGAGGGGCCAGCCGGGCGGCGGTGTCTTGTCGCTCGTTCTGCACGAGGGCGACCGTGGCGGCGGAGACGCCCGCCGTGAGCAGCAGCGCGATGAGCATGGAGCGCACGGTCATGGCGTGGGACCTCCTGCGCTCGGCACCACCGCGTCTTTCACGCAGCGGAAGCCGACACGCGCGCGCATGTTGTCGGCGTGGCCGGAACGTGACGCCGCGGTCGTCGCGGGGCCCTCCTGGCCGGCCGGCACGCCGCGCAACACGTTGATGTAGTTATTGAATTGCGCGATCCACTCGTTGGCGTTCGGGTGGAGATGAGTGCGATCATAGGCGCGGTAGGGCTCGGCGACCCACTCGAAGACCCCACCGATGAGGTCCTGTACGCCGTACGGGCTGGCGCGGTTCGGGCAAGCGCCGACGGCCGCCGGGACGTCGTGGCTCTGAGCCTCCGGGCAGGCCCCATCCGCCCAGCGTTCGCCCCAGGGGTAGCGTCGCCCGTCCGGACCACGGGCCGCCTTCTCCCATTCGACCTCACGCGGGAGCCGCTTTCCCAGCCACTTGCAGTAGGCGTCCGCCTCCTCCCACTTGACGAGGACCACGGGGCGCCCGCCGGTGCCCTTCGGGTAGTCCTGGCCGGTCCAATTGTACGGCGCCGCCCAGTCGAGCCGGTGCACGGGGCCCTGGCGGCGGGTGGCTTTCAGGAAACGTTGATACTCGGCGTTGGTCACCGGGTAGCGGTCGATGAAGAAGCCGGGCACGTCGAGCGTGCGGACCGGGCGTTCGTCCGCGTCACCATCGTCGGAGCCGATTCGCGCGGGGCCGCCGGGGACTTGGACCATCCCGGCGATGTTCAGCGCGATAGCCGGCTGCGCGGAGGACGACGGCGGGAGGTCGGGTTCCGGCGCCGCGTGGGTGCGGGCGGGCAGCGCCGAGAGGTCCAGCGTCAGGGTCGCCTCGTGGAGGTCGGTGACGGGGACCGTGGTGCCGTCGAAGTTCGTGAGCCAGTCGTTCCAACGCTGGTTGGTCTTTCGCATTCGGAGGCGCGCCCTGACCGGGACACTTCCGGCCTGGCCGAGCGCCGACGTCGGGACGTGGAAGGTGGAGACGTCCGTGGTGAGAGGCGCGACGTAGCGGTCGTAGGTGGTCTGGCGCACCATCGCGAGGTTGTGTAAGTCGACGGGGACGTTGTCGGCATCGACGTACACGGTCTTGTAGACCTGGGCGTCCGGAGCCAGATAGTGGCGCGCATCGAGCAGCCCACTCGTCCAGAGCGGCTTCTCGGGCGGACCGATGACGAGCTCGATCCAGGTCTCGCTGATGTCCGTCGTGCCGCTCGGGAAACGATGGCCGGCCCCTTTGTTCTCGACGGCGACCTCGAGGTCGAGCATGCCGGGACGTTCCTGGACCGCGCCGACCCTCAAGGCGAACCCGATGTTCTCGCGCAGGAACGTGAGCGTCAGGTCAGCCTGGGCGGTATGTCCGGCGCTCACGGCGTGTGCGTGGTTGGCCCCGACGAAGCGGTGGCTGCGATGGCGGCCGTCGCGGGCGGCTGGATCGGTGCTCGCGACGTCGGGCATGTGGCACGCGTTACAGGACTTTGGGGTCACACCGGGCGCGGCGAGCGCCGTCGCGCTCGGGTGAAGCCCGAAGGACCAGCCGCCAGCCAACCACTCGGCGAACTGGCCGTGGGGCTTCTCAGCCCTATCGAGCCCGGTGAGGCTCGTCGGCGTGAACTGCTGGTGGCAACTGCCGCAGAGCTCGACGGTCCGGAGTGCGGCCGGCGCCATAGCGACGGCATGCCGACGGGGATCGAAGTGGATGAAGGCGTCGTAGAGGGAAGGCGGCGTGGTCGGCGGCAGCGCCGGGGCCGTGAGACCCAGGCTCGCATTGCCCATCACGCCGTCCCGGCTCGGGCCCGCCTGGGTCGCAGCGTGACATACGAGGCAGGAGATGCCCTCATCGTGTGGGGAGGTGCCTACTTCGAAGTGCGTCGTGGCGGGATCGATGGCGCCGGCGAGGAGTGGGATCGGGTTGTGGCAACCGGCACAAAAGCGCCCCGCTTCGACGCCGTTGTCCCGCTGGAACCACCGGATGCCGATGGCGACGTGCGGATCGGTGGCCGAGTAGCGGTGCATCGATTCGGACCACTCCTGGGCGATCTGCTCGTGGCAACGTCCGCAGGCCATCGAGCCGGCCAGGACCGCGGGGTGGAGGAACTGGCCCTCGGCGCCATCGACGAGCGTCACCGCGCTCGGTGCAAAGGGTCCACCCTCGAAGGGCTGCGAGTAGCCGTCGGGCGCGGGGAGCGCGTCGACGCGGGCGACCCACCACGCGGCGCCCGCCGCTGTGGCGACCCCGAGTACACCCGCGAGGACGGCCGGCAGCGACCAACGGCCGATGCGCCGCACACGCGCGGTGCTGCGATCGATGAGGAGGAGGTGCACTCCGGCGAGGCCGATGGCGACTCCCGACGCCGCGAGGTGCACCGTGAGGAGCCAGGCAGGCGGCGCGCTCCCGAGCGCGGCGATGAGGGCTTGCGCGACCCCCGTCCCAAAGGCCGCGGCGAGGACGAGCGCGGCGAAGAGCCCGTGGGTGGACGCCCCCCGCACTCGCCGGTGGGTCACCAGCGCCAGAGCGACGGGGATGAGCGCGAGGATCCCTGCGACGACGTGGAGGCCCTGAACGAGCGTCAGCGTGGTCGTTCCCATCGCGTCTGGGATGAGCCAGATCCCGGTGAGGATGACGATGAGAGAGAGGAGGAGCGCGACGGCGGTCGAGAGCCCGGACACGTCAGCAGTATTGCGATGCGGCGACCGGAGTAAACCCGAATCGTCGCTGCGCGTGGGTCGGGACCGACTCGCGGCGCGCCAGGGTCAGGGGATGAAGCCGCGAATGTTCAGGGAGAAGACGTTATCGGAGGTGTCGACGAGGTTCTGGCGAAAGCCGAAGTCGATGCCGATGACGCGAGTCACGTAGCCGAGGCCGGCGGAGATGGCATGGCTCCCGACGAGCCGGTCGGACTCGTAGCCGAGCCGGATTGGGAGGCGGTCCATCACCGCGTATTCGAGCCCGACTCGATATTGTGCTTTGGTCTCGTCTTGGGTCTCGAAGTCGAGGACCGCGTCGAAGCTGGCGATGAACGAGTTCACGTAGAGGCTCGTGCCGAAGCCGAGCTGACGCGGCGTCTCCTTGAGCCCGGTGTCCACGAGGTGATGGCCGACGACGGCGAAGCGGAACATGCCGCCGACGACGACGAGGAGGCCGGCGTCCATCGTGATCCCCTCGGCGGCGCCGTCATTGCCGACGGAGAGGGAGAGGTAGCGCCCCGACGCGCCCGCGTGTACGGACCAATTGTCCCCACGCCAGCCGGAGGCCGCACCGAAGCGCAAGTTGTGGCCGGTCCGCTCGACGTCGCTCCCGATCTCGTGACCATAGATGTAGCTGTAGCCGACGCCCATCGCGATGGCGGCGTTGGTCGCGCTGTCGACGACCGCGACCGAGAAGGTGTGACCGTCGATCGGTTGGCTGTACTCGTAGCCGGTCTCGATGGCGTATTGCATGAGCTGATGCATGGTCGCCGGGTTGAAGGTGAGCCCGGCCGGACCGACGGCCGAGGACCTCACGGCGTCGGAGACGCCGAGGCTGGAGGCCGACGCACCCTCCTCGCGAGCGGAAGCCGCGGTACTGAGCAAGACCGTGCACAGGGCGAGGAGTCGGCCCGTTAGTGGCGTTACGACCCGTGGGTCGTGATGCCGGGAGCCTTGGGTGGCCACGTTCATGAGCGCTGTCCTCCGGCGCGGCCGTCCCCGGGTGCGCTCGGTCGGACGTCTGTCGTCCGTCGTCGCACCGCGGCCCGCGAAGCGGCGGGAGGATAGGGGACCGCGACGGCACCGGCAAGAAAGGGAGAGATCCCCGTCGTGGTTGGGTGCCGGAATAGGTCGGCGTTGACCCGCTCGTCGCCCGTCGTCACGGCCCCTCGCGCCATCTTTCTCTCGAATTCGGGATGGGGAAGGGCGGGTTGCCGGTTATCCTGCCCCTGAATGCTCCTGACCATCGTCACCGCCTTGCACCTGACCCTCGTCCCTACGCGGGGACCGGCGCCGTTGCCCGAACCCGCTCCCGACCTTCGCGCTGTCATCAGCGCCGACCCTGCGCTCGTCCTCGACGATGGCCTCGTGACGCTGGCCGAGGGGGCCTGCGCGATGGCACCGGCCCACGGCGTCGACCCCACGCTCCCCTGCGCCGAGCTAGATGCGCTTGCCACGCCCGACGTCTCGCCCGACGTGGCGGCCCGCACGTTGCTCGCACTGGCGCTGGCCTTCGATCTCGTGAAGCCCCTCCCGCCAGAGTCGCTCCAGAGCGCGCTCCGCCGGTCGCTCACGCGCCTCGCACGGACGGATGGGGACGAGTTCCTATTCACCGCGCTCCCCGCCGGAGGCGACTATTGGGCGCTGGTGAGCGCGCTTGGACGGTACCAAACGATCGTGGACGCGGGAGGCTTCGTCCCCGTGCCGAACGCGGTGCTGAAGGCCAAGGTGCAGGCGGAACACCCCGCTGTCGCGGCCCTACGAGCCCGCCTTCACCAGGAAGATCCGGCCGTCGGTGGCGACGCCGACCCCCTCTACGGCGATGACGTCGTCGATGGCCTTCGGCGCGCGCGCTTTCGCTACCAGCTCGAAGCGCAGGAGTCGCCCAAACGACAGCTCGACCGGACGCTCCTGGGGGCCCTTGCGGTGCCGGCCGAAGAGCGCGCCCTCGAGCTCACCCGTGCGCTCCGGGCGCTCCGCCGCAGTGGGCGCTGGGAAGCGCCGTACCACGTCCTTGTGAACCTGCCGGAGTTCGTCGGCCGCGTGCGCGAGGCCGACCGCACCGTGCACGCCTTCGCCATCGTCGCGGGCAGCCGCGGCGGCGGGGGGCTGGTCAATGCGACTCCGACGCTCACGTCGGCGATCCGGACCATCATCTTCAACCCACAGTGGGTGGTCCCGAAGCGCATCTTCCGCAAGGAGATGATGAGCGA
>JADMJS010000378.1 GCA_018780435.1 Myxococcales bacterium
TGACGTTCCGGAAGACGAGGATGATGATGGTGCCGACGGGGACCATCACGATGACCTCGAGGAGATCGGGCGGGATCCCGAGCCGATGAAAGACGCTCCAGAGGCCGAGGATCTCTTTCTTGTCCTGCACTTCCTGGCGCGGCACGAGCTGGTCCGAGATGGCGAAGCCGTACTCGAAGCCGATGTCGGACGAGTGTTTGAAGAGCGCCAAGTCGCCCCGGTAGAGGGTCAAGTAGTTCTGCGGGAGCGACGCGAAGTGGTCGTTCGTCGGGTCGAAGGGCACCCAGTGCGAGCCGATTCGGGCTTCGACCCACTGATGCGACGTTCGTTTCTCGCCGGGGGTGAGCACGATGCCGCCCGCGAGGCGCGCCGGGACGCCTTGCGCACGGAAGAGCGCCGCGAGGAGTCGACTCTTCCCGTTGCAGCTCGCTTCGCCGAGCTTGAGCGCGGTGAGCGCGTCGGTCGTGCCCTTGAAGGGCTTGAAGCCGAGCGCTCGAGTTCGGTCGAACGCGGCCCGGGCGTAGTCAGCTACGCCGCCGGACGCGGGGATGAGCGTGCGGGAGAGCGCGACGAGCTCGGTGGCCGTCGACTGAATGACCGCCGTCGGGTCGAGATCGGCGCGATCGGTCGTGGCGGGCGACGCGCCGAGCATCAAGGAGGGGGACAGGTCGTAACGCACGGCGACGGTCCGAACCCGGAAGGACGTGCGAACGACGTGTTTGCCGCTCAGGGACTCCGCTTGCCAGCGGCCGAGGCGATTGCCGGCGTCGACGTCGCCTTTGAACTCAAAGCCCGGTGACTGATTGGTCTCTTCGAGGACCGTTTGCCGATGGTCCGAGAGTGGGAGGTAGGTCTTCAGCACCACCTTCTCATCTCGCGCGTCGACCGACTGCGTGATCTCCACGTCGTACACGGTCTCGGGGACCATGAAGGTGAGGTCAAAGTCGAGTCGATTGAGGCGCAGTGTCGCGAACGCGACGGCCCCGAGAGCGAGCGCTCCGCCCACGAGACCTGCCCACTTCGCGCTCTTTGACCTGGCCATGGCACCTCCTCGGAGAGTCCCAGAGCAGGGGGCGTGCCAGGAGATCGACGGCGTGACCACGGGCATCACGACCGAGACGGGTGATGCAATTATGAGCACTCGCTTAATTTTTCAGCACTCGCTCGATGCGGGGCTCATGAGGCGCAACGAACGGGTCGCGAGTTCGGTCTGGCCGATGACCCGCCACGATCCTGAACGGTGCTCTCTTTTGAAGTCAGGCGTTCAATGCCGTCGTCGAGGTCGCGAGGCGACCCGAGTGAACCCTGACTTGCGGAGTGACCCCATGAAGTTCCGGACCTTGAAGACCGCCCGTCCAGTGACGGAGGAGTGCGGAACCCAGGCTGTTGACAAAACGGACTTCCACTCCATAAACTGCTAACAATGCAATTTCAAAGGCACCTTTACCACCGTGTAGTCCATTTGCTAGGGCACTTCCCAGCGCTGGTCCTCACGGGGGCGAGGCAGACCGGCAAGACGACGCTCCTCCGACAGACGCTCCCGGACTACACCTACGTCACGTTGGACCTGCCGAGTGTGGCGGAACAAGCCGAGCGGGACCCGGTCGCCTTCCTGGCCCGACACCCGGTGCCCCTCCTCGTCGACGAGGTGCAGTACGCGCCCGGCCTCTTCCGACACCTGAAGTCCGCCATCGACGCGAACCGCCACGCGATGGGCCGCTTCGTCCTGACCGGCTCCCAGAAGTTCCCACTCATGCGCTCCGTGTCGGACAGCCTCGCGGGTCGCTGCGCTTGGCTCGAGCTCGCAGGGCTATCGCTCCGAGAACGTCACTCGGGCGGTCTGAGCCTCGAAGCGCTGGAACGCGCCATCATCCGAGGCGCGTTTCCGGATCTCTGGCGCGACCCCGAGCTGCCGAGCCAAGCCTTCCATTCTGCCTACTTGGCGGCCTATCTTGAGCGTGACGTCCGTCAGCTCTTGAACGTCGGCAGCCTCCGCGACTTCGAGCGTTTCGTCCGCGCGTGCGCCGCGCGCAACGGGCAACTGCTCGACAAGACGGACCTCGCTCGCACCGTGGGTGTCACTGCCAAGACCATCGACGCCTGGCTGAGCGTGCTGGTCGCTTCGGACCAGGTCGAGCTGCTCGAACCGTGGTTCGTCAATGTCGGCAAGCGGCTGATCAAAGCGCCGAAGCTGTACTTCCGGGACGTCGGGCTGGTGGCCTGGCTTCTCGGGGTCGAGGGCCGTGGGCTCGCGACGTCACCCTTCCTCGGCTCGCTCTGGGAGACGCTGATCCTCGCCGAGCTGCGCTCGTCGCTCGCGGCCACGGGCTCGAGCCGGACGGTCTGGTTCTACCGAGACTCCACGGGTCACGAAGTCGACTTCGTCGTCACCGGCGGCGGCCGCACCGACCTCATCGAAGCCAAGTGGACCGAACACCCGAACACCAGCGACACGGCCGCGCTCCAGCGCGTGGCGCGGGACGTGGCACGTACGCCCGAGGGTCAGGACACGCGCACGTGGGTCGTCTGCCGAACGCCGAACCCCTATCCGATCGCGGGGAGCGACGTGGGCGCGATCGACCTCCTCGAGCTAGTGGGCTCGCTGTTCCCGCTCTGAAGCATCGCTGAGCACCTCGCCCGGACGCCCGAATACGGCGCGTAGGCGCGCTCGCAGCGAGTGGTAGGCGCGCAAGTCCCGCCAGATGTCGCGGAACTCGTGGAACTGCACGACCAGCCAGTGGGTCGTGCCGAGCGGCTTCGTGATGCCGTAGCGCACGGTCTCCCCCTCGGGCTCGAAGGTGCTGAAGAGCCGATCCCAAATAATGAAGATCCCCGCGTGGTTACGGTCGAGGTACTGCGGGTTCGAGCCGTGGTGGACCCGGTGGTGCGAGGGCGTGTTCATCACCCACTCGAGCGGTCCGAGGCGATCGATGGTCTCCGTGTGGATCCAGTATTGATAGAGCAGGCTGAACGACTGCATCAGCAGGATCATCTCGGGGCGAAACCCCAGGAGCGGGAGCGGGAACCAGAAGCCGATCTGCACGACAGGCGCGGTCCAGGACTGCCGGAGCGCGGTCGCCAGCGTGTAGCGCTCGGACGAGTGATGCGCGACGTGAGCGGCCCAGAAGAAGCGCACTTCGTGGCTCGTGCGGTGATAGGCGTAGTAGCAAAGGTCTTCGAGCGGCACGAGCAGGACCCAGGCGAGGACGCCGGTGCCGGGTTCGAAGAGCCGAAACTCCCAAAGCCAACTGTAGACCGCGAACGTGGCGCCCTTGAAGAGGGCTTTGGTAACGAGGCTGCCGAGCCCACCCGAGATGCTCGCGGCGGTGTCCCACGGTTCGTAGGCCTTCCCCTGCCGGTAGAGGACGTAGGCCTCGATGACCAGGGTCAGGACGAAGAACGGGATCGCGATGACGGTCGGCTCGTTCATGCGAGGAGTGTCGCGCAGGGACGGGACTTTCTACAACTCGTCGCTCTCGGACCCACCACTGCGAAGGAAACGCCCCGCGCGACGGCTACTCGGGCTTGCGGCACGCGCCGCCCGTGACCCAGACCCGGCCGTTCGGCAGGACACGGCGGGCGTCTTCGATCGCAAAGGTCTGTGGCAGCGTGTCCGCGATCCACGCGCCGATCATCTGGTTGAACGAGGCGGTCGCCACCTTGGTCCCGTCGGACTCGCAGAGGGTCATCTCATTGGCCATGTCCACGTCGTCGTGAAACCGAACATGGGTGGCCTTGAACCAATTCTCGCCCTCCCGGCGCGTCTTCGGAAGGATCAAGACGAGATCGCCCGGGGTTCCCGCCCCTTCCTCACGCGCCTCCGTGCTCCAGAAGTCGACGAGGTCCCACGCTTGGTCGACGACCCGTTGCCGATAGGGCGATGGGTCCTTCCAGAAGTAGGACTTGTCGTCTGCATAGGTGCCGGGACCGTCAGAGACCGTGTTGTCCTCCTGATCGGCGAGGATCAGGACCGGCATGTCGAGGTGGTGGACGAGCGTATGATTGCGGTCGTAGCACTCCGGAGCGCCCGCCCCATGCATGGCCTCGCACGATGCGTCGAGCTGGACGGCGCGCGTCTCGTACGAGCTTCGAAGGTCACCGCCCGCGGAGTACGACGCCGCACTGCAGCTCTCGTTGGCGACGCCGTCGCCGTTGTCGGGCAGCAGGCAAAGACCCGACTCTGCATACGACGTGGACACCATGTCGAAATTGGCCGGCACGTTCGCATGATACCGAGCCTCGTTATCGAGCATCGGCGGGAACATCCCGTCGACCATCATGCGGACCTCCACGTCCTGTCCCGCAATAGACCGGAGCTCGGCGGCGAGTCGATCGGCGGCGAGCGTGACCCACATCGACGCGTCCGACGACGCGGAGATGATGATGAGTCGTGCATCCGCGAGGGATGGCATCTCCGGAGTGCCGTCGCCGTCGCGATCGCGGCCCTCCAGCGTGGTCATGTGGTGAAAGGTCGCGCGCCAGGTCGCAAGGCCGCGATACCAAACCGGGGCGTGCCCGATCGCCGTAGCGATGGGCAGGTCCGGATAGGTGGCGGCGAGCTCGGCAGGGACGCCGTTCGAGACCGGCGCCTCGAGCTCCATCGCGTCACTGGCCGCGTCCGTACACCGATCGAACCTGACCCGGTTCAGCTTCGAGTACGGAAGCGACGTATCGCCGTTGAAGATCCCCTTGCCGCCAAGCGCTGCGTTGCCGGGCGAGTCCGGGTGGAGTGTGCTCATCGCCGTAGCAAACTCGGCTTCACCGAAGCGGTAGTTGAACCAGCACGTCGCGCCCGCGCACGGCCCCCCTTCGCCGCCCAGGTGAAACAGCCAGTCGTTCGTCGGTCCCGCCGTCGCGGCTTCGGCAAAGACCACCGGCCGCGTGCCGTCTTGGCAGACCGCCTCATCCTCGACGCAGGTGTCGCTTCCATCCGCGCACCGCGGGACGGAGCTCGCGTGCATACAGCCAGAGGGGCCCGCGCCCTTCCAGCACGTCTGATCGAGGTCGTCCATGTCGGGCGGCGTGCGATAGTGGCGAGTCCGGCAGTCGTTCGCGGTCTCGCCCGCGGTACATAGGGGTTTTCCGCCCGGGCGGAGCCGACCGATGTCGGCGGTCAGTGGTACGTCGCAATCGGTCGCAAAGGTGGCGTCCGCGGCCACCTGGAGCTCGACGATCCGGACAGCGAAGAAGCTCTCACAGTGCGCCATGTAGAGGTCTTCGGCCGTGGTATCGCCGCCAATGTCCGATGCGGAGTCTGGACCGGAGGTATCCACAGCATCGGCGACGCCGGAGTCGGTCCCGTCCGCCGCAGCGACGTCCGCGCCGACGGTGTCGTCGATCGGAACGCCATTGGACGAACTCGCACCGTCACCGCACGCGACCAGACCCACGACGAACAACACAATCGGATGACGTCTCATGATTTCCTCTCGGCCCCGGGGCCGCACATCGGTTCGAGGCCGCGATCGCGTCGCCCCGTGAGCGGGTGATTGTACCGCGCAAGGGGCGCACGGTCGCGAACTTCGCAAAGGGGGGTCTGGGCCAACGCCACCGAGCCAGGGGAGTCGAACTCTGTCCCCTTCGACACCTCAAACGAACTCTAGAGGGTCGCGCCAGCGATGGAGCTGTGTCGGCCTCATCGACTCGGTGCTCCTACCGAATGGAGACGACGTTCGGCATCAGTGCACTGGGATGGCCATTCAGGCCTAGCCATGCACGGTCGGAAGTTACTGCCGACCGTTGTTCGAGGATGGCGAGAGCGAGGCAAGCCCGGTCGCCGAGTGAGAGCCCAAATGGTCGAGTCCATGGCACGAGCGCCGCTGTGGCCAACGCATGGACCGCAGTGTACGGCGCGCAAGTAAGTCCGAGCTGCAATAGGCGCTGTTCGACTTGTCTACCGTCGTGCCCATCGCGTGTGAACCGACCAAGCACCTCTGCCCAGTTCACGGCGGAGACGATGCTGGTCGCTAGGAGCGGACGGACCCGCTCCGCGCCCTCTTCCTTGAACAGAAACGCGAGGATCGCAGACGCGTCGAGAACGCTCATTCACTCTCCGCAGCTCGCCGTCGCTCAGAGATGAACTCCCCAGTGACGTCCTTCGGCGGCTGGTTCGCATAGAGCGCAGCGACCCAGTCCTGAACATCCTCGGGCTCGACCTGCGTGTTCACCTCCGAGCAGGTCTCGATAAGGATCGCTCTCACTTCTGCTTCCATACTGCGCTTGGAACGAGCGGCGCGAATCCGAAGGTTGGCGTGAACGTGGTCGGGAAGGCGGCGGATACTGATGGTTGGCACAGCGAACCTCCAGCGGGAGCTTAGGCATCGGAGGAATTGACGTCAATGATGGCAGTGCTGGCAAGGCTCAGGTGAGACCAGGGAAGTCGCACCTGGCTTCGCACGTGAAGCTACTTCTACCTAAAGCCGCTGCCGCAGAACCGGCAGCACCGCCGCCGCAATCCGCCGATGCCCCTCCGCCGTGGGGTGTCCGTCCCCTTGAATCTCCAATGCTTCCGGACTGATGGCAGGACCGTAGCGTGCGTCCCCTCGTAACGCTGGACCGACGTCGACGACCGGCACGTCCAACCCGACGAGCCGCTTCACCAGCGCCGTCTCTTGTTCTGTGACGCGCATGAACACGACGAGCGGGACGCCGCGCCGTCGGAGCAATGCCGTCATCGCTTCGAAAGCAGTGTGCGCCTCGGCCTCCCCGTCGAAGGGCGCGACGGGACCCTCCTTGCCACTCTCGCCCTCGGGCTCGCCCCCCGCGGCCGACTGGCGCAGTCGAATGTGCACGAAACGTGCGATGGCGCTGTGATCGACGAGCCAGGCCCAGACGCTGTCGTCATCGGCTTGCGTGTCGGGCGGATCCCGGTCGTTCTGATCGAACTGGACGAGCACGAGGTCGGGCTGGAGAGGCAACGCCTTCAGCTCGAGCTGGGCCAACTTCTGAGCCGCACCGTAGCCGGGGACGCCGAGGTTGAGCGCCTCCCAGTCTGTCCCGAGAGTCGACGCCAGCACCGCGCAATACGACTCGGTCTCTCGAACGCCCCAGCCGAAGGCCACCGAATCGCCAACGCAGGCGAGGCGCTTACGCCCGGCCGGCTTCGGCACGACCACATCGGTGCCGCGTAGGCCCTGCGCCGAAACCCGGACCCGGGTCGCGGGGATCTTGATGGTGATCCCCTCGAACTCCACGTCGGCGCCGGGGATGAGCTCGAAGCCGAGCCGTGGATCGGACGCCGTGCGGTAGAGCGCGCTCCAGACAGCCGACGGCACGACGCGCCCAAGCGCCCATTCGGCGACCCCGAGCGTGAGGACGACACTACCCAGCCCGAGCACGAGCCGGTGGCGCCATCGCTTGGAGGGTGAAGAGGTTCGCGGCACGGCTGGAGTATCGCAGCTCCGTCCCGCGCACGTCATCCCATCACCAGCGATCAATGGCTCCAAGGTCGTGAACCGCGGTGAATCCCGCCGACCGCAACAGCGACGCGGCGTGGGCGCTTCGGTTGCCACTGCGGCAGTAGAGGACGATCGGCCCGTCCTTCGGGCCGAGCTCGCCGAGGCGTTGCTCTAGGACCTGGAGCGGCACATTGACGGCGCCTGGCAAGTGTCGCTCGCCGAACTCGGAGGGTGTGCGGACGTCGACAAGGCGGGCGCCCTCATTCGTGAGCTTTCGTGCGGCCTCTCCATCGATCCCACCACTCGCCCCGGAGGCGCCTCGCGACAGGACGAAGAGCCCCACGAGCGCGAGCCCCACGAGGAGTGTCCATCCGATCCCGTTCATCGATCCGCCTCCACGGCTCGCAGGACCCGCGCCAGCTTCTCCCGGATCTGCTCCGCGAGCGGCATGAGGTCGTTCTCACCGAAGCTACGCGCGCCGAGGACGGGGTTCACGGCGTCGACGGTGACCCCAACGTCGGTCTCTCGTACCACGACGTTGCAGGGCATCATGAGCCCCGCCGACGGCGTCGTCAGTAACGCCGCGTACGCGAGCGGCGGGTTGCAGGCCCCCAAGATGCGGTATCGCTTCAAGGTGGCGCCGACCTTGGCTTCGAGCGTGGCCTGCACGTCGATGTCCGTCAGCACACCGAAGCCCTCCGCTTTCAGCGCCACGGTGACGCGCTCGATGATCTCGCCGAAGCGCTCCGGGTGCGAGGTCAGGTCAACAGGGACGGTTGCGGTCAGTTCGTTCGTCATCACGTTCAGCTCCTTTCGCTGGATCCACGTCGGGATCGGTCGTCACAGAGGTCTCGTCGTCGGTGGGGGTCCGCGCCGACCGGCGCGGGCTAGGCACCGCTCACGTGGGCACACCCAGTCGGGGAAGCAGCCACGTCTGGAGCAGGAACCAACCACCGAGCACGAGAATGAGAGTCAGAGCGTCCATGGAGTTCACCTCACCGTGACCGCTCAGCAAGGGGCGGGCCAACCCGCAGGGCGAGCCACGAGCACGCGATCGCGGCTCCTCCCGATGCACCGTTTCGCGTCGCCCGGAGCGGCGCTCGGTGTTGTGAAACACTCCATGAAACACCCTGCTGAATCACCTTCGTTTCAGCGCGTAACACTCGCAACGTCAGAGCCACCGTCGGCCCCCCGTCGATCGACCGAAAGCGCCGTCCCCACCGCATCTCCGGGTGGCTGGCACGAGCCGTGCTAGGCTGCCGGGACGCCGCCGGAACTCACCGGCTTCTGAGGAGCAACATGACCACCCCACTCTGGAAGACCATCCTCGCCGCCACCGACTTCTCGGCCGCGTCGGACGTCTCCGTCTCCACCGCCGCCCGCCTCGCCCATCAATGTGGCGCAAAGCTCCTGATGCTCCACATCGTCGAGCTTCATGGCGGCCTCCACGAGACCACTATGATCCAGACCCCGGACACCCACGAGCTGGTCTCGGCCGGCGAGTTCGCTCGCACCGAAGCCACCCGTCAGTTGCTCGATCAGGCTCGCCGCCTCGTCCCGGACGCCGTCTCGATGACGCCGGTCGTGCTGCTCGGCCACCCCGCCGAATGTATCGCCGCCCACGCCAAAGAGCTGGGCGCGGAGCTCATCGTCGTCGGGACGCACGGCCGTAAAGGCCTCTCGCGGGTCCTTCTCGGCAGCGTCGCCGAACGCACCGTGCGGCTCAGCCCCATCCCGGTGCTCACCATTCGGACGTCCGACGATGCAGGTGGCGTAACCACGACCACGCGCCTCCAACCCCTCGATGACGAAGGAGCCGGCTGATCATGCTCGCCATCTCACTCGACACCGTCCTCATGGCCCTCGGCGGTGGCGCCCTCATCGGCCTCGCCTCCGCGCTCCTCTTACTCAGCCATGGCAAAGTGGCCGGCATCAGCGGCATCCTCGGCGGGCTCCTCGATCCGGCGACCAAGGACCGCACATACCGATTGGGTTTTCTCGGCGGGCTCATCGGTGCCGGCTTCTTACTCCGGGCCATGTTGCCCGAGTCGTTCGCGGGACCAGCCCCTTCCGTCGCTTTAGCGGGGGTGGCCGGGCTACTGGTCGGATTCGGAACCCGGCTCGGTAACGGTTGCACCAGCGGCCACGGCGTCTGCGGCGTCAGCCGCTTCTCGCGCCGCTCGATGGTTGCCACAGTCACATTCATCGCGACCGGGGCCGTTGGGGTCCTGCTCGCCCGCGCCGTGAGTTGAAGGAGTCCACCATGAGCGCACTCGTCGCCATCCTCTCCGGCCTCCTCTTCGGTGTGGGTCTGGGCCTCGCCGGAATGCTGCAACCCGTCAAAGTGGCCGGCTTTCTCGACTTCTTCGCCGGCAATTGGGACCCCACTCTGGCCTTGGTGATGGGCGGCGCGGTGGTGGTCTACGCCATCGCCCATCGCCTTATCACTCGCCGCGCGGCGCCGCTCTTCGATGGCCGCTTCCACCTGCCGACACGTAGCGACATCGACCCGCGCCTCCTCGGCGGAGCCGCCCTCTTCGGGCTCGGGTGGGGCATCGGCGGCTACTGCCCGGGCCCCGGCCTCACGAGCATCGCGACCTACACGGCGCCGACGCTGGTCTTCGTGGGCACGATGCTGGTCGGCATGCTCGTCTTCCGCGAGGTCGATAAGCGACTCTGAGCGGACACCTTGGGGCACTAAGGGCTCGGTCGTAAATAAGTGAGAGCTATTACCGCGCCGCGCCCCGCCCGGCTTGGGCCAAGTCCGAAGACATACTCCCTGTATTTCGAGGACTTGGAACGAGCCGGGCGGGGATGCAGCGCGAGGAAAAGAGAATCACTTATTTACGACCGAGCCCTAAGCACCCGATACAAACAAGTTACCGACAGTCGCAATCACGCTCCTGTCGATATGTGGAGATACCATGAGCCCATCGGTCAAATACTTCTTCGACCCGAACACCTTCACTCTGACCTACGTCGTGTGGGACGCTGTCAGTAAGGACGCCGTCGTCATCGACCCGGTGCTCGACTTCAGCCCGATCAAAGGCCGAACCGACACGGTCTCGGCGCAGCAAGTCGTCGACTTCGCGAAGCAGAACGGACTGACCGTACACTACAGTATGGAGACGCACGCTCACGCCGACCACCTGTCGGCAGGCCCGTGGCTCCGTGAACAGCTCGGTGCCAAGGTCGCGATCGGTGCGCGTATCACGGAGGTACAAGAGACCTTCAAGGCCATCCTCGACCTCGACCACCTCGCGACCGATGGCAGCCAGTTCGACCGACTCCTCGCACCCGACGAGGTGGTTCGCGCGGGCACGCTCGAAATCCGGGCGATCCCGACGCCCGGCCACACCCCGGCGTGTATGTCCTTCCTCATCGGTGACGCCGTCTTCACCGGAGACGCGCTCTTCGTGGAGGACTTCGGTACGGGCCGCTGCGACTTCCCGAAGGGCGACTCGGGGTGTCTCTACACGTCCGTCCACGAGCGTCTCTACAAGCTCCCGGAAGCGACGCGTGTCTTCGTCGGCCACGACTACCAGCCCGGCGGCCGCGAGGTCCGCGCCGAGACGACCATCGGCACCTCCAAGGAGCAGAACGTGCAGCTCACCGAAGCGACGCCACGTGAGGCGTTCGTCTCGACGCGCAACGCCCGCGACAGCAAGCTCGATCCGCCCAGGCTGCTGTGGCCAGCGATCCAGGTCAACGCCAACGGCGGTCTCCTTCCGCCCGCGTCGAACAACGGGATACGCTTCTTCAAGACGCCCATGAACCTGCGTCGCCCAACCACGGACTCGGGGGCCCCACTCCCCCAGTAACGCGGTCCGAATGACACCAGCCCGCCTCGAGGAACCACCATGATCTTCCGCCAGCTCTTCGAAAACGCCTCAAGCACCTACACCTACCTCGTCGCGTCCGAGAAGACCCGGGAGGCGGTGCTCATCGATCCGGTCCTTGAGGACCTCGAGAAATACACGAAGCTTCTCGACGGCCTCGACCTCCAGCTCGTCTACACCTTCGAGACCCACGTCCACGCCGACCACGTCACGGCCGGCGGGACGCTCCGAGAGAAGCTCGGTTCGAAGACGGTCGTGCGTCGCGTGTCGGGGCCGCCGTGCGCCGACATCCACACCGACCACGGCGACGTCCTCGAGGTCGGCGACCTGCGCTTCGAGGTCCGTGCGACCCCCGGCCACACCGACGGGTGTGTCGCTTATGTGATGGCCGACCGGGTCTTCACGGGCGACACCCTCCTCATCGGCGGCTGCGGGCGCACGGACTTCCAGCAGGGCGACGCCGGCAAGCTCTACGACAGCGTCCACACGCAGCTCTTCTCCCTCCCGGCCGAGACGCTCATCTTCCCAGGGCACGACTACCGCGGCCGCACGGTCTCGACCGTCGGCGAGGAGAAGGCCACGAACGCCCGACTCGGCGGCGGCCGAAGCCGTGAAGACTTCGTGCAGCTCATGAGCGAGCTAAAGCTCGATAGGCCCAAGCAGATTGAACGCGCCGTCCCGGCCAACCTGGCCTGCGGCCTCGACCAGCAGGGCCGAACCTCGGTCGACACCGCGGCGCAGGACGCGGCCATGTTCGCGGAAGCGCTGCGAAAAGCGCGTCTCCTCCCGGGCGGCTACCGCGAGGTCTCGCCGGAAGGCGCGATGGCGCACCTCGAGTCCTTCCGCATCGTCGATGTGCGGCAGCCCGAGGAATACACGAGCCCCGAGCTCGGCCGCATCGCCGCCGCGGTCAACATCCCGCTCGCGACCGTGGGCCGCGCCATGGCCGAGTGGCCGAAGGACGTCCCCCTCCTCATGGTCTGCCGCTCCGGACGTCGGTCCGCTGCGGCCGCCGAGGAGCTCGCCCAGAAGGGCTTCCAAGAACTCTACAACCTCGTGGGCGGCATGATCGCCTGGAACGACTTCAAACTCCCCGTCAAACGGGGCGGATGACCGCCCGGCCCCGGCCGCAGCGCACGCGAGAGCGAGCGCGCGCGGCCCGCGCCGGGCGTCAAGGAGACACCCATGTTCGCGCTTGCACTCGCCCTCTCGCTCCTCGTCGGTGTCGCCCTCGGCCTCCTCGGCGGCGGTGGCTCCATCCTCACCCTCCCCATCCTGGTCTACGTCCTGAAGATGGACGAGAAGGCCGCCATCGCGATGTCCCTCATCATCGTGGGACTCACCAGCGCGACCGCGCTCATCTCCCACGCCCGTAACGGCAACGTAAACTGGCGCATCGGCCTCATCTTCGCCGCCGCGGGCTCCGTCGGCGCCTTCGCCGGCGGCTTCGCGGCCGGCTGGATCCCCGGCGCTTGGCTCGTCCGTGCCTTCCTCGTGATGATGGTCGCCACCGGCATCGCCATGATCCGCGGCCGAAAGACCGTCTCGGCCCCGACGGACGTCCAGAAGCTCCCCGCCGCGAAGATCGTCGGCGAAGGCCTCATCGTCGGCGTCGTCACGGGCCTCGTCGGCGCCGGCGGCGGCTTCCTCGTCGTCCCGGCGCTCGCCCTCCTCGGCGGCCTCCCCATGCCCACCGCGGTCGGCACCTCACTCCTCGTCATCGCCATCAAGAGCGTCTTTGGCTACGTCGGCCACGCCACCCACGTGGATGTCGACCTGCTCACCGCCGCCAGCCTCTCCGCGACCGCCATCCTCGGCTCCTTCGCGGGAGGCATGGTCGCCCCCAAGGTCCCCGCCGCGTCGCTGCGCCAGGCCTTCGGCATCTTCGTGCTCGTCATGGCGGCGTATATGGGGTGGAAGCAGCTTTGAGGGCTGGCGCCCAGCCGCTCGGCCGTTATGCTCCCGAGGTGCCTCTTGACGTCTCGAGCGCCGGTTCAGCCCACCCTCCCTCGCCACTCGGCTGGGGTGCGGCGCGCCTGCATCCCGAGTCGGAGCGACTCTTCCTCAAGGGCCTCGACTACTGTGGGAGCTTGCCCGAGGTGACTGCCGCCGAGCTGCACCCTTGGGTGCGCGCGAAGTTCCTCGAGCTGTGGGCTCTCGCGCAGATGGTCGAGCCGTTCTGACGTCACTGGCCCGCGAGCGCGAGTCGGTGGACCTCGTTGGTCGGGATGACGGGGAACGAGATGTGGGCAGTAGCCCCCGGGTCGAAGTCGAAGCCTTCGTGGTCGGGCTCGGCGGTCGGGTACCCAAATCGCCAAACTCGGGTGGGCGAATTCAGGGTGGCGGCGAAATCGACCTTGGACTCGGGTTCGAGCGACGCGAGATCGTAGGCGTGAAGGCCCATCAAGCTGGCGTGCGTCGTGGTGGACTCGGTCATGGCCCAAAGGCGGCCGTCACGGACACGCAGGCCCTGTAGCGTGCCTGAGACGGAGCGTCGAAAGACCACGGCGGCGTCGAAGTCGGGAGTGTCGGCGGCCGGCCCGGACAGTGGCACACGGACAAACACCTCATACACATCGAGCCAGAGGTGCCCATCCGCGACGTCGATGGCGTCGAGGTACGGATAGCGTTCGCTCGTGTCGTACCAGGCCGTCACGTCGAACGTCTCTCGATCGATCACCCGTAGTCCAGTAAGAGGCTGGCCGACGAGGTGCATGTAGGGGAGCATGAGTCCTTGACCAATGCTCGCAATTGAACCGACATGTGCTCCCGGCCAACCGAGAGGAGCGGAGCACGCTTCTCGCGTGATGTGGAACTGCTCGTCGAGCGCCGCCACGCACGGGCCGCGGTCGCCGCTGTTGTAGGACGTGAACGTCGTGCCGTCGTAGTGCAAGAGCCCCTGTGCGGCCGCGGCGCCGACGTTCATCGGCGAGACCGACAGGAGCTCGCTTCCGCTCCCTTCGATCTCGGCCACCTCGACCATCAACGCCGTGACGCCCTCCTCGTGCCGAGCGGTAACCGAGACAATGCCCGGGGCCCTCGCCCTCGCCAGACCGCTGCCCACAAGGATGCCTAGGCGCTCCGGGATGTCGGTCCCCCACTCCACCGCCACTGGCGTTGGCTGGCCCGAGTCCCGCTCCAGACGGAAGCGCCCGAACTCGCCGACCCGTATCATGGGCGCCACGATTCGAAGGCCCGCGTCAGTGGCGTCGTGCCCGCCGACGTCGATGCCGCCCGAGTCGAGCACCCGATCCGAGAAAACGACCTCGGCGCACTGGCGATCGCCGCCGGAGCAGTCGGCGACGTCGTGTGGGCTCAAGTCGGTGTCGCTGAGCCAGTCTCCGGATGCTGCAGCGTCGCTGTGGGAGATGGCCAACAGGCTATCCGGGCAAGCGATGACATCATCACGGCTGCAGGCGAACATGACTGATGTGATAGAGGTCAGCGTGGTGGCGCCCACAAACGCCGAGGGACGACACTTCACGTTTTCGAGTCTTCGATGAAATTCAACAGGCACTACAAAGATCCCTAATCGTTCCATGATGTTGATTTTTATTCATAGCCGAAGCTTCACGGCTGACTTGCTTCACTGAGTCGCCGAAGTCACAGAGTCTGATCATTGAGATCGTCAGCGGCGCCGAAACTATCCACGACGGAACCTGCGCTCGATGACGAAGGCCACTGCGAGCGGGAGCCCTTGCTCCGGCGCCGCTTGGGCGGTATGCCGTCCCGAGGCGCATTAGCCCCCGGGAGAACCCCACATGACCTCCGGACCGAAAGCACCTGCGACGCCAACAGCGCCGAGCGACAGCGTCTTCGACATCTCGATCCACGAGCTCCCGCCACCGCTCCCCGGGGCCGACGACGGGACCGCGGGCGACACGGAAGAAGAGCGGCTGGTCTCCGCGCTCCTCGACGCATTATCGAGGGTCCCGAGTCAGCCAAGCCGAGTGGGTGAGATCGCTCGCGGCGGATCGGGGTTGGTCGAGACGGCGTTCGAGCCTCGGCTGCACCGGCGAACGGCCATGAAGACGCTGCTCGACTCGGTGCGCAGTCACCCGCTCATGGTGCGGGCCTTCATCCGCGAGGCCCAGGTCACGGCGCAGCTCGACCACCCGAACATCGTGCCGGTACACGCGCTCGGGCTCGATGCTGACGGTCGGCCCTTCTTCACGATGAAGCTTGTCGAAGGGCGCACGCTGGCGGAGCTCATCGAGAACCGATCCGCGGGCGGCGGTATCGATCGGGCCTACTCGCGACTCACCCACTTGGTCGAGAACCTCATCAAAGTCTGTGACGCGCTGGCGTTCGCCCACAGCCGCGGCGTGATCCACTGCGATCTCAAGGCGCAGAACATCATGTGCGGCGACTTCGGCGAGGTCTATCTGATGGACTGGGGCTTCGCGCGCGTGCGGCTGCGACCGAAGGACCTCGCGCCGGACCGGCCGTGGGTCGTCGATCCGCTCCCGGACCTCCCCGGTTCGAACCGCGACGGCCTTGTCTTCGGCACGCCGGGCACGATGGCGCCCGAACAGGCCCTCGGTCGCACGCAGTATCTCGACGAACGCACCGACGTCTTCTCGCTCGGCGCGCTCCTCTATTCGATCCTCACCGGCCGCGTCCCCTACCTCGCCGACTCGCCTCGCGAGGCCGTGCTAAAGGCCCAAGTGGGAGACTATCCGCCGATCGATGCCGACGGTGAGCACGGATTCGGGCTCAAACCGCGGGAGCTCGTGCGCATCGTCGCCCGCGCGATGGCCCTGCGACCGTCAGACCGCTACCAGTCGGTCGAGGACTTGAAGACCGACCTGCTCCTCTACTTTCGCGGCACCAGCCAATTCCCGACGCGCACGCTCCCGGCGGGGAGCACGGTCGTCGCGGAGGGCGAGGCTGGGCACGCGGCCTTCATCATCGCGAGCGGCGAGTGTGAAGTCCTGAAGTCGGAAGGCGGTCGCCCGAAGTCGCTTGGCCGCTTGGGCGTCGGCCAGGTCTTCGGCGAGATGGCGCTCCTCACCGACACCCCGCGCAGTGCCTCGGTCATCGCCCGGACGCCAGTGACGCTCATGGTCATCACGCGCGACGTGATGGACCAGGAGATGCGCTCGATGAAGCCGTGGATGGGCGCCATCGTGCGCTCGCTCGCGATGCGCCTGCGGGACACGCTCGAACGCGCCGCTCAATCGCCCGCGGCCCCGGTGCCGCCCCCGCCCGACGAGAACGACAAGATCACCTTGCGGCAGATCGCCGCCATCACGGACGCGGACCTCAATGACGATCGCCCCTGGTGGGCGCCGATCCCAGTAGGCAAGGAGATCGGGTGAACGACGACGCCTCGTGATCTCCTTGAGGCAGCTACTTGAGCCAGCTACTTGAGGCAGTACGCCCCGCACGCATTGCCGCCGCAACCGGACCCCGTGCGCGCGTACCACTGGCCGTCCTGCGGGTAGACCTGACACCAGGATTCGGCATTGTCGTCGTCGACGTAGGTCAAAGCACAGAAGAGGGCGCCTTCCGAGCCCGGGATGGCGATGCCGTTCGTCACGTTGCAGAACGAATACGCGAAGACCGAGAGGCCCAGCTTGGCGGCGGTGACGGCGCCGGGCGCGAGCTTGTCGGTCGTCACGGCCAGCGGCCCGAGCTTGTCGGTCGTGACGGCCAATGGCGCGAGCTCAGTGCCCGCAAGGCAGCCCGTACAGGCGAGGTCGCTCGCGACGGTCGCGGAGTCGGCGAGGAGCGCGTGGTCGGCCGTCTTGGCGTTCTCAGCGACGAGCGCGAGGTCGGCAACCGCGGCCCCCGTCGCCCACAGGGCGAGGGGCACCGCCCCGAGCGCCACCCGAGGCAGCTCCGGATCTCCCTCGACCTTCACCGCGACCCACAGCGCCGACGTGTCGCGTACAGTCTCGACGGCGAGCGACGTCATCGGTAGGTGAAAGACGCCGTCCGCGACCGGATGGTCCAGGAAGAGCTGAGTCGCGACCGCGCTCCCGCCTTCATCGGCGTCATAGACGGTGACGATGAGGTCGTAGGTGCCGTCCACCGGCCCGCCGAGGTTCGAGAGCGCGCCCTGCACCCACACGGGCGGCGCGACGGTCATGAGCTGGACGAGGGGAACGAGGAGGAGGTTCATGGGCGGCCTCGGGGGGGTGAATGGCCAGTGGAGCCTACTTGGATGCGGGTTTTCCCTCAATTGCGGGGTGGCGGCAGGTAATCTAGCTTGCCGGACGTCGCCGTCGTGGTGCGACGAAGAGAGACTAAGATGGCCAACCTTCCTTTCCCGATTGATCGACTCCTGACCGCCTCCAGCCGCACGGGTACGCTGTACGGCTTCATGGGACAAGATCCGAGCGCGAACGACGTGCTGCATTTCCTCATTCCGACGACCTACACGAAGCCAGACGACAACGACGAGATCTTCTGGAACGCGGGGACCGCACCCTTCACATTCGCGAACTGGAGAGTGTTTGCGGAGGGTTTCAAGGCTGGAGGCGGAGTGTACGAACTCTATCGCTGCACGCAGGGCGGCTTCCTTCAACCACCAAACGCCGGTCTGCTCTTCGATGGCCACTTCAACATGCCACACAGCGGCCACAAAACATTGCGGCCGTCCATCGACCTTCTCCAATTCAACGATGGCTGGGTGCTACTCAAGGACCGCGCGGGGAACCAGGTCGGAGGATGCCTCGTAGACGATCCAGGCGGTGGCGACTTCCGAGAAGTATGGCAGGTGAACGCACCACACACCATGCCCTCGTCGTTCTTCGCCATCGGGCAGAACGGGTCCGTGACCGCTGGCATCGGCAGCCTCGACGGCGACATCCAAGTCGACGGCGTGGACAACCTGAAGTCCACCGCACGCCTAGCGCTGTACGTCACCCGCGAGTTCATGGGCCTCCCATAACCCGCGCCACCGCCGCGACCGCCTCGGCCGGACTGAGCACATCCAGCCGCACCGCCGCGTGGGCTCGCCGCTTGGCCATCCACGCTCGCACGAGCTCGGGCCGGGCACGCACCGCGTGAGGGTTCGACATGGCGACGAGCCCGGCCACCTGGATGGCGAAGTTCTGCATGGGGTGGCCCTGACAGGCGTCGAGGAGCTCGACCGCCTGATCGTCGGTCAGATCCTTAGCCACTACGGCACGCAGCGCGCGATGGAGCAGCGTCGCGTCCGCCCGTCCGAGCTCCGACCAGAGTCGAATGACGCGATCGCAGAGGGCGATACAGGCCGCGTCGTCACCAGCGCGCCAGGCGATCGGGGCCTCGGTCACGAGCACCTGCCCCACCAGCTCAGCGCGGCCGACCGCCTCGATCGCCTCGATGAGCTCCCAGTCGACCGTGAGCGAGCGGCCCATGCGGTAGAGCGCGGTTCGGACGACCCACTCGGCTTGGCCTTCGAGCGCGGGCTGACGGGCACTGGCCGCTTCGGTCTGCGCCTTACGAGCGATGCGGAGCGCCTCGGTGAGCCGAGGGATCTCGAGGGCCGCCGCCGCCGCGTTGTTGAGCGCCCGGATTCGAAGCGACCCCGGCTGCGCGAGGTCGGCCGCGCGTAGGTTCAAGGCCCGGCTCCGGGCGAAGTCGCCAGCCCTATAGGCCGCGATGGCCTGCAGAAGCGCCGCTCCCGCGAGGACGGCGGGTTCGACGCTGTGCTCGGCCAGCGCATCGACTGCGCGCATCACACGTTGTCGAGCGGCCTCGGGCGCCGTCCGCGCGCACTTCACGGCCGCCGTCAGCCGCAAGAGCTCGAGGACGTCGTCCTCGTCTCGCCCCAGCACGTCGAGGGCGTCGAGAGCCTCGGGCCCAACCACGAGGAGCGCGGTTCGACAGGCCCGGGCGAGCGCGATACGCCGCTCCATCGTCGAGCTCCGTTGCGACAGCCGGCCCGCTTCGTACAGCGCGAGGTCGATGGCGACGGTGGTGTTCTCCTGCAGCGCCGTCCGTAGCAACGCGGACGCCAGCGCGCCCAAGTGCCCGGGCGCGGTAGTGCGGCACAAGGTCATGGCGTGGCGCAACACCGTGGCGGCGTCGGCGAGCCGGCCTGCCGCCTCGAATCGGGCGGCGGCGACCAGCGCGTCCTTGGCGGCGCCGTCGTCGTCACCAGCGCCGACGAGGTGCTCCAGCCGACCGGGCTCACCCGGCTGCAACTGAGCGGCAGCGCGGGCGTGCGCCTCGACGAGGCGGCTCTCGGAGAGCACCTCGTCGGTCGTCCCCACGGCCGCCCAGACCTCGCCGTGACGGTGAACGCGACGCAGTCGGGCGAGACGACGCAGCTCCGCGTCCACTTCCCACGTCGGGCGGCCGAGCGCGCCGGCCAGCCCCGCGGCGTTTCGGGACGCTGGCGCCCGCCCGAGCCAGTCGAGCAGCTCCTTCTGCGACATCGGCAAGCTCGCCGCGTGCGCTGCCCGCCCGCCGTCGTACCCGGCGCCGGTCGCGCTGACGGTCGCCGAGAGCCCAAGCGCGTCCGACGAAGCAACGGGAGCCGCGAGCCCGAGCCCGCGGGCACGGTGAAGACCGCGCACGTCGATGCGCAGGCGACCGCCCTGATGCGACGACGCGCCGGCCGCGGTCCAGCGTTCGAGCTCGTCGAGCAGCCGCCGCGGTGACCCCGCGGTGCGCTCGATGAGCAACTGCGCCGCGTCGGCCGGGACGTGAAAGAGGCGCTCGGGCCCGTCGATGACCCATTGAAGGTGCTCGGCGGTCAGTGCCGGCGTCCGAACGACCTCGCCCGGCGCGCGCGGGTGCGTCGACGCGATAGCGCCGTCGATCCGGGCGTCGTGCAGCAGCTCCCGGCTCCACGGGTCGGCGACATCGGGTGGGTCGACGATGAGGACGAGGCCGGCTTGGAGTCGCGCCCCGAGGCGAGAACGCAGCTCTTCCCGGACCGCGTCGAAGTCGGTCGACGTCACCTCACCGAGGAGGGCTCGAAGCGACGAGAAGGGCCGCTCGCCGCGTGGGACGACTCGATGTGAATCCCCAAGCGCTGCGGCCACTTCCCGGAAGAGCCGGCTCTTGCCGCTGCCACCGCTGCCCGCGACTCGGACGCGTCGCCCGGCGCGGAGCAGGGTCAGGACGCGCTCGATCCCGGCACGCGACCCGAGCCAGGGGAGGCCATCCCCGGTGGTCTCGGCCGCGTGGCCCCGCAGCAGAGCAAGGACGTCGGCGGCGCTGCGCGGTCGTTCGGCCCGATCCCGCATGAGGAGCAGGTCGACGGCGTGCGCGACGTGGGCCGGCACCTCGGCCGCCACGTCCCGCAGCGGCGGCGCGGGTTGGTTGATGCGATGTGCGAAGAAGGACGCGGTCGACGACGTGGGGTGAGGCGGCCGGCCGGCGAGGAGCTCGAAGAGCATGACGCCGATGGCGTAGAGATCGGCGCGGGCGTCGAGCCGCCCTCCGGCGAGCTGCTCGGGCGCGGCATAACGCGGCGTCCCGAGGACGGCGCCGGTGCGCGTCAGCCCGTCATCGACCGCGTCGCCGGCGGCGAGCCCGAGGTCGAGGATGGTCGGCCACCCCTGCGCATCCACCAGGACGTTCTCGGGCTTCAGGTCGCGGTGGATGACCCCGCTGCCGTGCATCCGGGCGACCGCTTCGAGGAGGCGGAGCGTCGGCGACTCGAGCGCCGCCCAGGTGGAGGCGGGCCCACCCGGGAAGGGCCGCCCGTCCACCAGCGCCATCGCGATGTAGGGGCGTGCGCCGTCGAGGTCTTCATCGAGGATCTCGACCACCCCGGGGATCCGGAGCAGCCGTAACGCCGCGACTTCACGACGGACGCGCTGCCGCGCCCGCTCGTCGAGCGCCGTGAGGGCTTTGACCGCGACCTCGCGCCCGAGCACGAGGTCATGGCATCGCACCACGGCGCCGAAGGCTCCCTGGCCGAGCAGCGCGAGCGGCTCGTAGCGGGAGGTGGGGAGGCCGAAGTCCGGCAGGGGGGGTGTGGGGTTCGAGGACGTAGCGATTAGTGGGGGGGGAGGCCGTTGATGGTGAAGGTCGTCAGGACGGCATAGCGGCGAGAGACATTCGATGTGGGCAGAGCCTGAAGCCGGGCAAACGCGTCACTCGTGTAATTGAAGTACTGTGCCAAGAAGCGAGCACGCGGGAACGTCGCGGGATTGGTGAGATGCCAGAGCTCTGCGTGTCCGGCTTCGAGCGTGATGATTGCGACGCCACCGATCGGCTGATCGGGCTGTGCCGGGTCGGTCAGCTGCACGAAGCCATCGTTGAACTGCTTCTCCTTGCCTTCACCCGACTGGTCGAGGAGCGGATACTCGCTGAAGTGCGCCGCGAAGGAATCCTTGAACTCGGTCTGAACGAACTCTCTCACCTTACCAACGCCGAAGTCGTAGGGAATGGCACCGGTCTTCATTCGCGCCACATACCGAGTCCACTCGTCGTACGACGTCTCGATGCTCTCGTTCATCCAGGACGCTGTCGCTTCGTCCCCTGGTTTCGTGTAGCTCCTGGGGAGGAGGTACTGGAACTCTTGCTTGGGAGGCGAGCCAGCGACCCAGCGCGCATAGCCATACGCCGGCTTGCCCGGAGAGACGCGCAACTGAAAGAACGTGTTCTGAAAATGTGGACCGAAGGGCGTCTGCACGGTTGACTCCTGTGTGCCAGCGGGCGCGCGAACAATACCGTTCCAGACATGTCTCAGCTACTAGGGAAAACCCTCAGCCGCGCACGCGCCGTCGCACCCTGAGCCCGACCACGACGAACAGCAGCACTAGGAGCGCATTCGGAGCGCCGCCAGCGCCCGTGCTACACCCCTCGACGGTCGACGCGACCGTGACGACCTCGACCGGGACGACTGCGACCACCGCCGTGGCCTTGGCGCCGGCCGCGTCGGTCACGGTCACGATCACGGTGCCAGCGGCGATACCGCTGACGGTGCCTTGGTCGTCGATGGTCGCGACGGACTCGTCGTCGACGGCCCAGGTGTAGGGCGCGACACCGCCGCTGGCGACGAGCGTCACGTCGGCGCCGACCGAGAGCTGGCTCTTGGACGGCGCGAGCGTGAGCGGGGCCGGGGCCGCGGGGCCCTCGGGGACGGCTTCGACCGTCACGGCGACCGTGGCCGTGCGCCCGTTGGCGCTGCGAACCGTAATGGTGGCGGACCCTTCCGCGAGGCCGGTGACTTCGCCCGTGGCCGAGACCGGGGCGACGGCGTCGTTGGAGCTCGCGTAGGTGAAGGGCGCGACGCCGCCAGACACATTCAGCCAGGTACTCTGGCCGACCGTCAGTGTGACGGCGCTCGGGTTCACGAGGACCGGGTTCGGCTTCACGACCACGGTCAGCTCGGCGAGCTTGCCCGTGGCGTCGACGCCGATGACGGTGCTCGTACCTTCGGCGAGGCAGACGATCTCCGCGTTGCCCGTGAGCACGCCGCCATCCTCCTCCGCGGTGAGCTCGATGAGGAGGCCCGCGCCAGACTCGACCGCGATCGACTCGTACGGCGCTTTGCCGCCATAGAGCACGACGCCGTGGCGGTCGCCTTCCACACACTCGATGGCCGTCGGCGCGAACGCGAGCGGCACCGTCACCGTGCCCGACCCGCTGTCGCCGTCTTGCGGGATCACCGCGACGGCGACCTGGGCCGAGAGGTCGTTCGCGTCGGTCGCCGTGATGATCGCGATCCCCGCGGCCTGGCCGACGACGAGGCCGTCGGCCGAGACCACGGCAACGGCTGGATCGTGGCTGCTCCACGTACACGCCGAGGCGGCGCCCGAACACGTGAGCTGCACTGTCTCTCCGACCTTCACGACCGGGTATGCCGGCGACAGCGTGATCACATAGTCATCGAAGTGTACCGGGCTCGTCCCGCCCTCGTACTCGGCGGCGTTGTCCTTCTGGTCGAGGTCCGGGTCGGCGCCGCCATCCGTGACGCCGAAGCCGTACTCCCAGCGATCGCCGAGCCCGTCGGCGTCCGTGTCCTCGTCCTCAGCGCGCGGGTTCGTGGCGTCCTTCCACTCTACCCACGCGTCGCGGCCATCGCCGTCCTGGTCCGTGTCCGAATCCGCGACCGTCACAGTCAGCCCGAACGCGAGCTCCCAGTAGTCTGGGATGCCGTCGCCGTCGGTGTCCGTGAGACCACCGTTGCCGCCGAGCGGGTCCGAGCCGTTCACGTACTCGAGGTAGTTCGGGAGCTGGTCGCCATCCGGATCGGAGGTCGCGTCTTTGGCGAAGGCGTCGGTGCCGTGCGCGATCTCCCAGGCGTCCGGCATGCGGTCGCCGTCGGAGTCGAGGAGCGTCTCGTCGTCCGTCTTCGGCGAGAGGCCGTTCCAGAACTCGAGCGCGTTCACGATGCCGTCGCCGTCCGCGTCGCCGTAGGCGTCGCTGGCGAGCTCGGCGGCGAGCCCGTAGAGGATCTCCCACGCGTCGGGCATGCCGTCGCCGTCGCCATCCGTCAGGAGGTCGTTCACAAGCGGCTCACGGTCGTTCTCGAACTCCGCCATGTTGTCGAGGCCGTCGCCATCGTAGTCGCGGTCGGCGTCCGCAAACACGGGGACCGTCCCGTGGTCCTTCTCCCACTTGTCCTTGAGGCCATCGCCGTCGGTGTCGTCGCTCGTCGGATCCGTGCCGCTCTCAAACTCGTCGGTGTTGCCCATCCCGTCGCCGTCGCCGTCGTCGTCGCCGTCGGTTGGATCCTGCGGGTCGAGACCGGCGTCGATCTCCCACTGGTCCGTAAGCCCGTCGCCGTCGCTGTCCCCGTCGGTCGGGACGCCGTCGTCGATGACGCCGTCACAGTCCTCGTCCTTGCCATTGGCCAGCTCGGTCTTGCCCGGCGCGACGGCCGCGTCACCGTCATTACAATCCCCCTCGACCTCGGAATAGCCGTCGCCGTCGTCGTCCGATTGCGACTTGTCCTCGTCCGTGAGGCCGTCGCAGTCGTTGTCCTTGGTGTCGACGACCTCGATGGCGCCTGGATAGACAGTTTCATCCTGATCGTTGCAATCGCCCTGGGACTCGTCGTAGCCGTCGTCGTCGTCGTCCACTTCGGCGATGCCGTCGTCGATCTTGCCATTGCAATCGTCGTCCTTGCCGTTCTGCACCTCGACCGCGGTCGGGCTGACCGCCGCGTTCGTGTCGTCGCAGTCGCCATCAGACTCCGCGAAGCCGTCACCGTCGCCATCGAGGAAGGCCGGATCTTCGTCCACGAGGCCATCACAGTCGTCGTCCACCCCGTTCGCCAGCTCCGGCGCGCCGGGGAAGGTCGTCTTCACGGCGTCATTACAATCGCCTTGGGCCTCGGAGAAGCCGTCGCCATCGGAGTCCACGACGTCGACGGACTCGTCCACTACGCCGTCGCAGTCGTTGTCGTCGCCGTCGATGTACTCGGGGGCCCCGGGATAGGTGTACGCCTCGGTGTCATCGCAATCGCCGCCCGCCTCTGAGAAGCCGTCGCCGTCGTCGTCCTTCTCGAGCGTGCCGTCATCGATGACGCCGTCACAGTCGTCGTCGACGCCGTTGGTGGTCTCGGGCGCGCCTGGGTAGACCGAGTTCTTTCCGTCGTCACAGTCGCCCTGCTTCGGCGAGTAGCCGTCGCCGTCGACGTCGGTGGCGCTCACGTTCTCGTCGATGAGGCCGTCGCAGTCGTTGTCCTTGCCGTCCGTGAACTCCGGCTTGCCGGGCGCCACGAGCGCACTCTTGTCGTTGCAGTCGCCATTCTCTTCGGAGAAGCCATCGCCGTCGTCATCCGAACCCGGCGTCCCTTCGTCGATGAGGCCGTCGCCATCGTTGTCCTTACCGTCGTCGAGCTCCGGGGCGCCGGGGAAGATGGTGACGTCACCGTCATTCGAATCGCCGCAGGCGAGGACACTGCCCGTCGGCTGCGCGCACGCCGTCTTCACCGACGCAGCGTCGCCGTAACCGTCGCCATCGACGTCCGCGCACCAGGTGCTGGTGAGCCCCTCGTCAATCCCGCCGTCGCAGTCGTTGTCCTTGCCGTCGCAGGTCTCCGTCGCGCCCGGCTTCACGCTGCCGTCCTGGTCATTGCAGTCGGCCGGCAGGCCCGGCGCCGCGCAGGAGCGCGCACCGTCGAAGTCGGCGTCGAAACCTTCGTCTGTGGTTCCGTCGCAGTCGTTGTCCTTGCCGTCGCAGAGCTCCGTCGCGCCGGGTTTCACCGTCGGGTCCGCGTTGTTGCAGTCGGGCGGGACGTCACAACCGGACACGCCGTCGCCGTCGCCGTCGCCGTCTTCGTCCGTGACGCCATCGCAGTTGTTGTCGATGCCGTCGCAGGTCTCGAGGCGAGCGGGGTTCACGAGCGGGTTCCCGTCGTCACAGTCGGCCGGGATGCCCGGCAGTGCGCACGTGACGAAGCCGTCACCGTCAGTGTCGAAGGGCTCGTCGGCCTTGCCGTTACAGTTGTTGTCCTTGCCGTCGCAGATCTCCTGCGCGCCTGGCTTTCGCGCCGGGTCGTTGTCGTCACAATCACCGAAGGACGACGCGGTCCCGAGCGGCTTCGTGCCGCAGGTCGTGACGGAGTCGCTCTCGACGCCATACCCGTCGCCGTCTTCGTCGTCGTACCAGGTCACGAAGGGGAGCCCTTCATCGGTCTTGCCGTCGCAGTCGTCGTCCCGGCCATTGCAGGCTTCGGTGCCATTCGGGCTCACGGCCATGAGGGCGTCGTCACAGTCCCCGGCCTGCGAGACCGTGCCCGGCGGCTGGGCGCCACAGGTGGTGATGGCGCCCGCGGCGCGACCAAATCCGTCGCCGTCGCCGTCGACATACCAGACGGGGGCCGAGAGGCCTTCATCCGTGTTCCCGTCGCAGTCGTCGTCGATGCCGTTGCAGGCCTCGGTCGCGCCGGGTGCCGTCGCCTTGCGGAGGTCGTCACAGTCCGTGTTGCTGGTGACCTTGCCGACCGGCTGCACACACGCGAACACACCAGTGCCCGCGCCAAAGCCGTCGGCGTCGGCGTCGGTGTAGTACACGACCGCGACACCTTCGTCCGTCACGCCGTCACAGTCGTCGTCGACTTGATTGCACGTCTCGGCCACGCCCGGCTTCACGGCCGGGTTGCCGTCGTCACAGTCGTTCGCGTTGCTGACGCTCCCGACCGGCTTGGAGCACGCCTGCACGGGAGAACCCGCGAAGCCCGAGCCGTCGAGGTCAGCGTCGGCGTAGAAGGTGGACTTGGCGCCTTCGTCGATGCTGGCATCGCAGTCGTCGTCGATGCCGTTGCAGGTCTCGGTCGCACCCGGCTTCACGAGCGGGGAGTCGTCATTGCAGTCGCCCGTGGACGGGACGGAGCCCGGCGGGGCCGTACACTCGCCCGGCAATGCGGTCGTGCCGCCGACTCCGTCGCCGTCCGCGTCGATGAAGTAGGTCGCCGCGACGCCTTCATCGACCTGCGCATTGCAGTTGTCGTCGACGCCGTTGCAGGACTCGGCCGCCCCCGGCTTCTTGACCGGGTTCTGGTCGTCGCAGTCCCCCGCGACCGCCGCGTAGCCGTTCGGCGCCGTACAGCCGACGACCACGCCGACGGTCGTACCGAAGCCATCGCCGTCGCCATCGACGTAGAACGATTTCTGCACCGACTCGTCGACCACGCTGTCGCAGTCGTTGTCCTTGCCGTCACAGAGCTCTCCGGCCCCCGGCAGCACGGCCTTGTCGCCGTCGTTGCAATCGCCCGGCGTCGTCACATACCCGAGCGGCGCGCTGCACGCCGTCACGAAGGTCGCGGCACCGACGCCGTCCTTGTCGTTGTCGAGGTAGTAGGTCGCCTTGACGCCTTCGTCCGTGATCCCATTGCAGTTTTGGTCGACGCCGTCGCAGGTCTCGGCCACGTTCGGCGAGATGAGCGGGTTATTGTCGTTACAATCGCCTTCCGCCGGGTCGACGCCGTCGCTGTCCTTGTCGCTGTACGGGTTGTCCACGATCCCGTCGCAGTCGTTGTCCTTGTTGTCGTCGAGCTCGATGGCGCCGGGGAAGATCGTGGCGTTCGCGTCGTCGCAGTCCCCTTCGGAGACCGTGACGCCATCGCCGTCCTTGTCGAGCTCGGGGCCGCCAATGCCGCCGAACGCGCCGATGTCCGAACGAGACCCGTCGTCGTCGTCGAGCGCCGGATCACCCGCGTCGATGAGCGCGCTCCCGGAGGCGAGCCGCAGATCGTCGTTCGAGAGCACCGAGTCGATGATGTAGGAGACGAACTTCGGGACGACGGTGAGGTTAGTGGCCGGCAGCCCCGTGATACCACCGTCGACGTTGCCTTCTTCGTTCTGATAGAAGTCGTTGTACACCATCGTGACATTGGTTGGCGACGGCGCGAAATGGACCGCCACGCCGTTGTTCGTGTGCGCGAAGATGTTGTTACGGAGCGTGGTGTTCGGGCTCGCCTCGGCAAAGAGGGCACCGCCGTCGCCGGTCGAGAAGGACTCGAGCACGGTGTTGTTCGTGAGGTCGAAGACCGACGACCCACCCACGTAGAAGGTGCCACCCGACGCCGACGCGTTCGCCATGAAGATCGAGTTCGTGACGGTCACGTTGCTGGTCGAACCCGTGACCGAGATGGCGCCACCGTGGGTACCCGACGTGTTGCCCGTGAACGACGACCGCGTGATCGTAGACAGGCAATTCTCGAGGTAGAGAGCGCCACCGTAGTAGCTGAGGGAGTCATTGTCCGTGAAGGTGGAGCGCGCGACTTCGAGCGCCGCTCCGCCGTTGCAGAAGATGGCGCCGCCGCCGTAGCCGCCGAGGTGAGCCTGATTGTAGGCGAAGCGCGACGAGTCGACGGTCACGGCCGACCCGGCGCCGGTGACGTAGATACCGGCGCCGTAGTAAGCGACGTTGTCCTGGAAGGTCGACGAAACGACCTTCCCCTTCGAGGCGCTGTCGTAATAGAGGGACGACGTCGACTGATTGGACTCGATGGTTGTCCGTGTGAGGTCGAGGGTGCTCCCGCCGGTGACATACGAGACGTAGCTGCCTCGCGTGAAGCGGATGGCCGAATCGCGCAGCTCGATGTGGCCCGATGTGACGTAGACGCCGTAGCTGCTGGCGCCATGGAAGGAGAGGCCACGCACCACCAGCGGCGTCGTGGGAGAGCCCTCCTGCGACGAGACGGTGAGTGGGATGTTGCCGGCGACGACCGTCGAAAGCTGACCTGCGGTGGCCACGAGGCTCGTCGGGCGGCCAGCGAGGTTCAGCTCGGCGGTGTAGAGGCCCGGCCGAATGGCGACGGTGATGGGGCTGACCGGCGCGACTGCGAGCACCGACTGCAAGGTCGGGAACTCGGTGTCGCCGAGCGGCGAGACGATGAAGTTCGCGCCCGCGACGGTCGGCGTGTCGACTCCGGCGCCCGCGCCGAGGTCCGAGACCGTGCCGTCGAGGTCGCGGATCGCGGCGTTTCCGCGGTCCTTCAAGAGGCTGGCGGGTGCCAAAGAGAGATCGTCGTTGTCGGGGTTTCCGTCGGCGGTCCAGGCGACGAAGCCGGGGTTCACCGTGAGGTTACCGTGGTCGTCGAGCTGATTGTTCGAGAGGCCGCTGATCTCGGCAGGGAGGTTGCCGAAGAAGTCCGTGTAGGAGATGAGAACACGCTGAGTCGGCGTCGCGGTCGTGATGCCCCCGCCGATGGCTTGGTGCGCGACGATGCTGTTCGTGACGAGCCCTTGAGCGCCGCTCGCGTAGTAGACGCCCCCGCCAATCGGTGCCGCGTTGCCGACGATGGTGCTGTTTACGATGGCCACCGCCGATGCGCCCGCCGCGTGGACACCACCGCCTTGTGTGTCGGCGTCGTTATCCGCGATCAGCACGTCCTGCAGGTGCAGCCGGCCGCCCGTGGCGTAGATGCCACCGCCGTAGCTGGCGAGGTTGTCCACGATCTCGGAGTTCCGAATGACGAAGGGCATGCCGGTCGCGAGCGAGTCCGACGCGATGGCGCCGCCGTACGCCGCGAGGTTGTCACGGAACACCGAGTTCTGAATGATCGCCGAGCCTTGCGTCGCATAGATGGCGCCACCGTAGCTGCCGGTGGCCATGTTGGAGGCGAAGTAGCCCCCGTTGATGCGCGCCTGGGAGTTCGCCGCGATGTGAATGGCACCACCGGTCGAGCTGACGTTGTCCTCGAAGACGGGGTTGTTCAGCGTCACGACGGCGCCAGTGTCGAAGTAGAAGGTGTAGGTCGAGCGGTTCTTCTCGAACACACAGTCGTTCCAGGTCGGCCTGCCGCCCGTCGTGTAGACGCCGTAGCTGGCGGCAGTGTAGCGGAGGTGGACCTTCGAGAAGGTCGGCGAGGTGCCCGACGTGTAGATGCTGTAGCTCGACGCGCCCGAGACCGTGACGCCTTCGAGGAGGGCCTCTTGCGTTTCGCCGCTGTCGATGGCGACAGCGTACGAGCTGATCCCGACGAGGGCGACCGTCTCGGGGCCGTACGCACCGATGACCTTCGCGTTCTTACCCAGAAAGTCCAGATCGCCTGGGAAGACGCCGGGATAGACACGGATGACCTGAAGGTTCTCGGCCGCCGCCATCGCGGCGAGGACCGTCGAGTGGGTCGCACCCGCCGAGAGCGACACGGAGAGCTCGCCCGGGATGGTCGGGATCACATCGAAGCCGCCGCCCACGCCGAGGTCGGCCGCGGTACCGTCCGCGTCGGCGTAGTCGGGGTCGCCCGCGTTTCGAAGCGGGCTGCCCGCGGACAGCGTCAGGGAGTCGTTGTTCGGGTTGCCGTCATCGGAGAAGCCCGTGAAGGCCGGATCGGCCTCGATGTTGCCCTGCGTGCCGACGGGGTCGACCGCGAAGCCGGCGGCGTTGCCGTCGTAGTTCTCGTGGAAGGCGTTGTACCAAGCGAGAGTGCGAGCGGAGGCGGCGGTCGCGTAGATCGCTTCGCCGGTCTTGGCGGCGGCGAAGATGTTCTGGAGCAATAACGCGAAGCTGCTGTCGCCCTGATGCAGGTGGCTGCCGCTCGGGCCGTCGTTGTCGACGAAGGTGCTGTTGACCACCGCGCAGCGAGTGCTGCCGCCGAAGTAGAGCGCGCCGCCGTTGGTCGTGGCGAGGTTGGTCGCGAAGATCGTGTCGCGAATCAAGCAGTTGGGGATCGAGTTCAGGCTCAGGGCGCCGCCCGTCGCCGACAGGTTCTCGGTAAAGCGGGAGTCTTCGATGACCAGGGTCGAGGTGCCGTCGGCGTAGATGGCGCCGCCGTTGCTCGCGTCGTTCCGCGCGAAGGTGGAGCCCGAGATTGTTGCCTTCGACGACGAGAGGTAGATGGCGCCGCCGACGCCCGGCGTGCTGTTGTCTCGGAACGTGCAGCCGGAGACCGCGACGTCCGACGCGCCGGAGATGTAGAGCGCGCTCCCGCTGCTAGAAGCGTTCTCGGCGAAGGTCGTACCCGTGAAGGACACGCGAGAGGCGGTGTCGACGAGGACCGTGTAGCTGGTTCGCGAGCCGACGATGCGGCCGCCAATCCACTTGGGCGCCCCGCCGCTGTGCTGAACGGCGTAGCCCGCACCGCCGCGGATGTCGACGTCCCGAATCGTGGGCGACGAGTTCAGGGTGTAGATGCTCGTCGTCGACGTCGACCAGAGCGTGACGCCGTCGAGGACCGCGGTCTCCGGCTCGCTATTGGTAAAGGTCGCGACCGTGCCCGACCCGACGAGGAGCACGCTCGGCGCGCCGTAGACGCCCTTGACGGTGATGGCTTTGCCCGTGAAGTCGGCCGAGCCAGGGTAAGCGCCGGGATAGACCCAGATGGTGTCGCCGCTCTTCGAATCTGCGATGGCCGCAGCGACCGAGCGATAGGCGCCAGCGAGGATCGGCGAGACGAGCTTGCCGGACGAGGCAGCGGCATTCAAACCGTCGTTGCCGCCACCGGCCCCGATGGCCGCGGTGGTGCCGTCCGCGTCCTTCCAGGCCGGCAGACCGGCGTCGCGAACGGGGCTCGACGCGGACAACGCGAAGACATCGTTAGTGAAGTCGCCGTCGTCGCTCCACGCCTGGAAGGCGGGATTCACGGCGACGTTGCCCTGCGAACCCACGGGGCTCGTCAGGTTCTTGATGGGCCCTTTGTAGTTGTCGAAGAAGTCGTTGTGCCAGAAGACGGCCCGCGTGGAGGCGCTCGCGGCGTGGAATCCCTCGCCGTTCTTCGAGAGGCCGAGGATGTTGTGCAGCAGCAGCGAGTTCGAGCCGGCGGTGGCGTACACGGCGCCGCCGAGCGGCGCTTCATTGGCCCAGAAGGTGTTGTTCAGCAGGGTGCAGGTCGCGCCCGAGGCGAGATGGAGCCCGCCGCCTTGTTCGCTCGAGAGGTTGCCGACGACGGTATTGTCGAGAAGGGTGCACTGGGGGGTGGAACCGATGTAGATGCCGCCGCCGTAGCCGCCGGTGTTCCGAATGAGCTTGTTGTTGCGAAGGAGGACGCGGCCCGACGAGGCGTCAGCGTAGATGGCGCCGCCGTAGGTGCCGCCCTGGTTGTTCTCGAAAGTCGAGTCCGAGACCTCGAGATTCGACGACGACGAGTAGATGGCGCCGCCATAGCCGCCGACGGCCTTCCCGCCGCGGAAGGTCGTTCGAAGGACGGTCGCATTCGCGCTCGCGAGGTAGAGGCCGGCACCGTAGGTCGCTTCGTTGTCGGTAAACGTGGAGTCCTTGATCGTGATGTGCGTGTTCGTGCCACCGCCATAGATGGGGTAGACCTTGTTGGCGTTGAAGCGGCACTGATCGAAGGTCGGGGTCGCGGCCGCGTCGGCGTAGACCGTATAGCTACCCGTGGCGCCGGTGAACGTGCAGTCGCGGAACGTGGGTGCCGAGCCAGACAAGTAGGCGACGAAGCCCTTGCCGGTAAGGGTGAACCCGTCGATGAGCGTGCCGGCCGTCTCGAACTTGGTCAGCGCCAGGGTGTTGCCGCCGTTCGACTGGATGGTCGTGAGGCTCGGGCCGCCGGACGACCGGAGCACCAACGATTTGCCAATGAAGTCGAGGCTCTCGGTGTAGGTGCCGGGCGCCACGAGGATGGTGTCCTGGTTCGAGGCCGCCGTGATGGCCGCTTGAATCGTGGTGAAGTTCGCGCCCCCGGGGCCGACCGTCAGCGTCGCCGCGAGCGACACCGTCGACACGAGCATGAAGGCAAACAACGAGGACAAGGCGCGGGCGTTCGTAGTCATGACGCGTGCAATGCCATCTGCGCAACAAAGATTCAAGTAGGGGGAGCCACCATCAGACGCGCGTCGTCACGCAGGTTTGCGGGTGGCGAAAGCCCGAGTAGACTCTGAGCCATGCCTTCCCGACACGACGCGCTACAGCGCGCTACACTCTCCGCCGTCCTCAACGGGCCCGGACACACATCGGCCACGCTTCGGCAGTCCGTCGCCCGCGGGGATGGGCCGGCGGACCTCGCCGGGCTCGTGCAGCGGATTCGGACCGAGCCCTCGTCGGTCACTGACGTGGATGTGGACCCACTACGCGGCCGCTACACCGAAGATCAGCTCTTCGAATTGATCGTCGCGGCCGCGGTCGGCGCTGCACACGACCGTCGCACCGCCGCGCTGTTGGTGCTGGAGGGACTATGAGGCTGAAAAATGTCGAACGCGGCGACCGGCTGACCTATCGGCTCTTCTTCGGGTTCATCCGCCTCGTCAGCGGCTTTCGCGCCCCCGACGTCGTGAGGACGTTGCGCTATCGACGCCCCTTCTTCGGAGCGCCTCACTCGGCCCACACGCAGGCCGTCATGCGCGGGCCGTCCGAATGGTCGGTCGGCGAACGCGAGCTCTTCGCGGCGTTCGTCTCGAAGCTGAATCGCTGCCTCTTCTGAACGCGCTCGCACGCCGCGGTCGCGGTGGCCAGCCTGGACCCGAAGCAACGAGAGCTCACCGCACAGGTGCTCGATGACTACCGACGCGCGCCCATCTCCGAAGGGCTGCGGTCGACGCTCGCTTTTCTCGAACGCATGACGCTGGCGCCGGACGCCCTCACGCCCGACGACGCGCGCGCCGTACTCGCGGCAGGCGTCTCGAAGGCGGCGCTCGAGGACGCCATCGAGGTCGCGTACCTCTTCAACATCTACGACCGCCTCGCGGACTCGATGGGCTGGCACGTGCCCGAGGAGGGCTCACGCTTCTACGAAGGGGCGGCGGCGATGCTTCTGAAGCGCGGGTACGGGTAAGTCGGGGTGGGGCGAGCAGCGCCCGACGCGCTGATTTGCCACAGGTCGTGATCCCGCTTGTCCTACCCGGGTGGCGCTGGTATGGTGCCACATATGGTCACTTCTCGACAGAGCGCCGCTCCTTCCCCCACGATGGAGCAGTTTCAAAGCATCCCGACCCACCTCCGTGCCGAGCCGTTCGTGAAGTGGGCGGGGGGCAAAAAGCGCCTCCTGCCGGCCTTCGACTCGCTCTTGCCGACGCGCTTCGAGAGCTACATCGAGCCCTTCCTCGGAGGTGGTGCGATGTTCATCTACCTGGCGAGCATCGGCCGCATCTCGTCGGGCGTGCTGTCGGACGTCAACGGGGAGCTGATCCACCTGTACCGGTCGGTGCGCGATGACGTCGAGCGGCTCATCGCCGAGCTCGAGACCTACCCCTACGATCACGATTTCTACTACGAGCTGCGCAGTAAGGATCCGCACGAGCTGAGCGACATCGCTCGCGCGGCCCGCATGCTCTATCTGAACCGCACGTGCTTCAACGGGCTCTATCGCGTGAACCGCCAGGGGCAGTTCAACGTGCCGATCGGCCGCTACGAGAGCCCGGTCATCTGCAACGCGCCCGTGCTCCGCAACGTGTCGCGGCTCCTTCAGGGCATGGAGCTTCAGCGCTGGGGCTTCGAGACCACCATCGAGCTCGCGCGTCCGGGCGACTTCATCTACCTCGATCCGCCGTCGGGCTCGCTCGTCGCCGTCGGGGAAGAAGACGACGAAGAGCTGGTCTTCGACGCGGCCGATGACGAGCGACTCTTCGAGCTCTACCAGGCCCTCCACAAGCGTGGCTGCAAGGTCCTCATGTCGCACAAAGCGACCCCAGCGGTGCGCCAGCGTTACTCCCGCTTCGAGGTCCGCGACCTTCGTATTGCGGGCGTGAAGCGCGAGCGCGGTCGCACCGGCGACATCGCGATTCGCAACTACTTCTAGCCGTCGGCACTGGTCGGCCTCGGACAAGCGGGCATACTGGCCCCGATGTCCGCCCGGCTTGGCCTCTTCTCGCTCCTCCTCACGTCACTTTCGGCCGCGGCCACGCCGCCGACCTTCGAAGCGCAACGCTTCGCCGAGTCGCCGACGCTCGACGGCAGACTCGACGACGTCGCCTGGACGGCCATCGCAGAGGACGTCTCGTTCAGCGAGCGGAAGCCGGCCCTTCGCGCAATCCCGCCGGTCGCGACGGGCCTTCGGGTGGGCTACGACGACGAGGCGCTCTGGTTTGCAGTGCGCTGCGACGACGTCCCAGGCGGCGTCACGGCCCGCACGCTGACCCGGGACAGCTTCGAGATCTTCTCCGACGACGCGCTGAGCGTGAAGCTCGACGTCTTCCGCGACAACCGGACGACGCTGGGCTTCGTCACGAACCCACTCGGCGCGCAGCTCGACTATCAGGCCATCGAAGACGGCAAGTTCCGCGCGGAGCTCGATCTCGTCTGGGACGTGGCGGTATCGCGCCGTGACGACGGATGGACGCTCGAGATGCGCATCCCCTTTCGATCGCTGGGTATCGACCCGGCCCGCCTGCCGGCCGTGATGGGGCTGAACCTCAGCCGGGACCACGCGCGCCGCAACGCGACCTACGATTGGTCGCTCATGCCGCCGCCTTATTCCCCCATCGCGGCGAGCCTTTACGGCAATCTGGTCGGGCTCGGGACGGGCGAAGCGGGTACGGGCGTCGCGTTCTCGGTGACCCCGTTCACGACGCTCGGGATCCGCGCGGAGGGCGACGGCGGCCCCGCCGATGGGACCGCCAACGCGGGCGTGGACGCCCGTCTCACAGTCGGGACGGGCACCCGCGCGACGGTCACCATCAACACCGACTTCGCGCAAGCCGACGTCGACGATCAGGTCGTGAACCTCGATCGTTTCGGCCTCTTCCTGCCGGAGAAGCGCGACTTCTTCCTGACCGATGTCGAGCTCTTCGAGGTCGGGCGGCGGGAAGTCACGCAGCCGCTCTACACCCGTCGGCTCGGGCTGCGGCAGGGCAAGGCGGTTTCGGTGCTGGGCGGGCTCAAGGTCGCGTCTCGGCCGCTCCCGGGCCTCCGCTTCGGGCTGCTGCAGGTGACCACGCGCCCGGGGCCCGGGACACCGTGGACGTCGAGTACCGCCGCTCGAATCGAGGCGCTCGGGGAGAAGGACTCGCAGTGGACGGTCGGCGGCCTGCTGACCCACCGGCAAGGCGACGATGCAAACGACTTCAACGTCGTCTTCGGCCTCGACGGCGCCTATCGAGGGCCGCTCCCGCTCCTCATCGAAGCGGCCGTATACGGCTCACTCACCGGGAGTGGCGCGCTGGCGCCCGACGGCGCGACCGGCGGGCTCGCGAGCGCGCTCGGCCGGGACGAACCGGCGCCGGCCGCGACCTTCCGCGCGCTCTACCGGGGCGCCTTGGTGCGCCCGAGCCTCGACTACGCCTGGCTCGAACCGGGCTTTCGGGCCGATCTCGGCTTCGTACGCCGAACCGGCGTGCAGACGGTCGACGCGCAAGTCGACGTGGAGCCGCGGCTCGGCACGGCCGGGCTGGAGAAGGTGACCATCACGACGGCGGCCAGCGTCGTCCTGCCCACGGACGCAAGCGAGCTCCAGGACTGGACGGCCCGCGCCGAAGCCGCGTTGCTGTGGGACGCCGGTTACCGCATCGCGCTCGGCGGCGGATATCGTGAGGAGACGGTCCGAGACGCCTTCACGGTCGGCGACGGCACGCGCATCGACCCGGGGGTCTATGGCGGCGCTTTTGGGACCCTTTCGCTCTCCTCGCCCGGGACGAAGAGCGTCTACGCGAGCCTCGACGCCGAAGGGAGGGCCTACTTTGGGGGCTGGCTCGTCGGCGGGACGGGCGCGATCGCGTGGAAACCAGTCGAGCAGGCCCGCTTTGAGCTCGCGGCGGAATACCGTCGTGGGCTCATGGGCGATGAACCCGACTTCGACGCGGTCGTGTTCAACGGCCGCCTCGCGTTGGGCTTCACCCGATCGCTCGGGCTCGACCTCTACGGCGGCACCGCGCTGCTCGACGATCAAGCGAGCGTCTCGGCGCGCCTCCGCTTCGGCTACCTCCCGGGGAGCGACCTCTTCCTCGTCTATCAGCTCGACCTCGACACGGCCGGCGAGACGCGAGTGGCGCTTCAGTCACTGCTCGCGAAGCTCACTCTCCGATGGGATCCGCTCTAGGAGGGTGCTGATTTTCGGACCGAGCCGGCCGAAGCGATGTCGTACGGGAGCAAGGAAGATGTCGAGAAACGCCCGGAGCGTACCAGAAGGTACGTGAGGACGTATCGCAGACATCTGACGCCGCACCCGTGGGGAAGCGCGAAGGCCTGCGACGGGAGAAAATCAGCGGCCTCCCAGGGCCCGTTCAAGGGTCGAGGGACTGGTCCAAGTGGGCCCTCGGATCTTCGAGCGGTTCGAGGTGCGTGACGATGGTGGCGCGGGGCACTAGCGCCCGCAGGCCGGCTTCGATGGTCTCGCACAGCTCGTGCCCACGGTGCACGGTCCAGTCGCCGGGCACGAGGACGTGGACCGTGACGAAGGTCCGATTGCCGGCGACCCGCGTGCGTAGCGCGTGCCACTCAGCGCCGACGGCGTTTGTCTCCCGGTCGAGCGCGGTCGTGACGGCGGTGAGTGAGTCGCCCTCCATCGCCGAGTCCATGAGCCCGTCGGCCGATCGGCCCACGAGCCGGTAACCGGTGAAGAGGATCTGCGATGCGACCGCGATGGCGACGACGGGATCGAGCCACTCGAAGCCGGTGAATGCGACGAGGCCGAGACCCGCGAGGACCCCCGCCGACGTCCAGACGTCCGTCATCAGGTGAGCGCCGTCGGCCTCGAGCGCGATGGACTGGTGCTTCCGGCCAGCGACCACGAGGACGCGAGACATGCCGAGGTTCACGGCGGTGGCGACTGCGGAGACCAGGAGCCCGATCCCCAGCGGCTCGAGCGGGACGGGGGAGATGAGGCGGGAGACCGCTGCCCAGATGATGGAAGCACCCGCGACGAGGATGAGCAATCCCTCGAAACCACTGGAGAAGTACTCCGCCTTCTCGTGCCCATGTGCGTGCTTCTCGTCGGGCGGCGCGGCCCCGACCGAGAGCATCCAATAAGCAAACGCGGCGCCCGCGAGGTTCACGAGCGACTCAAGCGCGTCCGAGAAGAGGCTCACTGAACCGGTGAGCCACGCCGCCACCCCCTTGAGCGCCATGGTCGTGAGCGCCGCGACGATGGACCACGCCGCGTATCGCCTCAACTTGACGGGGGCCGGCCCGGAGTCCGGGGGCGGCGACGAAAGCTCCTGCTGAATGTCAGGCCCCGAGCTTACGGACCAGGTCCGCGACGCGGCAGGAGTACCCCCACTCGTTGTCGTACCAGGCGAAGATCTTGTAGGTGTCGTCCGAGACTCGCATGGTCTGGTCAGTGTCGACGACGGCGGAGTGTGAATTGCCGACGATGTCGATAGAGACGTGCGGGTCGTCCGAGACCTCGAGGATGCCGCGTAGGCGCCCTTCGCTCGCGGCGCGGAGCGCGGCGTTGACCTCGGCCGCGCCACCCGGCGCACGCTCGAAGCGGACGACCATGTCGGTGAGGCTGCCGTCCGGGACCGGGACGCGAACGGCGGTGCCGGCGACCTTGCCCTTGAGCGACGGGATGACCTCGGCGATGGCCTCGCTGGCGCCCGTGCTGGTCGGGATCATGCTGAGCGCGGCCGCGCGGCCCCGGCGGAGCTTGCGCATGGGCGTGTCGACGAGCGACTGGCTCGACGTGTAGGCGTGGACGGTCGTGAACGCGAGGTTGACGATGCCGTACTGCTCCACGAGCACGCTGGCGACTGGCGCGAGGCAGTTGGTGGTGCAGGAGGCGTTCGACAGGATCTTGTCGGTCGCGAGGTCGATGAGGTGGTCGTTGACGCCCATCACGACAGTCCGGTCGGCGCCCGGGAGCGGCGCCGTGACGACGACGCGGCCAGCGCCGGCCTCAAGGTGGCGCGCCGCGTTCTCGCGCTTGCGGAAAGCGCCCGACGCTTCGACGACGACGTCGACGCCGAGACGGCCCCAGCCCGCGGCCATGGGATCCTTCTCGGCTGAGATCGGAATGCGACGATCGCCCCAGACGAGCGCGCCGCCGTCAAGCCTCGAAGGCGCGTCGAGCCGCCCGTGGACCGAGTCGTACTTGAACAGGTACGCGAGGGCCGTGGGGTCGGCGAGGTCATTGATGGCGACGATCTCGGCGCCCGGAAACTCCGCGAGGCGACGCAGCACGAGCCGTCCGATACGTCCGAAGCCATTGATTGCGATGCGCATGTTGTTCCTCACCCAGTCGGGGTGTTTCGTCTTGGACCCGGCGCTCCATTACCCCCGGTCCGGGGCCGAGCATACGCCCAATTTCGGGGCTCGCGAGGCTCATTGTCATCGATCACATTGCCGGCGCCTTGGCCGTGCTCGCTTCGTGATACACGACCGGACATGGCGCTCCTCTTCGACAACGACGACCACGCGTTTACGCTCTCGGCCGTGTACTGGGACGGCGCTATCGACCTGCGGCAGTTCCGACTGCGTCATCCGCTCTACCCGGTTCTCTCGTCCGACCCGCTCGTCCTCGAAGTGGTCCGCGGCCAATACGCCGTGCTGACCAAGTTCGGATCCGTCGTGTTCTGGAACGCCGATGCGACGCACGTCGAGGACATCTGTACCGCTGTGGATGCGCTCCCCGGCGTCAGCGAACGGAGCGAGAAGGCCAAAGACACACTGCGAGTGAAGGTCGGGCAGACCGGGTCGACGGCTCAGTCGGTGAACTACGGCGAGGTCTCGGTCCCGGAGCTGACGCTCGACAAACTGCGCATCTTGTCGCTGGCGATGGGCCAATCGGTGGCGCTCGAACACGTCGAGCTCGAGGTACACCGCGCCATCGAGGAGCTACAGCCGCGTATCGACGCGTTGCGCTCGACGGGGCGCCTTGCAGGCTCGGAGAAGGCGGTGCTCCGGGACGTCGGCTTTGTTCTGACGGTGCGCTCTCAGGTCCTGGCCAACATGACCCTCTTCGACAAGCCGCCGGAGGCCTGGGAATCCGAGGCCATCGACCGCCTCGACAGCCTGCTCTGGGACCACTTCGACCTGGAAGAGCGCATGGCCGCCGTGAACCAGAAGGTCCAATTCCTCAACGATCTCAATGGGACCTTCCTTGAGATCCTGAACCACCGGAAGTCGGTGCGGCTCGAGCAGATCGTGGTCCTGCTGATTCTGTTTGAGATCGTGATGGGGCTCTACGAGCTTTGGCAGAAGCTGCACTGACCCGCTACTCCTCGCTGAGCTTCACCTCGACGAGCCCCGTCACCCCGGCCTGCACCGCGCGCATTCTCAGAGTCTCGGCGTCGACGTCCTGCGGGAGCCAGACCTCGAAGGTCAGGCGCAGGAGGCCGCCGTCCTGTTTTGGGGTGGCCGCGCTCCCGGATGGGACCGCGAGGGCGCGGGCGCCGGGGGTGAGCGCCCTGAGCGCGTCGACCGGCGAGGCGACGGAGCCAAGGTCACCGCGGTCGAGGACGTAGGTCAGGACGGGAAAAATCTCGCTGACAGTTGTGTTCTGCGCTGGTCGCGACAGGCTGGCGCTCGCCCAAAACAAGTCCACTGGACGGCCTGTGTGATTTAGGCTAGTTTTGAGTCTTGGAGGAGCGCCATGAACAACGACGTCATCGTAGCGAACCTCAAGAGGCTTCGAGGAGCCAAGGCCATCTCGCAGGACCGAGTCGCAGAGACGGCTGGCCTATCTCGCAGCGCCTATCGCAACATCGAGAGCGGCAAGTCACAACCCCGCGTGCGCAACCTGGAGGCGATTGCGGGCGCCCTTCAGGTGTCCGTGCGTGAGCTTCTCGAGCCCGTCGCCGAGCTGACCAATGTCCGGTTTCGCTCGTACAAGAAGCTACGTACCCGCAGCCAGATCCTCACCGATGTGGGCCGTTGGCTCGCGGACCACAACGGGCTCGAGGAGGTGCTCAACAGCCGTCGCCCCTTTCGACTCCAAGGCGTGGCTGCGAAGGCGGGCGACGGCGGAGACCGCGCCGTAGCCGCCGCGCGTGCCGCGCGTGCCGCGCTCGGGCTCACGGAGTATGAGCCGGTCCGCGACATGTGTGGGCTCTTGGACTCCGCCGGCGTGAAGGTCTTCCCCCTAACGGTGGCCTCAGACGGCTTCTTCGGGCTCTCGATTGGGCCGTCGGACGGAGGACCCGCGGTCGTGGTCAACACCTGGGAGCGAATCTCCGTCGAGCGCTGGATCTTCAGCGCCGCCCACGAGCTCGGCCACCTGCTGCTACACTTGGACGACTACGGGCAGGACGCGCAGGAGGAGGACGACGCGCACGAACGAGAGGCCGATGCATTCGCAGCCGAGTTTCTCATGCCCGATGCAGTGTTCCGTCGCGAATGGGCCGAGACCTACGGGCTTCCTCTGGTTGATCGGGTCATCAAGGTCAAACGCATCTTCCGGGTGAGCTACCGAACCGTCCTGTATCGACTCGCGTCCGAGTACAAGGGCTGGGCACCCAACATCTGGATTCACTTCCAATCCGACTACAAGCGAGCGACCGGGCAGTCGCTGTCGAAGACCGACGAGCCGGCTGCCCTCGCCGATCGCGAGTTCATGACCGCCGCGCCGGAGGTCCACCGAGGTCGCGAGCCCGACCACCTCTCGGCAGGCGACTTCCGCGAAGACCGCCTCGCCGGTCTCGTGCGACGCGCTACGGAAGCCGGCGAGATCAGCCTCGGCAGGGCGGCGGAGATCCTTGGCCTCTCGCTCAAGGACATGCGGGCGTTGTCAGCGTCGTGGGTCGGGTGACGCTTGTCCGCAGTCGGCTTCCTGCTGGTCGATGCGAACGTTCTGGTCGACTATCAGTCTGGCGGCCTAGGGATCCTGTCGCTCGTCAGTCAGCACGTCGGCCCGGTCTACGTCGTCAGCACCGTGCTGGCCGAGGTTGACGGACTCGACGAATGGGAGTGCGAGCGTCTCGGCTTGCATGTCGTCGAGCCGACCCTCGCTCAGGCAACCGAAGCCGCACCGCCGAACGGCCGACTCTCGTTTCAGGACCGAACCTGTGTCGTGGTGTGTCGAGATAACGGCTGGACCTGCGTCAGCAACGACAAGGCGCTGCGGCGAGCGTGCGGCGGCGTCGGGGTCGCGGTCCGCTGGGGGCTCGAGTTGATGCTAGACTTGGTCGAAGGTGGCCACCTTCCGGTCGAGACTGCGGACGACGCTGCGGAGCGGATCCATCGCGCGAACCCCGTGTTCTTGAGCGCAAGGATCCTTGAGGCATTTCGGGAGAAACTGGCAGCCCTGCACTGACCCGCTACTCCTCGCTGAGCTTCACCTCGACGAGCCCCATCACCCCGGCCTGCACCGCGCGCATTCTCAGAGTCTCGGCGTCGACGTCCTGCGGGAGCCAGACCTCGAAGGTCAGGCGCAGGAGGCCGCCGTCCTGTTTTGGGGTGGCCGCGCTCCCGGATGGGACCGCGAGGGCGCGGGCGCCGGGGGTGAGCGCCCTGAGCGCGTCGACCGGCGAGGCGACGGAGCCGAGGTCACCGCGGTCGAGGACGTAGGTCGCGACTAGGTGGCGGGGGCGTTCGGTGCCGAAAGCGTCGAGGCCCGCGAGCACCAGGGCAGCGAACGCGGTCGCGACCGCGACGATCTCGATGGCGCCGAGCCCGCAGCCCATACCGATCCCGATGGTGAGGAACATCACAGCGGCGTCGCGGGGATCTTTGAGCCCGGACCGGAAGCGGATGAAGCCGCCGAGGCCGACCAGCCCGAAGGCGCGCGCGACGCTGTCCCCAATGACGGCGACCACGACGGCGGCAGCGAGCCCGATGAGCGCTTGGGCCTGCGCCGTCTCCGGAGCGAGTGGCGCGAAGCGGCGGTCAGTGCTTCCCGGCGTCAGCTTCGTGATGACTAGCCGCCAGGGACGGAAGGCGAGGACGCTGGCGAGCAGCAACGCGGCGCCGAGGCGTACCAGGACGATCCCGTAGTGGGGAAGCTCGGACACGGGGGCGCTGCTGGTGCCGAACATCGAGTCTCCGGGGAAGCGGCGCCGTGCGCCGGGTCAGATCGTGAGGTGGGCGCCGATCTCGAGGGCACCGATGCGGGCGTCTTGCCCTTGGGCTCGGGAGAGCCGGTCGGTGAGCTTCTCGAGCTTCATCGTCGGCAGCACGCGGGCCCCACCGGCGGCGGGACGGAAGAAGTTGTCCCAATGCGAGAGGAGGACGTGGTTTGGCGCGAGCGCCCGCACGAGCCGCTCAGGATACTCGCGTGTCGACGTCCAGCCTGCCACGCAGGCGAGCGCTAGGTCGCAGGTGATGGGCGGCGCCGCATCGTCGATGAGATCGGCGCTGCCCACGTGCACGATCGTGCGGCCGAGGACGCGAACTTCGATGCGAAAGACGGCGCCGCAGCGGAACGCGCGCGTGCGGGTGGGGACTTGGTCGCAGTCCGAGATGTCACCGGGATAGGGGACCCGCCCCAGGAGGAAACGCGAGTGTTGGCTCGCGACGAAGCGGAGCCGGAAGGGGCCCACCTCGTCGTCCCATGGGAGGGGGCGCGTCTGCACGTCGACGACGCGGCTCTCGGGGATCCTCGCGGCGCGACACAACGCGGCGGCCGACGTCGACCCGTAGACGCGAGCGCCCGAGAGCGCCGCGAGCGCGGGGACGTCCATGGCGTGATCGAAGTGCGTGTGTCCCGTAGCGATGGCGACGACACGTTCGGTCCAGGGCGCGATGAGCGCGGGATCAGTGACGAGCCGCCCGAAGGCGGCCGTGCCGAGCGAGGCCCTGGTGAGGTAGGGGTCGAGAAGGAGCCGCTGGCCGTCCGCTTCGATGCAGAAGCCAGCGGTCCCGAGCCAAGTCACGGTGACCGGGCCGCTCGTCCAACTTGGATCCCAGGCGTAGTCTTGCCAGCCCATGGAGCCCCGTGTGCTGCTTCGAATGAGGTCAGCCGTCGAGGAGCTCAGCGGATTCGGTCACCGCGGGTGCGGCCTTCACCGCCTTCTTCGTGGCCTTGGGCTTGGCCGTGCCGGGCGCCTTGGGAGCACCCGCGACCTTGGGCACGCCCGTCTTCGACGCCGAGCGCGACGGCGCCTTGGGCGGCGGCGCGAGCAACGCCGCGAGCTTGGCCGATGCCGCCTGCTGGCTTTGTTGTGGGTCGAGCGTCAGGGGGCAGGTGTCGGGCTTGAAGCGCAACGCCTTACCGTCCTGGTGGTCGGGGAATCTGACCATCACGTAGTCCGCGACGGACTCCACTCTTCCCGGTCCCCAGTCGAGGGTGTTGTGTCTCACCCATTGTCCGGCCGTTGGCTTCATAGTTACCTCTCGAATCGTCCAGCCTGTCAGGGTACTCCTTCGCTCGACGAACAACAACCATGAGAAATCCGGCGGGGACCTCCCCGTCAGGCAACGGCGGGCCTCGTCCGCGTCGCCATCGAGCAGCACTTGCTCGAGCCGCGGTGAGCGGAGCGGAGGCCGAGACGCCATCGGCGCGGCGAATTGTGGTGTGAACTCGGGCGTCTTTGGGTAGATCGCCCCCATGATCGCAAAGCCCCCCGATAGCCCGAAGGACCGCGCCGTCCTCGTCGGGATCCAAGTCCCCGGTATGAACTCCGTCGCCGTCCAGGCCTCCCTCGACGAGCTCGGGCGCCTCGTGAGCACCCTCGGCCTCAAGGTTGTGGGCCGCCTCACTCAGGCCCGCACCAGCACTCAGACCGTGACGGTCCTCGGCCCGGGCAAGCTCCGCGAGCTCGCGAGCTGGACCGGCGGCAAGGGCGTCGTGCCCCTCTCGGCCTCCCGCCGCACGACTGGCTCCCAACCGAAGTCCGACGAGGACGACGAGCCCGAGCTTGCGGCGGCCGAGCCCGACGAGGACGAGTTCGAGACGCCCACCGGGACGAAAGAGACGGGCGAGCGGGCCGACCTCATCGTCTTCGACAACGACTTGAGCCCGTCGCAGCTCCGTAACCTCGAAGGCGCGACCGGCGGCGAGGTGCTCGACCGCTCCTCGGTCATCCTCGAGATCTTCCAGCGGCACGCCAGAACGCGTGAAGCCAAGCTCCAGGTCGAGATCGCGCGCCTCGCCTACCTCGCGCCCCGGCTCCGCGCGACGGGCGGCGGCGGCGACCGGCAACGCGGCGGCATCGGCGGCAAGGGCGCCGGCGAGACCGCGCTCGAGCTCGACCGACGGCGCGTCCGCGACCGCATCTCCGAGCTCAAACAAGAGCTTGCGGCCGTCCAGGCCGAAGGCGACGCCCGTCGCGCCCGCCGTTCGAACCGCGATACCGTCGCGCTCGTCGGTTACACGAACGCGGGCAAGTCCTCGCTCATGCGCGCCTTGACGGCGACCGAGGTGCTCGTCAAGGACCAGCTCTTCGCGACGCTGGACACAACCGTCCGCCCGCTCGAGCCCCGCACGCGGCCGACGATCTTCGTGTCGGACACGGTCGGCTTCATCAAGAAGCTCCCGCACGACCTCGTGGCCTCCTTCCGGTCGACCCTCGAAGAGGCGCGCGACGCGGAGCTGCTCCTCTACGTGGTGGACGCGTCCGACCCGGAGTGGCGCTCACAGCTCGACGTGACGCGAACGGTCCTCGGCGAGATCGGGGCCAAGGACATGGCGTCGATCCTCATCTTGAACAAGGTGGACCGCCTCGACGACACGCAGCGCGAGGCCCTCTCGGCCGAGCTCCCCGACGCGCTGCTCCTCTCGGCGCACGACTCGGACGACATCGAGACCCTCCACGGCCGCATCGTCGCCTTCTTCGAAGCGCAGATGACCGAAGAGACCTTCTTCATCCCGTACCGCGACTCGCGCTTCTTGAACCGCATCCACGAGAGCTGCCGCGTGCTCGAAGAGTCCTTCGAAGACGAAGGGACTCGTTTGCGTGTCCTCGCGCCCGAGGGGCTCATCGCAGAGCTGAAGGGACAGTTGAAGACCTCCGCGTGAGGTCGCACACGCCGTCTATCCTCCTTCTGCAAAGGTATCGAGATAGAGCGTTTCGACCTTCGTACGAGCCCAGGGAGTCTTGCGTAGGAACGTGAGACTCGACTTCACGGACGGATCAGAGAGGAAACACTGGATCTTGATCCGCTTCCCGAGCCTCGGCCAGCCATAGTGATCGACGAGGCGGACGAGGATGGCCTCAAGAGTCAGGCCGTGGAGCGGGTTGTTGGCTTGCGCCTTCGGAGGCTGCGGCACCAGGGGGCTTTCGTCGTCGTTTCCGGGGTCCATGAGCGGACTCTACGACGTTGCGGGCGGCGGGGCAGGAACTTTTCATCATCCGGGCGGCGAGATGACCTCGTCGACAGGGCCTTCGTAGCGTAGCGCCCAGTAGAGCGGCAGCGGCAGGAAGGCGGGCCCGACGCGGAAGACCTCCCACCCGAGCAGCAGGTCTTGGCTGCCTTCATTGACCGCCACGAGCGGCGTTCGGCCGAGACGGGCGAGGTCATGGACGGGATTGCCCGCCGTGCCATAGTCGAGGAAGTGAGTACCCGACCAGTTTGGGAAGCGCATTCCTTGCGCGTTTCGGACGCGATAATGCCCAAACGTGATGGCCTTGCCCCGCCCGTCGCGCATCGGGCTCCGAGGGCCGTCGACGCCGTGTTGCTCCATTCGGACGTTCCAGCCCCGGACGTCGCCGTCGCTGAGCGACCGACCGCCTGCCGTGCCCGGCCAGTCGAGGACGAAGGTCTTACGGAAGGTGTGCCAGAGGAGCTTCCGCGCCCAGCCCGGGAGGCTCAGGTCGACGCCGAGATACTGTCGGCCGGCCAGCTCAGCGGGCGCGAGAGAGTGGCCTGCCTGCATGACGCGATGCAGAGCGGCCGAGTCCATCGCCATGAGGTCGTAGAGAGAGAGGGGCATCGTACTCGACTCCACGGGGGTCACGAGGCTGCCCGGCGCGCACAGAGCGTCGCCATGGCCATGATCGGAATCTGAGGGTTCACGCCGAGGCTCGTCGGGAAGACGCTCGAGTCGGCGACATAGAGACCGGCCGTCGTGTGGTGACGGAAGTCGGGCGCGACGACGCTAGTCGCCGCCGAGCTCCCCATTCGGCAGGTCCCGAACATGTGCGTGAAGACGCTCGTGAACGCGGTTGGCGAGCGCGGCCCTTCGCGTTCGAGGTGGATGAGGTCCGAGACGCTCGCCGTCTGTGACACGACGCCCTTGACGCCAGGAGAGACGTGGTCGGCGCCGGCGGCCAGCATGAGCTCGCCGAGCACGCGGAGACCGCGGCGGAAGCGTCCGATGTCCTCCGCGCTGGGGCTGAAGAACACAAGGGGCTTGCCGCGTACCGCGATGACCCGGCCCTGGGCGCGGGCGCGGACGGCGACGCCCCAGTCCGCTTGATGGGCAATGTCGTCGAGCTCACGGGCGAGGGAAGGGCCGACCCCAGCCAGCCGGCCCGCCATGACGCCAAGACCAAAGCCGAGCGCTTCGAACTTGAGCCCCTCGTGACGAAGTCCAATGACTTCGTGTCCTTGGGTCGCCCCCTCCCACATGCGGACCGGCTCCGGGAAGCGCCCTGCCATGGAGACGCCGGGGTGGCACTGGAAGTGCCGGCCGACGGGGCCGTGGTGGAGCCCGCTGCGCATGAGAAGAACGGGCGACTGCACGGCGCTGGCGGCCACGATGACGGCGTGGCGGGCGCGAAGAGTGACGGTGGCGCCGCCGTCAGTGCGGCCCGTGACGCCGACGGCGCGGCCGTGGACGACGTCGATTCGAGTCACCTCGGTGGAGCTCAAGACGATGGCGCCGGCGACTTCGGCGTCGCGCAGGAGGGTCGCATCGACCGACGCCTTGCGACCGGTAGGGCAGCCTTGCATGCAGCGACCGGCGCCTTCGCACTCAGCCACGTTGCGTCGGATGGGCCGGTGTTCGAGGCCGAGCGCTTCGGCGCCCAGGGCCATCAGCTGGTTCTTCCGTCCAGCGATCGCCGGATCGGTCGGCTTCACCCCCAGCCGGGCGTCGAGCTCGTCCGTGACGGACTCAAGCTCGGTCCACGGGAGCGCGACTTCGAGCGCGGGATCGGCGGCGAGCCATTCGTCGTATACGTCGCGTGGAAAACGCCAGCAGATGGCGCCGTTGATGGGCGAGCTGCCGCCGACCATCTTGGCTTGGATGAACGGTGTGGGGCTAATCCCAAGCGCGACCGACGCGCCCATGTCGCGGTAGGTGAGCGCCATCGCGTCGAACGCGGAACGCGGGAACTCGGACGGGTCGAACCACCGCCCGGCCTCGACCACGAGGACGCGCGCCCCACGCCGGGCGAGCTCACGTGCCGCGGCGGCGCCCGCGGGGCCGCTCCCGACGATGACGACATCGACCTCACGCGTGAAGGTGCCGGTGATGGCGCGGCCGTCGAGGCGGGTCTGAGCGTCGTTCACGATCGACTCCGAGCGATGTCTTCGACGGCGTCGACGCTGAAGTAGGCGAGGCCCGCGACGACCTTGGCGAGGTCGACGAGCTGAGCGCCGCCGGGTAGCGACGCCAGTTGCAGCAGCAAGCGCTCTTGGTCGGCCTCGGGTAGCGACGCCAGGGGACGACCGGCAAGGAGGCGGGGCAAGAGGCCACCGAGCACGACCGCGGCGGCGCGGAGGCCGAGCTGGAGGTGGGGCGGGGCCACCTCGTCGAAGCGAGCCCAAAAGGGGCGGAGGTCGAGGTCGGCGAGCGCCGGCAAGCCGCGGCCGGATGCCGGCACGATGGCGTGGAGGAGCGCGTCGCGCCAGCGACGCTCGATGGGGGTCCAGGGGATCATGAGACGGCCTTGCGGGCAGTGAGCCTCGCCTCGAAGCGAGCCACGGTGCGGCGGTCGACCTCGCTGAGCGCGCGGTCGAGGACATCGCCGAGGTCGGGCTGGTCGCTGGCGAGCGCCGCGATGACGGCGAACATCGACGCGGCGTTCTCGGCCGGGTCGGCGTACATCGCCACCGCGACGTCGGGGATGGTCGCGACCACACGCGCGGTCGTGTTGAAGATACTGAGCGCCACGAGATTACCGGTGGCGAGGATGACGTCGCGGGCGAAAGCCAGGTCGGCGTCGCGGATGGCCTCGAGCCCGCCGCTCTGAGCCGCGAGGAGCTGCCGGACGCGTTCCTTGAGCGCCGGTGCGCGGCCAAGGATGGCGGTGCGGTGGCGCGTCATCAATCGAACGGCCAGCAAGCGTCGCACCTCGAGGAGGTCGGCGAGCACGGTGGCGGCCCTCGGCGGGTCGGCGAGCGTGATCTCGAGCCAGTAGGGCAGCAATGAAAGGTCACCGCAGGTGGCGGGATCATTGACGCGGAGGCCGCTGCCCTGGACCGCGGTGATGAGGCCCCGGGTCTCGAGGCGCGCCACCACGCGTTGAATGGTCGCGGCGTTGACCCCGTGGAGCTCGGCGAGCTCGCGGATGGTCGGCAGGCGGCTGTTCACGGCGTAGCGCCCGCGCAGGAGGTCGCGGGTCAGCGCGTGTTCGATGAGGGTGGGGGCGGTGGCAGCGGACATCGCCGAATTGTATGACTCAATTGAGTCATGAGATCAAGCGCGAATCCTTTGGCGAGTTCGAGGCTCCCACTTCTGGCAGCGAGCTTCTCGCCGCCACCCCGCAGAGCAGGTGCCCTGCGGGGACGCCGCCTCGAACCCTCGGGGCCTAGGAGGACGCCATGACTCTCGTAACCACCCGAATTCTCTCACTCGTTGGCGCTGCGACTCTGTCACTGGGCTGTGCCGCTGGCCCCGGTGGCGGCGGCGGCGGCAAGGGTCAAGGCGCGGGCCTCGTGGCGGCGAGCGGTGAAGCGCCAACCAGCGAGGTAGAAGCCGATCTTGTCTTCATGCGTGAGGAGGAGAAGCTCGCACGGGACGTCTACGCGGCGTTCGCCGACGTGGACTCGGTGTTCGTGAACATCGGCGCCGCCGAGCAGCGCCACATGGACGCGGTAGGCCAGCTCCTGAGCCGTTATGCCTTGCCCGATCCTACTGCCGGCAAGGCGGCGGGTGAGTTCAGCGACCCCGCGCTCCAGGCGCTCTACGACTCGCTCATCGAGAAGGGCTCGACCTCACGGGTGGCGGCGCTGACGGTGGGGGCCGAGATCGAAGAGGTGGACCTCGTGGACCTGGCTGCCGCTCTCGAGGGGACCACGATGCCGGACGTGCGCCAGGTCTTCGAGAACCTGTCGCGCGCGTCCCGTAACCACTTGCGCGCCTTCCACGACGCGCTGGGGGCGGAAGGCGTTGACTACACCCCGGTTCATCTCGACGCCGCCGACTACGACGCCATCGTGAGCTCGGGTCGGGAGCGTGGCGGTGGCATGGGCGATGGCCGCGGTGGACACTGATCGCTCGCCCGAACGGTGAAGTGATGGCAGGCTCCTCGGGGGCGAACCGGCCCGCCCTTCGAGGAGTCCCACGTTGAACACGCCCCTTGCTTCCCCCGCCGAGGTCCTCGCTTTCTGGTTTGGTCCGGATCGTGATGGGGCCTGGGCGGCGACCCCTGAGACGGTGCGACTGTGGTTCGTGAAGGACCTGGACTTCGACGCCACCATCGTGACCCGCTTCGGGACCACCATCGAGGCCGCGCTCGATGGCGACGCCCGCCTCGCGAGCTGGGAGACGTCCTCGGAGCACGCGCTCGCGCTGGTCATCGTGCTCGACCAGTTCACACGGAACGCGTTTCGGGGTTCGGGGCGCATGTTTGCCGGCGACGCGCGCGCTCTCGCTCTCGCGAAGCGGCTCGTGGACGCGGGAACTGACCGAGCGCTGCGGCCCATCGAGCGCGTCTTCGTCTACCTGCCCTTCGAGCACTCCGAGTCGATTGCCGACCAGGAACGCGCCATCGCGCTCTTCGAAGTGAACGCGGCCGGCGAGTCGGCCGGGACCTTCGCGTCGATGTCCGTCGACTACGCTCGCAAACACGAGGTCATCATCCGCCGCTTCGGGCGATTCCCGCATCGAAACGCGCTCCTCGGACGTGAGAGCACCACCGAAGAACGCGACTTTCTCGACACGCCCGGGTCGTCATTTTGAGCGCCAGCATGGAGACGACCGATGGCTCGCCAGAGGCCGCGCTCCTCGATGGTGCGCGAGCAGGCGACCACCGGGCGCTCGGCCGGCTGCTCGAGTTCGAGCAGGCCCGCATCTATCGCTATGGCTTGCAGATGTGCCGAAGCCCCGACGACGCTGCCGACGTCACCCAAGAGACGCTGCTCGCGCTCGCCCGCAGCGTTTCGTCGTTCCGAGGCGACGCCTCGCTCTCGACGTGGCTGTACACAGTCGCGCGTAGCTTCTGCCTGAAGAAACGACGACGGCGACGTTACGCCCCGGCCGTGCTCGCCTCACTCGATGCGAGCGACGATCGAGGCGCGCTCGACGTGCCGGACCGGCGTGAACTCCCCGAGGAGGCGCTCGGTCGGCAGGAGGTCGAACGTGCGCTCGACAACGCGCTGGGCACCCTGGCGCCATCGGTCCGTGACGTGGTGCTCTTGCGCGACGTCGAGGGGCTGACGGCACCGGAAGTCGCCGAGGTCCTCGGTATCGGCGTGACGGCGGTGAAGAGCCGCCTGCACCGCGGCCGATTGGCTCTTCGCACTCAGCTCGCGCCGCTGTTTCATGGCGACGGCAGTGGCCCCCTCCCCGCTTGTCCCGACGTCGTCGGTGTCTTCTCTCGACACCTCGAGGGCGAGACCACGGCGGCGGACTGCGCCGAGATGGAGCGACACCTCGCGAGCTGTAGCCACTGCCGCGGGGCGTGCGAGACGTTGCGTCACACTCTCGCGCTGTGTCGAACGACCGCCCCGGCGCGTGCGGTTCCCGTGGCGGTGCAGCATGCGCTTCAGAGTGCCCTCTCGCGATTTTTGGCGGAACAGGCCGGCTGATGACGTGCGGGGCGCCGCACCGAAATAGTGCGCGGCCCGGCGAATCCTTTTCAAAGGCGGTGGCTCTTAGTCGAGCAGGAGGTGCTTATGGCCACCGTGAACGCAACCGAGCAGAACTTCGACACTCTCGCCACCAAGGGCATCGTGCTCATCGACTTCTGGGCGTCCTGGTGCGGCCCCTGCCGCGCTTTCGCGCCCATCTTCGAGGCTGCATCCTTGCGGCACCCGGACGTGACCTTCGCGAAGGTTGACACTGAGGCTGAGCCGGGGCTCGCTGGCGCCTTTCAGATTCGAGCGATTCCGACCATCGCCATCCTGCGCGACGGTGTCCTGCTCGCGTCGCAGCCGGGCCTCCAGTCGGCGAGCTCACTCGACAGCCTGATCGCGAAGGTGAAGGCACTCGACATGGCGGCGATACGGGCCGACATCGCGCGGAATGTGAACACTCCCCGAGCGGCGTGACGTCGGGCTGAGGAGTGACCGGGCGCGCCTCTACTTCACGACGGCGCAGGACGAGATGCTCATGTATCCGGACTGCTTCGAGATGGAGGCGCGATACTCTTCGCACTGGCGCTCGTCGGGGAGACACTCGACCATCGTTGCATACTTCGACGAACCGTCGTCCTGCATCTCCATGCGGTCGAAGCTCACGCAGGCGGCCTGGAGAGCGGGCTGACAGGCGCCGAACTGAACCTTGTCCTTCTCGCCGTCCTCCACGTTGGTCTTGCGGTTTTCCTCGCAGTCGCCTTGGGCGCGCCAGCAGCCTGACCACGTTGCGACGCTGGCCGTGTAGCAGGTGAACCCGGGCCCCGGTGGCAGTGACGCCAAGTTCGGTCCGGGGGCCTTCGTCGCTTCATCGATGGACTTGAGCATCGACGCGCAGCCCGAGGTAAGTGATAGGGCGACGGTGAACAGGGAGAGTAGGCGCACGAGGACCTCCAATTGGGGCTGTTTGGCACGACGTCCTGCTGGACTCGTCACGGCGACACGGCGCGCGACAGTTTGGTCTGATATGTCCTGCAGACGCATCCACCATTTGGTGGACAGACCAGCCCTCACCTGGCCTGGGTCAAGGCACTCGCTGGGCGACTGCCACCGACTCCCGCGCCACGAGCGCGACGCGCCGGGTCGAGTCCGCTACGCGGCGGGCATAGGCACGCGGGAGCAGGCGCGCCGCCGCGTCGGCGGTCGACTCGTCCCGTGCGACACCGAAACCGCGCACCGTCATCCAGTCGTGGAGCTCGTCCGGGTCGAAGCCCGAGCGCCACGGCTCTCCGGCGCGGGCGACGACGGCGGCGATGGCGCGCGTCGACCACGTAGGCTCCGCGAGTCGGCGGGAGTGCAAGTAGGTCATGGCGAGGCGGGAGCCCGGAGCGCTGTAGTCCGCGATCATACGCACCGAGGCGTCGAGGGCCTCGGCCGTCAAATACATGGTGACGCCTTCCCAGAGGGTGAGGGTGGGCGCGTTTGGATCGTGGCCGAGCGCCGTGAGGGCCTTCGGGAGCGTGCCCAAGGGGTCAGCTTCGAAGTTCCATCGCAAGTGACGGGAAGGACTGTCCTTTCCGAGGCGCGCGAGGACCGCGAGCTTGTGGCGTTGCGTGTCTGGGTGGTCAACCTCGAACACGGTGCTCTCTCTCAGCTCCTCAAGGCGCAACGCCCGGCAGTCGTAACCGGCGCCGAGGAGCACGAGCTGCCGCCCTCCCGCCGCGACGAAGGCACGGACGGCGTCGTCGAGGACCCGGGTTCGGACCTGCATGTAGAGGACGAAGTCGCCGAGGCCCGGCGTGAGCGCCCACGCGGGGACGCTGCCGGTGCGGCCGACGAGCGCCGACAGCGCAGGCGAGCTGAACGCGAGCCCGAAAGGGTCTTCGGCGATGCGAGCGTGAGCGGGGAGCGCCATCCCGAGGCCACGCGCGGCGGCGACCCAGGCGGCGGTTCGACTTGGAGTTCCTTCCTTCATGGGGTGAGTGTAGCGCGGTTGTACTTCCGGTTGCTCCCGCGGGCTGTCTCGACCGGGTATTTGACGGCGTTCTTCGCGAGCTTCCGCTCGAAGGCGCCCGCGAGATCGATGTCGTAGCGGCCGGCGAAGCGCAGCAAGAAGAAGAGAGTGTCGGCGAGCTCGGCTTCGATCTCGGCTTTTCGGCCCGCGTCTCCGAGGATTGCGGCGATATCCGCCTCATCCTGGAAGCGGAAATGTTCCAGGACTTCCGACGCTTCGGTGACAAGGCCGATAGCGAGGTCCTTCGCGCCATGAAAGCGGTCCCAGTCGCGCTCCTCGCAGAAGTCGCGGACTCGCGCTTTCAGCGACGCTAGGGTGGTGACATCGTCGGTGGTGGGCAGGGTCGGCTCAGGCACGGCGCTCTCCTTTTGGCGGGACGACGATACACCACATTGTCACTTGGAACTCGAAGGGCCACCCCGTACGATGTCGCCCTCGCGTTCGATGTCCTTCGAACGGGATGCCTTCGGAGCCTGTAGTGAATCGACCCACCTCTCGTCTTCGACGCGCGCCTTACGCGCTCCTCATTGGTCTCTGCAGCGTGACCTCGTTCGGATGTTCGGACGACACGACCGCTGCGCCATCGACCGCCGACGGATCGGACGCGACCGACGCCGCTGACGCCACGGACGGAAGCGATGCCGCGGACGCGGTCGACGCGACCGACGGCGCCGACGCCACGGATGGTTTGGATGGCTCCGACGCCACGGATGGCACGGATGGAGCTGACGGGAGCGACGGCGCTGAGGCCGTCACGTACCATGGTCACGTGCGAGCGCTCGTCGAGCAGGCCTGCGGGCAGTGCCACGAGAGCGGCGGGATTGGGCCTTTCCCGCTCGATACCTACGGCGCGCTCACCGGCGCAGCCGACGCGGTGAAGGGCGCGGTCGACGCGGACCGCATGCCGCCCTGGCAGCTCGATCCGGAGTGCCACCCCATGGCAGGCGAGCGGCTCCTGACTCCTGACGACAAGGCGATGTTGCTCGGGTGGCTGGCGGGTGAGCGTCCCGAGGGAGACCCCAAGGACTACAGCCCGCGCGGAACCGACCTGCCGGTGGTCGGCGAGCCCACGCTCGTCCTCGACGCCGGCGTGGACTACACGCCTATCAAGACGCTACCGGACGACTACCGCTGTCTGCTCCTGACCAAGAGCTTCGACGAGGCGACCTACATCACCGGCTTCGACGTCGCGCCGGATAACCGCCCGATCGTGCACCACGTCCTCCTCTACCTCGCGATGGACTCGGACATGGCGGAGATGGAGGCGCTCGACAAAGAGGACGCCGCCCCCGGCTGGCCGTGCTTCGGCGGACCGCGCGCGGGCTCGAACGAGACCCTCGGCGGGTGGGTGCCCGGGTCGGTCGGCTTCCACCTGCCGGCGGACATGGCCATCGAGGTCCCGGCGGGCGGCCGCATCATCATGCAGCTCCACTACAACACGCAGGGCGCCGCCGAGCCCCCCGCCGACCGAACCCAGGCGCTCCTCTGGACGTTGCCGTCGGGCCAGAAGCCGGCGAGCGTCGTCGACATCTTCCCGGTCGCCCAGACGGACCTCGCAATTCAGCCTGGTGACGCGAACTCCGTTCAGACCCTTGAGATGAGCCTCCCGATCTCAGGCACCATCATCGGCGTCACGCCGCACATGCACACGCTCGGCAAGTCGCTGAAGGCGTCGGTGGTGCGCCAGGATGGCTCGGAGCAGTGCCTCTCGCACGTGCCCGACTGGGACTTCAACTGGCAGCAGTTCTACCTGTACGCGCCGGGGAACTACATCGACGTCCTGCCGGGCGAGAAGGTGAAGCTCGAGTGCGTCTACGACAACAGCGCCGCGAACCAGCCCTACGTGAACGGGGAGCAGGCGAGCCCGAAGCTCGTGACCTGGGGCGAAGGCACCCGCGACGAGATGTGTCTCAACTACGTCATCGTAAAGCGCCCTTATCTCGAAGACGACGGCTCGAAGACCTGCCCCGGCTTCAAGGGCTGCCAGCTCGCCTGCGACCCCGGCGACGTCATGTGCCTGCTCCAGTGCTCCTACTACGCCGGCCTCGACTGCTTCGGCTGCGTGCTCGACGCCGTGAGCCCGTGCGCGCAAGCGAACTGCCCGGCCGAGGGGCTCGGCGTCGTGACCTGCATGAACGGCTGCGAGGGCGACCAGCTCGGCTGTCTCGTCACAGACTGCCGCCCGCAGCTCGACACGCTCTACGCGTGCCTCGAGCCGGCCATCGAGAGCGGCATCTGCGATGACGCGCTCGAGCAGTGTGATGTTCGGTACGGGGCGGAGTAGGAGTCAGCCCAGCCGCTACGGCGTCGTCCAAGTACACCGGACGGCCGATTTGGCCGGCCGTCGTGCCCCCTCCTCTTGCTGGGGCTGCCTGCCGAAATCAATCGACGATCCTATCTGCGGGCGAGGCCGGGGATGGCGGTCTGGAGGCTCGTCCAGAGGTGGTCGCGGCGCTGCCGTCGGCGCTCGGCGCTGCGCGTGAGATTGCGGCCGGACAGGTCGCAGGCGACGCCGAGGCCTACGCGGTAGGCGACGCCCTCGGTGGCGCGGCGCAGGCCGTGCTCGTCGCCGAGGGCGAAGGGGGCGATGGGGGTGCCGCGGCGAACGTGGAGGGCGCCGACCAGCTCTTGCGCGTAGAGCTCGTGGTCGGCGGTCGACAGCAGGTCGACGTCCAAATGCCCAACCGAGACGGGCACTTCAGCGATGAAATGGGCGGCGTCCGAGAGGATCTGGCCACCGACGATGTGGGCCTGAACGGAGAGCTCGGCGGCACGACGGCAGACCCCCGTGAGTCCGGTTGCGCGAGCAGCAACTGAACGCCACCTGTCGCGGCTCAATTGGCCACGTCGGCGTGGGACACCGTCATGGGGTCGTGCTGGTCGTGCCCTGATCCATCGCAACTGCAGCGGCGGAGTCTACGCGGCCGTCGCGCTGTGACTTGGCAGCCAGACCCGCAGTTCTGCCCCACCCAAAGGGGCCGTCGCGATGACGATACGGCCGCCGTGCCGCTCGACGATGCGACGGGTGATCGCGAGCCCCAGCCCGATGCCGCCCCGGTCCCGCGAACGGCTGCGGTCGAGGCGCTCGAAGGGCTGCAAGACACGCTCACGAGCTGCTTCCGGGATCCCCAGACCATCGTCTCGAACGATGACGAGCACCCCTCCCTCCTCGGCACTCGCGAAGACCTCCACATGCTCACGGCCGTAGTCGAGCGCGTTTCGGACGACGTTCTCGAGCGCCCTCCCGAGCTGGCGAGGCTCGCCGTGAAATACGAGGCCCGACGCGACGGTCACTTGGACCGAGAGGGGACGTTCGCAAGCAAACTGCTCCGCCGCGACGAGGTCGGGTAAGAAAGGCTCTGCTGGGATGGCAACTGCATGGATCGCGGCACCATCGGCTTCGACCCACTGTACGAGCTCCGAAGACAGCGCGTCGAGCTCCGTGATCTCGCCGGCAAGGGCATCAACCCGTGATCGATGTGCGTCCTCCGATGAGGACGTCGCCAAGAGTTCAAGTTGAAAGCGCATGCGCGATAGCGGAGTCCCGATCTCGTGGGAGACGGCTTCGAGCAACTCTTTTCGCGCTTCGAAGAGCCGTTCGAGGCGTTCAGCGCAGCGGTTCAGCGCCACCGGCAGGCCGCCGAGAGTGTCAGCGCGTGGCACCGGAACTCGCGCGGAGAAGTCACCGGCGGCCAGCGCGTTCAAGGCCGTCTCGACGCGGCGAATACGCCGAATGAGCGGGATCCCGACGATGAGGCTCGCCACCAACACGACGACCAACATGAGCCCGATGAGGACGGGGGGTGGCCCCTGGAAAGGCATCCGCCGCCCGGCCGGAGCCCTCGGGCCGACGACCATCAATCGTTGCCCGTCGCCGATATCGACGCTGATGTCGGCATAGCCGGGCGCCCCCAGACTGGCGATGAGGTCATCCGGCATGCCGGGCGGCAATAGGGGCGGTTCCGGAATACTCGGATGAAAAGGCGGCGGCGGTGGGAGAGGGCCGCGAGCAGGTCCCAACCCACCCCTGGCCGGCGGGGCGTCGATGCCACCCGGGTTGGCTCTCTCCGGAGTCGGGGTCTCTGCCGCCTGTGGGGTGGCCGCAGGCGGCTGTATTGCCGTGTCCCCCTCCATCAACTGTAGTGGCACCGCCACAGCACTCTGAAGATGCGACAGCCGCACGGCGCGTTCCGATGGGCGTAGTGCGCGTAGTTCAGCGGCGACCGCTTCGACGTCGGCCTTCAGCGCGATGTGAAGGGCGGACCGGACGTCGTTCTCGAATCGATTGAACCAAAGCTCAATCGGGATGAGCCCGACGATGAACGCCACGAAGACCGACAGCGCAATGCGGAGCAGCAGCGGCATCATGCGCGTCTCGCCAGAAGGTACCCCGCGCCACGAATGCTCTTGATCTCGCTCGGATCGAGTCCGGCCCGCGCCAGCTTGCGCCGGATATGCGAGAGGTGAATGTCAACGCCGCGGTCGAGCCCGTCATAGCGCGAGCCGACGCCGACTTCGTAGAGTTCGTCTCGTGTCACGACCTCGCCTGCCCGCGATGCCAGGACCCAGAGGAGATTGAACTCGAGGGTCGTGAGCTCGAGGCGCTCATTGCCAACGAGGACCTCGCGGGACGAGCGATCGATGGAGAGGTTGCCGACGACATGCCGGGACACCTCAGGCGATGTCGCGTTGCCGGTGCGACGAAGCACACTGCGGACGCGCGCGAGCAGGAGCCGGGGTTCGACTGGCTTCGTCACATAGTCGTCGGCGCCGAGTTCGAGGCCTACCACCTGATCCACCTCCGATTTGTTGGCGGTGAGTATGAGGATGCCGCCACTGAATCGCGGCCGCGCTTGACGCAATACTTCAAGCCCACTGAGCCCAGGGAGGTTCAGATCGAGCAGCACGAGCTGGGGAGGCGCGCGCTCGATTCGGGACAGCGCCTCCCGGCCGTCGGTGACGAGCTGTACCGCAAATCCGCTCATCGTCAGATAGTCGAGAAGGAGCGAACCGAGCCGGGGATCGTCTTCGACAATCATGATGGACGCGAGAGTCATGGGATGGCCGTCCGCGTCATGGCGGGCGCCACGGGCGCTTCTGTGGGCGCTGGCGCTGCCGCCGCAAAGACCACCTGCAGCTCAGCCGCGTCGCGAACGAGGTCGAGCCGACGAACGGTAACCGACGACACTTCCGCTCCGAGCCGCTTCGAGAGGTCGGCCAGGAGGGCGGCACGCACCCGCGGACCGAGTAGGTCGGTGCGGTCGTAGACGAGCGAGACCGTCTCCACCCCCGCGCGTCGCCGTGCGCCCAGGACGAACACGGCGACCAGGAGCAAGGTGAGCACGAAGGCCACTTGGAGCATGAGCTCCAGAGTGGTGGCGACGGCGGAGAGCATGGCGATCCCGATGACGGCGAAGAGTACGGTGAGGTCACGGCCTTGCATCGACTCGGTACGATAGCGCAGGACGCCGAATACGCCGAAGAGGCCGAGACCGAGGCCGACGTCGATGCGCACGAGTGAGAGCGTGCCGACCACCGAGAACACGACGAGGTTCAGGACCCAGAGGGTGAAGCTGGCGTCGCTGTCCCGAGTGCCGCGTCCGTAGACGGCGAGGAGCAGCAGAAAGGTCGCGATCGCGTCGAGCGTGATACGTGGGATGAGCCCCGCCAATATTTCAACGATGGCGTCAGTACTCATGGGTCGGCGTCGATGGCTGTCTTGATGGCTGCATGCCGTGAAGTCACATGGTCGATGAGATCAGCGACCGAACCGCTGAACGCGGCCGCACTCGTGAGCTGGGTGTAAGGCGCCACTTCCTCGAGCACATGGGGCTCGATGAGCGCGTGCAGCTCCTCGGCGCGGTCTGAGAACGCGTCGATGTCGTAGGCTCCCTGAAGCGTCAGAGACAGTTCGTCCTTGAACATCTCAAGGTAGACGACGTCGTCGAGGAGGAATCGGATGAGCGGCCATTGGTCGGTTGTGTTTTCGTACAGGACCGAGTTGCTCCCGCCCATTCCCAAATCGGAGCCCAAGGACATGTTGTTGTCCCACGGTATCCACACGAGGACGCCGTCGTTGTACAGATAGTAGTTGTGCGCCATCGCGCCGTAGGTGTCCCAGTTCACGATGGCGGTATTGACCGCGAGATAGCGGAGGAAGCCCGACACGTCGAACGTGGCTTCGAGGCCGGCACGCCATGCGTCGGCGTCCGTGCGATCGGAGTGCAGCGCCGTGATCGCCGACTCGACGTCGCTGAAGTCGGCGACCTTCTCGTTGTTCTTCTTCTCGAAACCGGCTTCATTGAAGACGGTCCAGTCTGCGCCTGTTCCGTCGGGTTTGTATAGGTTGCGGTCGCGGTCTCCGAAGATCCGCTCCATCATCACGTCGGATGGGTCTTCGATGACCGTATAGAGACCGGCGTAGACCGGGTCTTCGCCGACATCGAGCATCACGCGATAGAAGGCCGTTCGGGCCGACGGGACGCCCGCGTCGGCGAACACCTCACCCGCGAGCGTGTCTCGCAGATAGGAGGCGTCGGAATAGCCGGGAGAGAAGGTCAACTTTCGAAAGCCGTGGAGACGTTGGTTCTTCGTCGAGGGGCGTTCGTCTTCGAACTTGTCGAAGTCCAGTCGAAACGGGAGCTTGCTGATGCCTGCCGACCACGACGACGCCAGCGAGGAGTTGCCCTTGTAGCGAAAGCCGACGTGCTCGAGCGTGACATCACCGTAGGTGACCGTCGCCGGGACCCACATCGGATCCCGGGCAAGAAGATCGATAGCCCCACCGCCACCGCCGGGTGGGCCCCCACCCGGGAATCCTCCATCGGGGATGCCACCATCGGGGATGGCACCATCGGGGATTCCACCGCCAGGGATACCACCGCCGGGCCCGCCACCGCCGGGGCCAAAGCCGCCGACCCCGAACTCACCTGCGAGCTCATTCATGTCGGCGGTCATGGCTGCGACATCCTCGGCGGTGATGGAGACGGTGATAGTGCGAACCACGTCACCATCGAAGAGTGCGGCGTAGTCGGCTTCGGTACCGTCGGCGGCGCCATCAGGATCTTCGCCGTCGCCGGGCGCGTCGGAAGCGCCGTCCACGGTCCCGTCGACGGCGAGGCCGTTCGCGTCATCCCCATCACCGGCGCCGGGAGTTGCCGAATCGTCGCCCGAGTCCGGCGCACCATGGTGTGCGTCGCCATGTCCGGAGTCACTGTCGGTCGCCGATGCACCGCTTTCGGCCGACTGACAGGCAGCGACCGCCGCGAGCGCTGCGGCGAGTCGAGTGAGTCTGAAAGCGACGCCGAGGCTGAAGGGACGTCTCAGTGCGCCAGGAGTCAGGGGCAAGTCCGAAACGGCACGGGTCACGTAGGACGAACACGACGACATGAAACTACCTCCACGGTTAAACTATTACCAGATCTGACCATCTTAAGTACGATACGGTAACTATGCTGATTCAAAGTACCCGACCCTCGAGAGTCGATGAGCGAGCCGAAGCCCGTCTCGAAATCGGTGGTGTGGAAGAGTCGTGTGCGTGAGCGTCATGCCCATCGCGTACTTCGAGAAGCTCGTGCGCACAGCCCGACATTGGCGCAATACGTCGAGTGTCGGCGACGTGCCTCGGTGCGCTCGTTTCCTCTCGACGATGATGACGCCATCGAGAGCCATGGGCGAGGCGCTCCGAATGAAGGCCGTGCCTGGGGTCGGGTCGAATCCCAACCCCGAGTCGATCGTGAGACGTTCGGTCGGCATTGCCGAGTCGACGAATGTGAGTCTATCGTAGGCGACATCGAGCACGGGACACCAGAGTCCGGCTGACAGCCCGACCTGATCGGCGAGCTGCGAGAGAGCGAGCGTGATCCCCTGCGCGTCGAGACGTTCGACGCGCACACGATGCTTCTCCGTGCGTCCGTTTCCCGACTTTCGCTTGACCTCGAGGAACGTGAGACCCGTCGTTTCGTAGGTACGAAGTCTGACTTTGACTCGTGGCAGGACGCCCCGTCGATGATCATGAAAACATCGCAACTGGAGCGTGTCGAAATACCGAGAGAGATAAGGCTGTCGAACGCGTCCGCCGACGGAGACGGCAACGTGAGAGCGGCCGAGCGCCGTGAGCAGGGCCGGGAGGGCCCCCGTCGGCAGGAGGAACTTCTCGTCGATTCGGGAAAAGAGGGCATCGACCTTCAGGTCACACAGTGGAATCACAGGCAGCAGGAGGCCCTGAAGGTCGATGCCGAGTGCCGAGCCAAAACCGAGTTCAGCGCCGTTCATGGACGAGGCACGCGGCAGCGCGCCCAACGACGAACGGACCTGTCCGGAGGAGGAAGCGAGGATGTCGAGACGCCCAGGGGGAGTAGCAGGAGGTGAGAGCAGCATGTGACATCCTCGTCGTTGCTGACGCCCCGTTTGATGACATCGCCCGGCCCCCTGGGAGATCCAGCCTGGGAGATCGGCTGGCAGGGTTACGGGTGATCGTGAATCGGGACATCGAGGGATTCCCGCTCGGCACCGCGTCAGCAAATCAGAATCACCGCCGCCGTTCCGTCACAGAAGCTCCACAGTTTCGTTGCGAAGTGTAGATGCGCCGCCTCGGCGTCCCGCCCCCCTTGGCGAGCCCGGGCGTCGACGGCAGACCGGCCGAGGCCGTCACCCGCCGCGTCATGTGAGCCGCCGCTCCGGCTCGACGAGGGGGTCGACCCTGAAGGCGACTTCTCAGCCGGACACGTTGCCGATCGCGGAGTTGATCATCTGTGCGAGCGCGCTGAAGTCGGGCGGACCGTCCGAGCTGTTGGATTTGTAAGCGTCCGCGGCCCTCTGGGCCTCTGACGTGCCACCCGGCGGCGGGCCACCGTGACCGCCTCCGGGTGGCGCGCCCCCCGGCGGTGGACCGTGCGGCCCCTTCCCGCCCTCCGGTGGTCGCGGCGGCGCGAGTTGGGAGGCATCACCGGACTTGGCGGCGGCTTCGAAGCGGTCAGCGAGGTCCGCGAGTGGCCCGGTACCGCCCGCCTCGCCCGCGGCCTCCCGGAGAGCATTGGCGATCTCGGTAGCGGCGACCGTGAAGGCCTCCGGGTCCGATTCAGCGAGATCTTGGAGCTTCCCGACCGCGTTCGACAGCTCCGCGATACCGGGAGGCGCGGATGCACCCGATCGAGTCGCGGAAGAGCGGGAGGCGCCTACCCCGGATTGAGACGATTCGGTAGACGAGACAGCTGACGCAGTGGTGGACGTACTCGTACCGACGAGAGAACGGACGCTGGCTGAGCTGAGTGCTGTGATGTTCATGATGGCTCCTCGTGCTGGACCTCCAGACACGCTGGGACCTACGGGCCCGAAGGCCGCGCCCCTGAGCTTTCAATTGTTGGGAATCGTTGCCTCGAGGTGGGCTCGACGACGTGGAGATTGAGCGTACGCCGCGCCAGTCCGTCCAGGGCGGGGATGCAGTGCGAGGCAAATCGATTGAATAGTCACTCGATGCACCCGCCCCTGGGTCGAGTCATTCTTTGCTTCGGGCGGGTGGCGGGGGCCCACCCCGCCGCTGGGACGCGCGCTTCGGACGGGTCGGGGTCGGAGGGTGCTCCAGGTCCGACGCATCGAGCCACTCCCGTTCGTTTCGGTAGAGCTCGAGGAAGGTCCCGGCCGCGAGTGCGCCGCGAATCCGCGCCATCAGGTCCAGCCAGAAGTGCAGGTTGTGTTGGCCGATAAGGGTCCAGGCCAAAGGCTCGCGGGCGGCGTAGAGGTGCCGCACGTAGGCTCGGGTGTAGCGCCGACACACCGGGCACGTGCAGCCCGCGTCGAGCGGCGTCTCGTGCTCGGCGTAGACGCCACGCCGGAGGTCGACCCGGCCCACGCGGGTGTAGGCGCGCCCGCGTTGCGCCATTGCGGTGGGCAAGATGCAGTCGAAGAGGTCCACGCCGCGGTGCACGCCTTCGAGGAGGTCGAGGGGCGTCCCGACGCCCATGAGATACCGAGGTCGGTCCGCGGGGAGGCGTTCACAGACGATGGCGGTCTGGGCCTCGCGTTGCTCGCGCGACTCGCCGACGGCGAGCCCCCCCGATGGCGTAGCCGTCGAAGCCCATGTCCGTGAGCACGGCCGCGCTCTGTCGGCGGAGCTCCTCGTAGCAGTTCTACCTGTACGCGCCGGGGAACTACATCGACGTCCTGCCGGGCGAGAAGGTGAAGCTCGAGTGCGTCTACGACAACAGCGCCGCGAACCAGCCCTACGTGAACGGGGAGCAGGCGAGCCCGAAGCTCGTGACCTGGGGCGAAGGCACCCGCGACGAGATGTGTCTCAACTACGTCATCGTAAAGCGCCCTTATCTCGAAGACGACGGCTCGAAGACCTGCCCCGGCTTCAAGGGCTGCCAGCTCGCCTGCGACCCCGGCGACGTCATGTGCCTGCTCCAGTGCTCCTACTACGCCGGCCTCGACTGCTTCGGCTGCGTGCTCGACGCCGTGAGCCCGTGCGCGCAAGCGAACTGCCCGGCCGAGGGGCTCGGCGTCGTGACCTGCATGAACGGCTGCGAGGGCGACCAGCTCGGCTGTCTCGTCACAGACTGCCGCCCGCAGCTCGACACGCTCTACGCGTGCCTCGAGCCGGCCATCGAGAGCGGCATCTGCGATGACGCGCTCGAGCAGTGTGATGTTCGGTACGGGGCGGAGTAGGAGTCAGCCCAGCCGCTACGGCGTCGTCCAAGTACACCGGACGGCCGATTTGGCCGGCCGTCGTGCCCCCTCCTCTTGCTGGGGCTGCCTGCCGAAATCAATCGAAGATCCTATCTGCCGCGACAACGCTGAGCGATGCCGCTCGTCGCTGGCCCTATCGCTGGCTAGGCAGTGGATGCCACCAGGCAGGGGTCGGGGGGTACAGCGCCTCGAGCTCAGGCAGAACAGTCGCCTCCACCCGCGGTAGCAGCGCCGCGATGTTGTCGACGACGCGTTGAAACTCGGCGTCGCTGACGATCGGATAGGCGTGATTGTCTAGGTCGCGCCCGGTGAAGTGAAGGGTCAGGGACCGGCGCCAATCGACCCCAAAGATCCTGAGGTGTGCGTGGACCCGGCGACTCATGGTGCCGAAGTCAACGTCAAGGACGAGCCGGTTGCCGCGCGCGGTGTATTTGCTGAGGAGGGTCTTTCCGACGCTGCTGGAGCCTTTGTGTGGAGTGTAGCCGAGCGACTTGGTCGCCGCCTTGAGCGCGACGGCGTGGGGGCTGGTGAGCGCTTGCAGGGTGCCGCCGACCGGCGCTTCGGGCAGCGCGTGCGGCAGATCTTGCGCCAGCGCCAAGAGCGAGTCGCGCTGGAGGACCGGCAGGTTGAAGGCCGCGCCGCTTGTGGCCCTGATTCGATCGTAGTCGGTCGGGCCGTTATTGACGTCGTGTCCGAGGACGTTCAACACGCCAATCGGTCTCAACAGGTCCATCACGGCCGCTGGTGGTGGCAACTCCTTCGTATCGGCGTCCGCGACGGCCTCGACGAATGCGAAGACGCTCACTTTCTTATAGTCGTAGATCACGATGACCATGGGGGCCGGGTCGTCCCCGCAGAGAGGGGGTGCGCTGACATTGTCTTGATTCCAGGCCGGCTCCCTCACCGAGAATGGCGCACGTGGACGGATCAACGGATGGTTGCGCCACGTCACGAAGGCACGGTCGCAGCTATACGGCTTGGGGACGCCGTCGGCGAGCGTGGTGATGTCCGCGGGGTCGAGCGGAGGCGGGTCGGCGCGGCCGGCTCGCCAGAAAGGCCCGAGGTTGGCCATAGAGCCCGGTGGCAGAGCACAGCTCGCCAGGCCGGGGATGGTCTTGGCGATCTTTGTTTGCGCGCCGCCGCACATGAACTCGTCCGGCGCGCCGAGAGCGGCAGTCACGGCCCGAACGCGCTCCCCGAAGGAGCCTTTCTCGGTCTTGCCGATCTGGATCACATGCAGGAACTTCATCAGGCCTCGGTTGGGCTCGTGGTGTCGGTGGAGCCGCCTTCTAGCACGGCTTCACGGACAAGTCATAACCACGATCGTCGCCCGATTGGGGCGGTTACGGACAGGAAGGGCCGACGCCGGTCAAGGTCACGCTGGTCGTGCCCACCGAGACGCCGTCACGATTGAGCGCGTCGAACTGCAGGACGTTCGGGCCGCACACGATGTCCGTCGTCGTCTCCCATGTGGCCGGCGTGGGCCATTCGACGTCGATCGGGGCCGTCTGCACGATGGCGTCGACGTCGAGCCACGCTGTCCCAGTGATGGTCACGAGGCCCACCGGAACGTCGCCCGTGGGGCCCGTCACCGCGAAGGGGACCTGCGGGACCTGCGCCACGACCTGCGCTCGCACCCAGGCGGAACGGGCCGCGATGAACTGGCAGTGGGCTTCGAAGTCCTGCGCCGGGAGGAGCGTGCCGAGATGCTCACACCAGAAGCCCATGTAGTCGGCGCTATAGGCGCCGTCCGTGATGGCCATTAGCTCTGCGAAATACAGACGTTTCCATGCCGGTACATTGACTAGCTTCGCGAGGTCGTTGTTGTTCACGATCGGGCTCTCGGTGGAACCGCCGTAGAAGTCGAGGTCATGGGGGAAGTAGAGCATCAGCCCGTCGTCCGGACGCTGGTAGAACGCGCCATTGTGCTGCGCGCCGGACGCGTAGTTGTCGACGGCTCCGCTGAGCGTCGCGAACGCAAAGGCCCGCAACCATTGGCGTACATCGATGACGCTCTCGACGCCCTCCTCGAAGGCGGGGCTCTTCTGCCCGAATACTTTGGCGAAGGTCATGAGCGGACCGTAGTCGTCGCGCCATCGGTTGTTCTTCAGAATGAAGTTCTGACGGTAACGCTCCGGATCATCGCCGAGATCCTTGATGCTGGTGCCGACGACGACGTCGGGTTGCGGCTTCTTCTTGCCCTCCGCCGTGCCGTCGTCGGTGGTGGTGGGGTAGTAGATGAGCTCGTACTCGTAGAGCATCCCATCGCCGCCGCTGTCGAACTGGTTCTCGAGGAGCACGTCACCGAAGCGTGCGAGCTGCAGCTCCACGGGCCCGGTGTGTTCGGCGCGCGGCGCGTCGAGATGGGCGAGGTCGTTGTATTCGGTCGAGACCGACCCGGCGCGGGCCATGACGACCCCCATGAGCATCTCCCGCTGCCCGAAGCCCACCCCCTCGGACCGGTCGACGTTGAGGCCGTCGTAGACGCCGCGGAAACGCTGGGCCGGGTCGAAACGAACGGCAAACCCGACCCGATTGGACTGGGGGCGCCCTCGCTCACTGCCCTTGATGCGGACGCCGACATCGTGGAAGACCTCACGCCGGTCGACGATGACGGTCGCGCGGACGAGGTCATTGCTCATGAGGTTCGTGGTCTCGAAGAGCCACTCGTCGTCGTCTTTCGTCACGATGAGTCGTAGCTCGGGGAGCGCCCCGACGCTCGTGTCCGAGAGGTTCGTGCCCGGCGCCGCCGCAACTTCGAAGAGCGCCCGCGACGCGATCCCAGCCGGCGGGAAGTCGGCCGCCGCTCCCGCGAGGTCGAGCGCCGTCACGACCATCTGTACGATCGTGCCGTCCGTTTGGCCCGGCAGCGTCACCTCATAGCGGCCGGGGCTCGTGGCCGTCATGGGGAGCGTCCCGTGGGAGGACGTCCAGAGCACGACCGAAGCGACCCCATCGGGGTCCTGAGCGTCGACGGAGACCGTGACGGGCTGCCCCGGCGCGGGGACGGGAGGCCAATGGCTAAAGGACCGGAAGGTCGGCCCCTGATTCGCCGTCGCGGATGAGTTCGATGCCCCCGGTGTCCCTTGTGAGTCGGGGACGGGGAGGCGAGTCGTCGCGGCCAACCGGTTGAAGTACAGCCGCGAGTTCAGCAGGTTCGTGCCGCTGACCCAGCGGGCTCTGAACGAGAGGCGATAGCTCTGGCCGTTCTCGAGCGACCGCCCCCCGGCGAAGGTGGTCTCGAGATGATTGTGCATGTGTTCGGTCGGGCCTGTGGAGGTGAACTTCAGGACCACGTTGTTTGGGTCGTCGGGATCGGGCTCCACCGAGACGTGTCGATGGTTCCCGAGCGCACGCCACGAGGAGAGGTCCTCGAAGGTCCCGTTCTGGATCAGCTCGACCGGTGACTCGGTGGGGTCTTCCACGAGGCTCACGTCGTCGATGAGGACGGTCCCATCGTCGAGTAACCCGAGCACCAGCTCTTCCCATTGCCCGTCCGGGCCGACGGCGCTCGGTGACACGACGCCCTCGATGACCACCGAGACCCACTCCGCGCTGGCCGACGTGTCGCTCGGGGCCCAGCTCTCGGGTGACGCGCCGTCGCTCCGGGGATCGCGTCGTTCGAGGCTCGAACCACCACCATCGGCGGCGCCGGCCCATCGGCCGCCGTCCATGTACGGTACGACGTCGATGGGGTTGCCGCAGTCGTCTCGCAGGACGAGCTGTTCACCGCTGTTGCCGAGGTTGCCCTTGAAGTCGCCGAGGATGATGACGTCTGGATAGGACTCTTGAAGCGCTTCTTCGTCCTCGGCGATGACGAGGTGACCGCCCGCCGGGATCACCGTCCCCGTCGGGATGATGTAACGAATGGCGTCCACGAGCTGCCACCGGCCCACATCGACGTCGACGGTGCCCCAATTGTGAAGCTCGACCCATTCTTCCTTCGACTCGACCGCCGGGCCGCCCGGTTCCGGCGTCAACGGGGCGTGGTGGTACATCACCTCGCTGATGGCGATCGTCGGCCGGGCCGGGATGGTGTTCGGCGAGCCCGGGGTCGTCTCGTCCACGAAGCGCCACGGCCCCTCCGCCGAGCGGGCTCGGGGTGCCCCGAGCAGACGCGCGTGATCGAGGACCGCAGCCTGGCCCGGCGCGTAGAGGAGCACGCGACCTTCTGCCGGTAGGATCAGCTCCACGACGAGTCGTTCTCCCGGCGCGAGCACGGCGGCTGTTAGCGTGATGGGACTTGCCCCCGAGATCGCGATCACCACCCCAGTGACGTCGAGGGGAGCGGCGCTCTCGTTCACGAGCTCGACCCACGCCGGTGCGAGCTCGCTGAGCCGTAGCCCAGTCAGCGGGCCGGGAGTTTCTTCCCCGGACTCCGGAGACACGACGACCGTGACGGCGGCGCCCAAGAAGAGGTCGCCCTGATCGTCGTCGGCGTCGTGGACTTCGATGGCCAGTGTGTTCTCGCCGGGCACGATGGCCTCCGCAGGGAGGGCGATGCCAGCGGTCACGACGGCCTCGGAGACGCTGTCGGTCGCGGGCGTGGCGTCGTCGATGAGGCCATCGGGGACATTCTGACGGTGAACCTCCTGGCCGTTCAGCCACACGATCGCGCCGTCGTCGACGCGCAGGTCGAGCCAAGCGGAGTCGATGTTCCCGACCGGGGGCGTGAACACGGTGAGGAAGCGGCTGGTGACGGGGACGGCGCCGAGCACCGTGTTGCCGGGCAAGGCGAGGATAGGCGCGACCGACCGGAACAAGACGAAGGTCTCGTCGGTGTTTGTGACGGACTTGCTCCCGAATGTATCTGGCCACAAATAGTTCGTGTCTTTGTCTACTCCATTGGCCAGCGTGGCACCCCAAGGGCTCGACTCTCGGGCCGCCTCGGCTTCCGGTGCGGACCACAGCTCCGTGCTGTCCGCGACGAGGGTGGCGATGGCGTCGGCTGTGGGCGCCGGGCTCTGGAGAGCGCCGCCGGGGGTCGCCAAGGGGTCGCCGAGAACCCACTCGAAGGCGTCGGCACGTGTTTGCGCAATGACGCTACCGTCGCTCGAGAGCGCTTCCGCGATCACCATCTGGGGCCCGCCGTCGCTCCCCGTCGCCTCCCACGCCGCCAAGAACCAGTGGTCGTCCGGTCCAACCTCGGCCGAGAGCGCCTCGATCGAGGTCCAATCCCCGACGGCGTCACGACCCACGAGGCGCAGGTTCGTGCCGTCGTCCGACCCGACGTAGACGGCGAAGTGGTTGTCGGCCGTCACTCGGAAGGTCACGAGCTCCGGCGACGCGCTCACCAGGCCACCGGCAAAGGGCGCGGGCGCCTCGGGCCAGCTCGACGCGTCGAAGCCCGGGGCGGTCCATCCGGGCGCCGTCACGCCCGAGACGTCGTAGCGCCACTGCGCCGCTTCGGGTACGACCACAACGACGTCGGCGAGCGGCGTGACCGGCACGTTCGCGACGCCGGGTGTGCCACCGACGGGGCCGGCGGACCACGACTCCGCGACCTCGCTGAGTGCCGTCGGGAGGCCCTTGCTGAGCGACGCCCCGGAGCCGAACGCACCGGCCGGCCACGGCTCCGCGTCTTCCCAGGCCACGACGTCCATTCGGCGCCCCACGTTGTTCAGCAATACGAGCTCCCCGTCGGCCTCGGGGAGCGCCGCGCCTGTGCTCGGGACGACGAGATACGCGCCCGGCAGGATGAGGGTCCCGTCGTCGAACGTCGTCTCGAGATCCCCCGAGATCGACCAGCCCGACAGGTCGATGGCCACCGCCATCGGGTTGTGAAGCTCCGCCCACCCGGACTGACCGAGCATGAGTTCGGTGAAGACGACGGCGCCCCCGACGCCGTCGAGGCCGCGAGACCACGTCGGATGGACGACGGAGCCGCAGAATCCGGACACGGGCAGTGGGCCGACGTCGACGACGGTGTCAGTGGGCCCACTGTTGGCCCCATTGGCGCCCGTGTCCACGGTGGCGTCTCCCGGGGCCTCCGAGGCGTCGACGACGTCGATGGGTGGAGGCTCGACGTCGTCGTCGACGCCATCTGGCAGTGCGATGTCGTCGGGCAGTGCGATGTCGTCGGGCAGTGCGATGTCGTCGAGCTCAACGACGTCGTCCCCCTCATCGACCTCGGGCAGTGTCCAGAGGTCGAGGGGTACTTCAGCATCGTGTGCCGTGATCTCGGTGCTCGTCGACACGTCTGACGTCGACACATCTGACGGCGATACGCCACCCAACGCGTCATGCCCGGCTCCGTACAGTGCTGTGGGTAACGACGTCGTGTCGTCACAGCCGAGTGACGCTGCGACCCAACCGACGACCGCAGCAGTGCGGCCCCGACGTCCCGAACGACTTGGCAGACTTGCAAACATGGACGACGTGGCCCCCGTGCACGATGGCTCGCGCGACGGCAGCATACGCCACTTTTGGTCGAGGTCGCGCTGCCGGCGGCGTCGCCTCCTTGCTTCAATAGTTCCTCGTAAATGGAGCACGCCATGTTCAAAATACGAGGATGTTGGCTCGACCTCCTGATCGTCGACGGTAACAGCCGCCTCGGGTTCGAGTTCAAGGCGAGCGAATCCCCTCGGACAACCAAGTCAATGTACATCGTGCGCAAGGACCTTCGTCTCACGCACCTAGCGGTCGTCTACCCCGGCGTCCATCGCTATCCGCTCGCGGACGGTATCGAGGCGATGCCCTTAGAGCTCATAGCCACTACGGCTCGCCCACCTTGAAGCCGAGCACGTCGACCTCGACGGAGGCAATCGCCTTCTCCAAGGACAGCACGTTGCACGCGCGTCGGGCGGGCGCCTGGTCGCCCTGCCGCAGCGCCGTGCTCCCGGTCGCGATGTAGTAGCCCGGCGTCGTGCGGCAGAGTGTCTGCCCTTCCTTGCCGACCAGGCGGGCGGTGTAGTCGATGAGATGAAGAGGCTGCGGCCCATCGTTGATGAAGACGAGGTCGACCCAGACTTCGTTGTAGCGCCCACTCCCCACGCGGCGGAGGACGGCCCGGAGTGGCGGTGGGGAGGCGATCTTCCAGCGAACGACGACGTCGCTCGACAGCACGCCACCGCTTGGCTCGGGAATTCCGATGCTCTCGGCCCGCACCGGCAGGCGCTCCGCCGTGACCGCCAGCTCGATACGGCCGACGACGCCCGCGACGGTCTTGAAGAGGTCGACTGAGAGCGGACAGAAGTCGCCTTTTCGGAGGGCAGCACCGAAACACTCGCTGCGTAGGTCGGTGGCGTCGACTTCGGTCCCGTCGGGCCGTCGCAGCGTCGCCCGGACCTTCAATCGGTGGAGCTCTTCATCGCCGTCATAGTCGAGGCGGCCGTGGTAGACGAGGCTCGCGTCCGCCATGCCGAGCGCGATGATGTGGGCGTATTGCGTGGTGACCGTGATGCCGGGTGGCCCCCCGTCGAGGAGGACGACGGGGATCCGGCCGCCCGTCTCGGCGCCGGGTACCACGGGCCCGGAGCGCGCACCGAGCGCGATGAGGCCGGTGTCGCTCCGGACTTCGACGTCGGTGGCCGAGGCGCCACGATCGGCGGATCGGAGCCCAACGCCGATGACGATGACGACCGCGGCGCCGAGACCGAACCATCCCCAGCGTACGCCGCGCTTTGGCGTCCGGGCGTCGCGACCGATGGCCGCGACCGCACGGTCGAGGGGCGGGCTGATTCGAGCGCTGTCCACGGTCTTGCTGGTCGCGAGCGCGCCTTTGAGCCGCTCGAGCGCCGTGCGTGCGTCGGGGACACGATCTTCGACCATAGGCGCGACCATCTGATCGAGCCAGTCGCAGAGGGGCCCACCGAGAGAGACGGCGTGCCGAAACGTGATGCGCATCCGTTCGAGCGGCAGGGCCATGGGACAATGTCCGGACGCGAGGTGGATGAGCGTCGCGCCGAGCGCGTAGAGGTCGCTCGCCGGGGTGGCGCGGCCCGAGAGCTGCTCGGGCGGCATGTAGCCGTGGGTCCCAATGACCGTGGATCCACCGAGCGGGCTGGCCGGCAGCGCCGACTGAACGGCGCCGAAGTCGATGAGCCAAAGGCGCCCGTCCGGGCTGAGGATGAGGTTCGACGGCTTCAGATCGCGATGCACGACCGCGGGGATACGCGTGTGGAGGTAGTCGAGGATCCCGAGCGCTTGTCCTGCGAGGTCGCACAAGGCCGCTTCGTCCCAACGTGACCCGCTCGCGACGCGTTCGGACAGGTTCAGGCCTTCGACGTAGGTCTGGACGATGACGTAGGTCTGATCACCGTGTTCGCCTTCTTCGTGGAAGGCGTCGACTACTTTGGGGATGGCCGGGTGGTCGAGGGTGCGCAGCACCTCGGCTTCGCGCTCCCAGAGTTCGAGGTCCTTGAGCGAGGCCGCGCGCAAGAGCGTCGTGAGCTTGAGCGCCACGCGCGCACCGGTGGTGGTGTCGGTGGCGAGCCAAGTCTCGGCCTGAGCGCCTCCCCCGAGGCGGCGAACCAATGAATACCGTGGGTTGCGAATGCGCGGCGGCGCGCTCGACGTCACGGTGGGCAGCTCGCGAGGGGCTTCCCCTCCGCCGAGAACAGCGGTCGCCAGCGCGCGCACCAAGCGGCGCGGTCCGCCCCGGAGGGCGCCCAGGGCGGCGGAAGCGCCGCGCGGTCGAGCGTGGGGGCGCCTTCGAGGTGCAGATCGGCCGCGCGGAGTAGCGCGACGCAGAGCCGACGCAGGCCAGGTTCGTGCGCGCCGGGCGTCGACGAGAGCGGGGCGCCGAGCAAGGGCGCCATCAAGGCGAGCTCTTCGTCGTCGACGACGGGATCGGCGAGGAGCCGGTCCTTCAGCGCGATGACGGCGTCGCGCAGCGTAGGCGCTTCGGCGACGAGCGTGGTGATGAAGTCGGGCGCGAGGTCTCCCGCCGGGGCATCCGGAGGCGTACAGGTGCCCATCGCGTGCTCCCAGGCGAGCGCTTCTTGGAGGCTGGCGCCGCGGAAGCCGAGCTCGGCGTCGGTCACGAAGGTCCCGATGTCGCGCATTAGGATGAACGACGGGGACACGGTGAAGCCCTCGAACTGCTTCACGGGGTCGAACTCGAACTCATGCGTCGGGAGCGGCCAGCCGAGCGCGAGGTGCACTGATCGCAGGAGGATGATGGGCGGCACACGGACGACGGCGTCCCCGGCGCTGTTGGGCCTGAGAGACGGGTCCTCTTCGGCGGGCGTGAAGGGATCGAAGACGGCGGGGAGGGTGTAGACGGCGTCGCCGCAGTCGGCCGGGGCGCCGAGATTCACGAGCGGATGCTGGAGGATGGCTTTGACCAGCGCGCGTAGTGAGAAGCCGCTCTCCGAGAAGGTACGGGCGAAGGACTCGATGAGATCGCGCTGGGCCTTGTTGCGAGGGAACGCGTGGGCCACCGTGAGGCGGCGTCCGGTGATGTGCTCGAAGACCCGTTCCGAGAACGCCGCCGAGATGAGCCACGCCGTCGCGAGCGAGCCCTCCACGGCGAGATCCGGCCCCCGCTCGAGCCCTCTCTCGCGAAGCGCGGCGAAGCCCTGGCGCATGACGGCTTCGAGGTCGTAGAGCGACGCCGTCTTGCCGAAACCCTTGACGAAGAAGCCGTCGGAGCCGGCTGGGTCGGTCTCGATCTCTCCGGGCTTCGCGAACTGCCCGCACGCTTTGCTGAGGCCCCAAGGGCTCACGCCGTCTCCGTTCTGCCAGAAGGCTTTGTTGGGCGCGTCAGCGACGAACTTGAAGATCTTCACGCCGTTGATTCGGAAGAGGGCGTCGAAGTCGGCGACCGCCCGACCGACCGGCGCTTCGAAGAGGGCGCGTTCAAAGTGCCCCGGGATCTCCCACGTGCGGTCCTTGGCCGGGTCGTCGGAGCCCGTGATCGAGTACTCGGAGTTGTGACACTGCATGCAGTCGAGGCGCCGGTTCAAGTAGGCGCGCTCGAAGACGGACGCGTTGATGCGCCGGTTGTCGATCTCGTCGTTGACGTCTTCGACCTCGAAGAAGGTGGTTCCGGCGCGCATGAAGGGCTCGACCCGAAGCAGCGGCGTCATGTCGTCAAGGACGAGCGTCGAGCGGATGACGTCGCGGGTTGCGAAGGGGGTCGCCGCGCCATCGCGGGTGAAGGTGGCCTCGGGGCCGTTCTCGAGCAGGAACTCCGCGAGCTCGGGTCCGTCTTCGGACAGTAGCTGCGTCCCGCGACAACCTACGGGGCCCATCCGTGGGATGATGAGCACGTCCCGAAGCGCTTGCTCCCAGGTGTCGATGAATTCGGGCGTCTCCATGAGGGCGTCGAGCCAGCGATCCGGGCCGACCTCACGGTAGAGGTCGAGCAAGACCTGAAGTTCGGCCGTGCCGAGCACGCGGCGCCCGAGGAGGTGGGTCACGGCGCGGCGGACGAAGGCTTCGTCGCTCCCGACGCACACGGTCGCGCCTTCGAGCCCGGCTTCGGCCCTCGTGGTGACGGTGACGCTGCCGCCGTACGATGGCGCGACCGTCTCGGAACAGCCGAGCAGGACGCACAAACTGTATAGGACCAGTTCCAGTGGGCGGCGGACATTGCTCGTCATGTGGCATACCCGAGGACGTGCTCCCGCAGCCACACGGCCGCGTCACGCTCGGATGAGGTGACTCGGCCGTCGCCGACGGCGAAGGACTCGGGCGAGAAGGGCCAGATCCCCTGCCCGAGGAGTAGCGCGGCCTTCAGCTCAGATGGGGTAATAGACTCCGTCGCGTAGCCGTCCTCGCCGATAGCGCCGACCACCTTGGCGCGGTCGGGGTCGACGAAACCCCCAATCCCGACGACCACATAGCCCCACGGCCAGTGGTTGGTCCCGCCTCCCATCGGGTTTCGCACCGTGAACTCGCGCGATGGCGAGCGGCCGAACTCGGTGTTCAGGAGGATGAAGTGTTTGTCGAGGTCGAGCTTGCGAGGGTCGTTCTCGCCGGGCTCGTTGATGTTCCGGGCGAGCTCTCGGAAGGTGTGGATGGCGTTGGTGCCCTGCATGTCGACGTGGGCAGCGTGGCTGTCGTAGCCCTGCCCCGCCGGGTCCGAGAACAGCCCGCCGTCCATGATGGTGACGTGTCTCGCTGGGGCGATGGTGTTGGTCAGGAGGTGCGTGCCGAGCCGAATGGCGGGGGTGGTCTCGTCGAGGAAGGTCGCGCCGGGCGCGCTTCCGTTGCCGTAGGCGCACGACTCGATCTCATTGAGTGCGAAGAGACTGGGGTCGAGGATTTGGGCGAGCGTGCCGACCCGCGACATCGCCGATTGTGCGAACGCGAAGTCGTCGAAGCCGGGCGAGCGGATACGCTCACCCCTCTGCTTGAGCCGGTCCTCGTAGCGGCGGGCGTAGAGGTCGACGAGCGCGTCCATCGAACCGGCGTGCTCCGCCGTCTTCGTGCGGTAGATGTGCTCGACGAGCCGCATATCCCGCCCGAGCTGAATCCCGAGCGGCCGAGCGCTCGAACGGTGTTGCCCGATGGCGGCCGCGGCGCCGTGGTTGCCGGCGAAGTTCGCGTGGCTCATGAAGAGTGCGTAGGCGGCGGGCGCGTCGCTCGCCGAGAGGCCGTTCTCGTGTACCCAGCGCTGCACGTGGGCGCCGGTCCCGGCGAGGCGGGGGCTGCCGACCTTCTGGCCGGTGAGCCCATAGGCGATGCCACTGGGGTGGGGCTCGACCTCGTGCCGCATCACCCAGATCCGCATGCGCGAGAGGATGTCGGGCCGGTCCCGCAGCGGGTACGCGTAGGGGCCGAGGTTGACCGTCGTCCCGGCCGAGTCGGCACCGAAGGGGACGAAGGAGGGCCGGTCGCCAAAGCCGCACCCCTTCAGGAACTGCGAGGTGCTGAGGCGCGGATCCCGGTCGAAGGCCCACCACTGGGTCTCCTGGTACGGGCCACCGGTGTCTGGCTTGCCGAACTCCGGGACGACATAAAACGTCTCCCACGGCGACAGGCCGCCCATCAGGAAAAGTTCCAGCACGCCGGTCGGCGTCCGGCCCGGGTCGAGCAACGTAAACTGGTTCTGCGGGTGAACTTTGCCCCAGGGCATGGACGAGACCGGAGCGCCGACCGGGCCGGGCTTCGCGCACGCCACTGCCGCCATCGTGCCGAGACCCTTCAAGAATTGCCGGCGATCCGAGCGCAATCGAGCCTCCGGGCCCTGGGGCCGTCGTCGAGCGGAGAGGTTACAGGACGGGTCGCCGCGCTTCCACAAGGAGATCAAGTGGCGGCCCCGGCGACACCAGCCCAACCCGATGGGCTAGGTGGACGAGCTCGACGTTCGTCCGCACGGCGAGCTTGCCGCGAATGCGTGAGAGGTGGTTCGAGATGGTGCAGGAGTTCACGTCGAGCTCGGCTGCGATCTCGGTGACGGTCACGCCGCTCACGTAGCGCACCAGAATCTGGTGCTCTCGCGGCGACAAGGTCGACAGCGGGTCACCGTCGCCCCCGCTCGGCGGCGCCGGGGCCAACATGAGCGCGAGTCGGTCGCGTCCGATCTTCAGCAGGACATCGACGAGCTCGCGTGTCGGCCGACTCTTCGGGACGTAGGCGGCGGCGCCCGCGAGGAGGAGCGGTCGCTCGTATTGTTCGGGCGGGTGCATCGACAAGATGACGACCGGTAGGCCCGGGTGGCTCTCTTGCAGACGCCGGAGGACCTCTGCGCCTTGGACCTTCGGGAGGGACAGGTCCAAGATGAGGACGTCGGCCTCGTCGAGACAAGCCGCGTCGAGCACCTGACGCCCCGTGGTCGCTTCACCGATGACCTCGAAGTGCCCGCTCGCTTCGAGGACGGCGCGGAGCCCTTCGCGGACGAGGTCGTGGTCATCGGCGATGAAGACGCGCATGAGTAGAGAGTGCGCCCGAAGGGCAGAGGGGATCAAGCGAGAGTCGGCACGACGTTGGGCGCGGGAAAGGTCGCCACCAGCCGTAGCCCTGGACGTTCGGGGTTCGCCGGCCGGGACGCGCCGAAGGTGAGCTCGCCCCCCGCCGCCTGAACGCGCTCGCGCATCCCGAGGAGCCCGAAGCCGACTCGATTGTGCTCGGCCGGCAGGCCGACCCCGTCGTCGTCCATGATGAGCTCGACCCCGGTCGAGTCCGCGCGAAGTTGGAGCTCGACGCGGCTGGCCGCCGAGTGCCGGAGCACGTTGGTGCAGGCCTCCTGGATGACTCGAAATAGGACGTGGTCGAGCCCCGGCGGGAGCAGCTCCGTGGACCGCGGCTCTCGGAGCAGATCCGCCGGCGTGAGGGCGAGCGTCGCCGCGATCCCGGCGCCTTCGACCCGCGTGAGCACGGCGGCGATCGCGCCCGCGAGGCCCAAGGTCTCGAGGAGCTGCGGCCGTAGCGCCGTCACGAGACCCCGGGTTGCGGCGGCCGTCCGCTCCACCTGCTTGTCGAGGCGGGCGAGCAGCGGCGCAATCCCGTCGGGGGCGTCGTCGTAGCGAGTCATCGCGAGGTCGAGTGAGTAGCGGAGCGCCGTCACCTCCTGACCCAGCTCGTCGTGCAGCTCCCGCGACGTGCGCGCGCGCTCTTGCTCTAGGGCGTCATCGAGGTGCGACGCGAGTCGGCGTAGCTCGTCGGTCCGTTCCGAGACACGGCGCGCGAGATCCTGATTGACGCCCGTGAGCGCGTCGTTCGCCTTCGCGAGCGCCTCCCGAGCCCGCGCGACCGAGCGCCCTTGAAAGAAGCTCCGGCGCACGGTGCGGTGGATGAGTTCGCCCACCACGACCGACACGACGGCCGTGAACACGACGAAGCTGGCTTGTCCGCCCGCGTAGGCGCTCTCGAAGTGGTCTGGGAAGGGGAGGAAGTGGCCCGCGAGCAGGCTTGAGGAGACGACGATGAGCGCGGTGACGCGCGCCCGGAGTGAGAGCGGAATGAGGGCGATGGGCAAGAGCCCAATGAAGGTGTCCGCGAACCACGGCAGCTCCGGCCCGCCGAGGTGACCGAGGGCGTAGCCGAGGAAGCCCATGGTGAGCCCGTAGGTGAACACCGCCGCGACGAGGGCGTGCGTTCGAACGGTCGCCGAGGCCACGAACGCCACGAAGGCCGCGGCTTGAATCGATAGGAAGCCGACGCGTAGCCCCGAGAAGACGTGGCTGTACCGCGAGTCGGGCGCCACCAGCAGGTCGATGGGCCACCACAAGAGCACACACACCACGAGGACAAGGGTCGCTCGCAACGCGTAACCCACGGTCAGCTCGCGCGCGTAGTGCGTGAACGCCGTCTCGTCCTCGGGCGTGACGTCCGGCCACGGCTCAAGGTGTTCGATTCGGAGTAGCGGGTGCATAGTGGGGGCGAGTTTACCCAGGCTACGCCTTGATCCGTACCATCGTAGGATCATAGAGCGGCCGAAGCGACACCACGGCCGAGTAGCGCGTGCCGGCGATGTCGACCTCCCAGGTCCCCGAGTCGAGCCACGCGGCGTCCGCGGGGGCACCGCCTCCGGGTTCGACCATGGCGAGGCCGACCGCGCCGCCGAGGGTGTGGCCGTAGGAGGCGGCTCGGATGTAGCCCACGGCGACCCCATCTCGGAGCACGGGCTCCGCGTGGTACATGAGCGGGCCGGGGTCCTTCACGAGGACCTGCACGAGGCGGCGGAGCAGCGGGCCGCGGGCCTTCTCGGTGAGGAGGGCGTCCTTGCCGATGAAGCCGTCCGCCTTCTTCAGGTCGACGGCGAAGCCGAGGCCGGCTTCGTAGGGGGAGTCGGTGTTGTCGATGTCGTGGCCGTAGTCGCGGTAGCCCTTCTCCATGCGGAGGCTGGCGAGCGCCTTCAGGCCGGCGTGACGGAGACCGAGTGGGGCGCCGGCGCGGAGGACTTCGTCGTAGACGTGGACCGCCTGCTCGGCGCGGGCGTAGAGCTCGTAGCCGAGCTCGCCGAGGTAGGTGATGCGGATGCAGAGGACACGGGCGTAGCCGATGTCGATCTCGCGGGCCGTCCGGAAGGGGAAGGCCTCGTTCGAGAGGTCGGCGGTGGTGAGTGACTGGAGCACTTCGCGCGAGCGAGGGCCCTGCACGTTGAGCTGGCCGTAGCCGCCGGTGACGTCGGTGACGATGGCGAACTCGTCCTCGCGGACGTGGCGCTTCATCCACGTCTCGGCGTGGCGGTGCATGGTGTCCGTCACGACGACGAAGAACTGCTCTTCGGCCAGGCGCGTGACCGTGAGGTCGGCTTCGAGCTTGCCGTCCTCGTTCATCCACTGGGTGTAGGTGATGACGCCGACGGGGCCCGCGACGCTGGCGCCCGAGATGCGATCGAGCACGCGCGCGGCGTCCCGGCCCTGCACCATGAACTTGCTCATGAACGACATGTCCATGAGGACGACGTCATTGCGGCAGGCCTCGTGTTCGGCCTTCCAGTTCGGGAACCAGCTCTGCTTGCCCCACGAGAGCGCGGGCGCCTCCGGCCGCGAACCGTCGGCCGTGTACCAGTCGGGGCACTCCCAGCCGCTCACGTCGCGGAAGTACGCGCCGGCGGCCGCGAGACGTTCGTGGATAGGCGAGCGCTTGGCGCCACGGGCGGTCTCGGGCGAGCGCGTCGGGTAATGGCATTTGTAGACCATACCGAGGGACTCGACCGTGCGTTCGCGACGGTAGCGCGGGTTGCCTTGATAGGCGTGGAGGCGGTCGATGTTGATGCCCGTGATGTCGATGTCCGCGCGGCCATTGACGATCCAGTGCGCCAGCGCGCGCCCGAGACCGCCGCCCGTGAGGATGCCGATGGAGTTGAGTCCGGCAGCGACGAAGTAGTTTCGAAGCTCGGGGGCCTCGCCGACGATGGGCGCGAGGTCGGCCGTGAACGACTCGGGGCCGCAGAAGAACTTCTTCACGCCGACCTCGAGGGTCTTCGGGATGCGGCTCATGGCCTTCTCGAGGAACGGCGCCATGCGGTCCCAGTCGGGCGGGATCTCGCCGAAGGAGAAGTCGCGGGGGATGCCCTCGACCTTCCAGGGCGCGCAGACCGGCTCGAACATACCGACCATGATGCCGCCGCCCTCCTCACGGAAGTAGCCGTAGGACGCCGGGTCTTCGAGGATGGGCCACGCGCCGGAGACACCGGCGATCGGCTCGGTGATGAGGTAGTAGTGCTCGGCCGCCTGATTGGGGATCGAGACGCCGCTCATGGCGCCGAGCTCGCGCGCCCACATGCCGGCGCAGTTCACGACGAACTCGCACTCGATGTCGCCGAACGCCGTACGGACGCCCGTAACCTGACCACGCTTCTGCGTCACGCCGAGGACCGGCACACCTTCGTAGATGCGCGCGCCCTTCTGACGGGCGCCCTTCGACAGCGCCATCGTCGCGTCAACGGGGTCGACGCGGCCGTCGCCGGCGACATAGAAGCCGGCGACGATGTCGTCGACGTTCGCGAGTGGGAACAAGGACTTGACCTCGCTGGGCGAGATCTCCTGCACGTCGACGCCGCAGTAGCGGTTGAAGGCCGCGACGCGCCGGTACTCCTCGAGGCGGTCGGCGTCAGCCGCGACCTCGATGAAGCCGATCGGCCTAAAGCCCGTGGATTGGCCCGTCTCCGCTTCGAGGCGGCTGTAGAGGTCGCGCGTGTACTTGCGGAGCGAGGTCGAGGTCTCGGACGTGGACCCAAACGTGACCATGAGGCCGGCCGCGTGCCAGGTAGTGCCAGACGTGAGGCGGTCGCGTTCGAGGAGCACGACGTCTTCGCCCATGTGGGCGAGATGGTAGGCGACCGAGGTGCCGATGATGCCGCCGCCGATGACGACCACGCGGGCGTGGGAGGGGAGATTCTGAACCATGACGTGCTCCTCTGGACTCGACCAGGGTGTTACGAGCTGCGAGCGTTCGGAGAGGCGCGTTGCTCTCCCCGAGCGACTCGGTGTTTTCGGGTGCGGCGGGCGATCCTGCCGCTATTTCGTTCTATGCCGTGACGTCTTATTGACAGCCTTAAGTGTTGTCGCGGTCCATGAGGTCACGCGCCGACGCAGCGCGGGGGAGCCCGCCTCGCGGGCTACTCGCCGTACGATGTCCCGGTCGTCGTCGCGGAGGTCGCCCCCAGCTCAAGCCGCCGCAGCGGCAGTTCAGCCCGGTGGGGCATCGTCACGGTATTCGTCCCGGAGCGTCTGATCGATGTCGTCCGCGTCCACGCCGCGGCGTGTCAGCCGGCGACGATCGTCTGCGATCCACTCGTCGACGACGGGCTCAAGCGCCGGGTGGACGTCGTACCACGGCCGGTCATTGGTGTACTCGACCGCCAGGAGTGACTCCAGCAGGGTCCACTCGCCTCGCGACGAGAGCTGCCCCCGCTCCTTCTTCAGCCCGGCATCGTCCAAGTGTTCTGCAAGCGCGGCTGCGATGCCCAGTTGGACCAAGCGAAGGTTCGAATCGCCGGATGCCGGCTCAAAGGGGCGAGCGATCACCACTTCGAAGCGCTGCCGAATGTCGGCATGCGCCTGGACGAGCCATAGTTCGGTCGACTTGCCGCTCCCTCGTTGACCCGTGAGGAGGACGGGGGCCGGGCTGCTCGCCTGCGTCAGGCGCCGACGAATCGGGACGACCGTGGAGTCGAACGGCCTCTCTACGAGAAGCGCGCGGATCTCTTGCTCATCCCCGCTGTCCCACGCGGTCCGGTTCAAGGCCGCGAGTTGGTTGTAGGCCGCTTCTGCAATGGACGTCGCCGGGTTCATCGAATTTTTCGTAGCACGCGGCGGTGGTGTTGGCAAAGACGGCTCAGCCCCGCTCTCTGCGCCCGAGCGCCCATGGCGCAGATCGAGTCGCCGGTCGCGTCATCGCCGATCGCGTGACCGGCGCAAGGCCTGACTAGCCCGCCCGGCCCAGCGCCATGAGCTGTTGGCAGGTCGCAAAGAAGCGGATCCGGTCGATCGGCTTCTGCAGAAAGGCGTTGCAGCCAGCGGCTTTGCAGCGTTCGCGGTCGTCGATGAGCGCGTTTGCCGTGAGCGCGACGATCGGCGTGGCGAGGCCCGCCGCTCGGAGCTGACGCGTCGCTTCGAGCCCGTCGAGCTTCGGCATCTGCATGTCCATGATGATGAGGTCGTACGGCTCGCCCGACTCACGGGCCCAGAGCGCCTTGTTGACGCCTTCGCGCCCGTCGCCAGCGGCGTCGACCGACGCGCCCGTGCGCCCGAGGAGCAGGCTGATGAGCCGTTGGTTGTCTATGCCGTCATCGACGACAAGCACCTTCCCGTGAAGCGTCGGGGTCGTACACGCCATGAGCGCAGCCGGTTGCCGTTCCGCAGGGCGTATCCAGGTCCCGCTGGGCCCCTGAACCACCGGTAGCTCGAGCACGAACGTCGACCCGATGCCCGGCGCGCCCACGGCGTAGAGGTCGCCACCGAGCAGGCGCGCCAGCTCCTTGCTGATGGAGAGTCCGAGGCCCGTACCGCCGAACTTGCGTGTCGTCGAGTCGTCCGCCTGAGTGAACGGCTGGAATATCTTGGACAGTTGGCCCGGATCGATGCCCGGGCCGGTGTCGACCACTGCGAACTCGATGCGACTGGTCCCGTCCTTGAGCTTGCGGCGCTCGATTTGAATCGCCACAGACCCCTGATCGGTGAACTTCACGGCGTTTCCGACCAGATTGAGGAGGATCTGCCGAAGGCGCGTCGGGTCCGTTCGCATGCGATCGGGGACGTCAGTGCGCCAGTCGACCACGAAGCCCAGCCCTTTTTCCGTCGCACGGGGGCGCATGAACGCGGCGACTTCGTTGACGACTTCCGTGACGGAGACAGGAATGGACTCGACCGTCATCATGCCGGCTTCGATCTTCGAGAGGTCGAGGACGTCATTGATGAGCGAGAGCATGTGATCGCCGTTACGAAGGATGGCGCTCACGTATTCGGCGAGGTCTTCCGGACGGGTGCGGCGGTCGGCGAGGAGCTGGGCGAAGCCCAGGATTGACGTCATCGGGGTGCGTAGCTCGTGGCTCATGTTGGCCAGAAACTGGCTCTTGGCCTTCGTCGCAGCCTCGGCGACGGCGCGAGCGGCGTCGAGTTCCCGGTTTCGGGCGCTCAGCTCGCGGTTCACTCGGTCGAGCGAGTCCCGCGCCTCTTCGAGATGCAGCGCTTGGCTCTTCAGCGCTTCCGTGGCCTGCCGCGCCCCCGTCACGTCCTCGATGGTGCCGACGAAGCCCAGCGGCTGTTCGTCCGCCTCGATCCTCGCCGCTCGAACCGCCGTCCAGACGACCGACGCATCGGGGCGTACCCATCGGTACTCGCCCGAGAGGAGGTGACCTTCCTTCTTGGCCTGCTCGAAGTCCCGCCGTACCCGTCGTACGTCGTCCGGGTGTAGCGCTCGGACCCACCCCACTCCGAGCCCCTCCTTCGCAGCCTGACCGGTCAGCTCCTCGTAACGCGGGTTCAGGTAGGTGCACTGGCCTTCCATGTCGGTGACGAACATCGCCAGCGGCGAGCAGTCCTGAACGGCGGCGAGGTACGCCTTCTCCGCCTGCAGCTCGCGAGTGCGTCGCTCCGCGAGCGCGCGTGCCCGCGCTCGACCCGTCGAGAGGGCCCAAACGAGGCCCATGAGTGAGGTGGTGAGCGTGATGCCGACCATGGCGGTAATCCAGACCACCGGCAGCGTGCGGTGCTGCGCTTCGAACTCGGGTGCGCTGGTAACTCGAACGTCCCACGTTCGTCCACCAATATTCAACGTCTTGTGGCTCGACCAGAGGCGGTCGGCATAGTCCTCATCGGTGAAGGTCGGCCCGGCTGAATCGAGGTGGCGGTCCGCGTCGTAGAGTAGGTGAGCGCGGGCGGTCAAGCCACCATCGAAGATCTCGATGTCCACGAGGTTCTCGACGCGTTCGGCGAGCCCCTCCATCGCTCGCTCCATGATGATGGGTGCGTAGACGAAGCCAACGCAGGCGGCAATACGATCGGCCTCGGTAGCCGAAGGAAGGTCCGGCCGGAACACGGGCAGGAGGTAGAGCAGGCCCCGATGGGAGCCGTCCACCTGTACGAGATCGATGGGGGCGGTCAGCGTCGCCTCGCCGGTGCGCATGGCCAACACGGTGGCGTCGCGTCGACTCGCCTCGGACAAGATGTCGACGCCGACTGCCGGCTTGTTGGACTCGATGGGCTCTATGAGCTGAACGATGACGTGTTCGCCACCTCCTGGCTCCGCCTCCACGACCTTTCGTTGGAAGTCCGGACCGAGCTCACTGCGCATCCGCGCCAGGTACTCCGGAAGGTCACGTCCCCGAACGCGTTCGGCGTAGCCGAAGCCCAGCGCACCGGGAAACTCACGTTCGAGGTCGCGCGACATCATGTAGGCGCGCCACTCGCCCCGGCTCACGTTCGGGCTCACGATTCGAATCCCGCGGGCGCCGCGAAGGCCGTACTCGAGGCGGCGGGCGCGTTCGCGGACGACCTGCATGGCCCGGTCGGAGAGGCGCTCGAAGCTCGCCGAGACCTCCGCACGACGAGTCTCGTAGAGGGTCCAGCTCACGTACGCCGTGAGGAGCAGCCCCCCGCTGAGCAGCGCAAGGCAGCCAAGCAGAGTGCCGCGCGACGGGGTTCGTTTGGCCGATTCGGCCTTTGGGGTGCGGGGTGCGGCGCTCATCTCGTGCAGCCTAGCGTCTCATTGGAGCCCATGGTTGGGCCACGGGAAAACCGTGGTCAGGTAATCGCCGTGACGTCATCATCAGCGACGGGCTTGCCCGCGTCGACCAACGCCGACCCATTTGGAGGACATCATGAAGTCTCTCGCCATCTTCTGCGGTTCTAGCTCTGGTGTGCTGCCCGAGTACACCGCGGCCGCGCACGAGGTGGGCCGCTTCCTCGCCGCCGAAGGAATCGAGCTCGTTTACGGCGGGGGGAAAGTGGGGCTCATGGGCGTCGTCGCCGATGCGACGCTGGCCGCGGGCGGCCGCGTGGTCGGCGTCATCCCGCGGCTCATCGCCGACCGAGAGATCGCGCATCGCGGCGTCACCGAGCTCATCGTCGTCGAGACCATGCACGAGCGGAAGGCGATCATGGCGGACCGCGCCGAGGCGTTCGTCGCGCTCCCTGGCGGGATCGGGACGCTCGACGAGCTCTTCGAGCAGTGGACCTGGGGGCTACTCGGCATCCACGGGCGGCCGTGCGGGCTCCTGAACGTCGCTGGGTACTTCGACCCGATGGTCGCTCTCATCGAGCACATGTCGGCGCAAGGCTTCTTGTCGAGGGCGCACGCCGGGATGCTCGCCGTCGAGACGGCGTTCCCAGCCCTACTCACGCGCCTTCGGGCGTACGAGGCGCCGACGCGCAAGTACGCGGAGCTCGGTGGGGGGAAGACCTGAGAGACCGGCTCAGGCCGTGATCCGCGGCACGAGGCTCTCGAGCTGACCCGCGGCGGCGTCGACGCGGTGCCACTGGACAGAACCTGGTTCCCGGAGCCCTGCCGGCGTTACTTCTTCGAGAGCCAGTCCGGCAAGAGCGCGTTCGACGCCTACCGGCAGCTCCTGGTCTTGGCCCATGAGCGCAAGGTCGTCCTGCACCTCCTGACCTCGCCCGCCCACGCGCGCCTCTTCGAGTCGGCTGGAGATGCCTCCACTGTCCCGACAAGGCATCTGGGCGGAAGACTTCAGCGTCGCCATCGCGAAAGCAGGCGCCGTGTTCCCCGACTTGCGACGCCGTGAGCTACTGGACGCACTCCTGCCCGGCCCACTTGCATCGGCCGCCGGTCTTGCATCCCTTCGACTTGCGGCAGTGGGCGTCCGATCCGGCGAGGCACTTGCCCTCCGACGCAGCGCACTTGCCGTCGTCGACACACACCACCGTCTTCTCGCAGTCGGCGTCGGTCTTCGCGACACACGCACCATGCTCGAAGCGGCATTGGCCGTCGCTCCTGCACTGCTCCGTCTTGCGACAATCCGCGTCCGAGCCGACGATGCACACGCCGTCATGAGCCCGGCATTGCCCACCCGCATCGCAGACGTTCGATCGCTTGCAGTCAGCGTCGGTCCCGGCGACGCACGCGCCTCCCTTGAAGGTGCAAAGCCCCTCGCTGCTGCACTCGTCCGTTCTGCGACAGTCCGCGGTCGAGCCCACGACACACTGGCCGTTCGACGCCGTGCACTGGCCTCTCTCTTCACACCACGTCGAAAACTTGCAGTCGTGGTTTGATCCAGCGATGCACTGACCGTCTTTGAAGGTGCATCGCCCTTCGAGGCCGCAGTCCACTCCCCTCTTGCAGTCGGCGGTGGAGCCGGCCACGCACTGGCCGCCCACCGCCGTGCAGAAGCCGTTGTCCACGCACGCGTCCGACCCTTTGCAGTCCGCCGCGGAGGCGGGGGCGCAGACGCCGTCCTTCAATGCACAGTCTCCGCGCGTCTTGCACTCGAGTGACGCCTTGCAGGCAGCGTCGGTCAGGGGTGGCTCGGTGGCCCACGCATTGAGACTCGCGAGCAGCACACCAACGAACAACCAGGGACGCATGTCGACCTCCGTTTCAGCCCAAGTGGAGCCTACCGCATGCATCGGCGCGCCGGCTAGCCCACGTGCGCACCAGTGGAGGATCTCTCTCCGAGGATCTCTCCGTCAGTCATACTTCGGCAAACGGGGGGACCGGTCGCGCGGACCCAACCGTCCGCAGCGTGGGCGGCCGATCGCTCGTGGCGCGTGTCGACGACGCGGATCCCCTCGTCGAGGCAGCCGTCGTAGATGGCCTGGATGTGCCCGCCGCAGAGGGTGAAGACCACGTCGACACCTTGTGCTTTCAGTGCCTTGGAGATGAGGCGGCCACCGTGGGCGAGGTTCCGCCGATACGTCGATCGGTCAACCGATCTCCCGCTCCCGGCGACCGCACCTCGCCGCGAGATCAGTTTCCGCCGCGGCAGTAGCCGACGAGCCCGCTCGAGAACCATCCCGACTCGACCTTCTTGCAATGCGTGGCGTGATAGCGCCGTCCTTCGACGCCGAAGCCCGTCTGGCGGAAGTACTCGTCGGAAGCCTTGTCGATGCTCGTCTTCCAGTCGCGAGTGTGCTTGTCCACCGAGTCGAGGACCTCGTCGGCTTGGAGTGCCCACGCATGGATGAAGCCGATGCCAGCGGCAGCCTTGTTGTAGGACTGTCGATACTGCGCATAGACCGTGTAGAAATCGAGGAAGGTCTGGCAGGTGGGCTCTTGGGTTTTGGAGAGCGCCGACATGACCTCGACGACCTTCGGCGTGGTCTTTTGCAGCTCGAGCAGGCCAGAGACCGCTTGCGTGATGGCGTCCTGCATCCCCTTCTTCTGGGTGAGAAAGAGAAAGGACGTGTTGATTTCGTTGTGGTCGATGCGACCGTCCTTGGCCAGCTTCGCCCGCGCGTTTTCGTAGATCTTGCCCATGGTGCGGTCGTCCATCGCCCCTTCGGCCATTCCACCCCCGATGCCCACGGCCATCTTCAGGAGGCTACCGACATAGGGAATTTGACCGAGAGCAGCTCCAATGGCCTGGAAGCCGATGTTGATGCCCGTACTCGCCAAGCCGCCACGCAGTCCCATGCTCCCGTCGGCAGTTCCCGTGTTGGCGAAGTTCACCTTTGCCTGAGCCGCGTTCTTCACCTTCGACCAGATGGTGTCGAGAGTGGTCGTCTTGGCAGCCTTGTCGGCGTCGGACTCGATGTAATTGGTCTGTGCGTAGGTGGCCATGAGGATCCTCGGTCGGAGTTGGGGTCATCGGGGAACATCCACGAAGTCGGTCGTCGACCCCAGAGTTCCCTACCGCGGCACCCTGTACGAACGCCTCCTCGAAAGGAATGCTCGACGGGGCCAAGCTCAGAGATCACATGGACTTGTCCGATTCGGGCATGCAAATGTCCCATACGTACAAGTCGGTTCGGACTCGTTCGGATCAGACGGCGACCGTCACCGAAACCCGCCCCGTCCGGCAGCTCTCGAGCACGAACTCGACGTCGCCGTGGCCCTGCAGCACGACCGTGATGGTGCGCTCCGAGACCCAGCCACGCGTCCACGGGAGGAAGAGCCCCCAGCCGCCGTGGAGGCCTTGTCCCCAGCCTTCGAGGTGGCCGACGTCGAGGAGGCCACTTGCAATACGCCGGCCTCGAGGAGGCTGCGGTTCGGGTCGACGAACCGGTACCAGAAGCGGAGGAGCGGGTCGCCGAGCGAGTAGCGCGTCCGCTTCGTGTCCCGGAGCGTGAGGCCGAACGGGACCTCGCGGCGGAGGAAGCCAAGGTCGCAGAGGTTGGCAAGGTCCACTGCCCCTCCTTCATGGCTCGCCAGAACCAGTGCAGCGATAATCTCCGTATCCGTCAACGGCCGAACTCCGCGAGCACCTTCCGCGCAGGGGATTGGGTCGGGTCGGATCGGAGCCCTACGGCGTCTCCGCTCGGAGCGCTTGGCGAAGCTCCCGAACGGCGGTGGGCTGGGACGTGTAGACGCAGAGGCGCTCGAGGAGTGACAGGTCTAGCGCGGGAAAAATGGCGCTGCGGCCGATGAGCTCGTACTGACCGGCCACGAGGTGGCGCACCTCGATTCGCCCCTTAGTCCAGCGCCACAACTCGGCCACACCGAGACGGCGATAGATCTCAACCTTGTCGAGGCTGCCGGAGGTCAACTCAATCTCGATAGCGAGGTCCGGCACGTTCTTTGGGCCGTCGAGGACGTAGCACTCGTCGGGCTCAACGCCTGCTTTCGCGAGCGCGACCTTCAGGGTCCAGGAGCCGAAGCCGTTGAGCTCTAGCCCTGCCTCCTCCCCGTAGGCCTCGACGAGTCGTGCGAGGCAGGTCTTGATGGCTTCGTGGTTCGAGGTTGGGCTCATGAACTCGAGGACCCCATCGAGGTAAGCGATGCGCGGCCGGGAGGCGTCGCCGCGGATGGCCAGAATGGTCTCGAAGTCGGCCCACGACACGCCACGGAGATAGACAAAAGCGTCTTCTGTGTCGGCGGGTTGGAGTCGCGGCTCGGCTGGGACGTGAAGCATGAGGAGAGCCTAGCGCTCGGCGCTACAGCAGGCAAACATGGGCGCAAGTCTACGGAGGTCGGGGGGGTAGCAGAGCGGATAGGATCTTCGAGTGGCTTCTCCAGCCCGACCCACCAAGACTTGGGGGCACGAAGGCCCGTCAAATCGGCCGACGGGTGTACTACGACTCTGCTGGGGATGGCCGGTGTTCGGGCGGGCGCAGTGAGTGCGCAGCTACAGCGAGAAGGTGTACGCGTTCCCCGTCTTCACGTCGTACTTCACGATGGCCATGGTGTCGTGCGCGAAGTAGAGGTTGTGCTCGCCTTCGGGGTCGATCACGAAGCCGCCGAAGTTCAGATAGCCCGGGATGAGGGCTTTGCCCGTGCCGCCACAGGCCGTGAGTGGGCCGCCGAGCGAGGGGTGCCAGCAGGGCCAGGTGGCGCGGTAGCCCGTGGTCGGGTCCACCGTCACGGCGCTGCTGCCGCCGAGGGCGCCCACGGTCCAGTAGACGTTTCGGTAGGGGTCCCAGCGGGTCCAGCGGTCGCCGAAGGCCTCGGCGTTGATGGGGCCGGCGCCGATGTTGCCGACGTCGGTGCCCTTCGAGATGAGCGAGCGGTTGCCGGTCGCGATGTCGACCACCAGGAACATGTTGTTCGAGACGGCGTAGAGCTTTTCGCCCTGGGGGCCTTCCGCGCCGTCGGGATCGCGGATCTCGAACGCGCGGAAGTCGAACTGGAAGTCGTCGTAGCCGCCGCCGACGTTCTCGCGGGAGTTCGAGTCGACGTCGACGACGCTCGTCACGTAGTCGCAGGCCGTGCCGTCGGCGGAGATGCGGACGATGGACGGGCCCGGCTGGTTCACCATCGAGAAGTAGAAGCGGCCCTGGCTGTCCATGCTCCAGCCCTGGGCGGCCATCTGCACCGTCTTGAGGCCCGGCAGCGTCGACCCGTTCGGGCAGAGCGCGCTCGCGGGTGCCGTCGCGGCGTCGAAGATGAGGGTGCGGTTGCCCGTGGCCGGGTCGACGCGCCAGATCTTCGGTTCCGAGATCTCGGAGGCGGCGCCGACGGCGTAGAACTGACCGTCCGGGCCGACCTTCATGTCCATGACCTGCACGAAGTCGGGGCCCGTGCCGACGCGGGTGAGGCCGTTGGCGGGGTCGTTGTAAGTACCCGAGAAGTAACGGCGATCGCCCGTGTCGAGGTGGATGGCGTAGATCATGGTCTGGTTCGGCTTGGAGGACGTCTTCCAGAAGGCCGGCACGAACCACTCGCGCCCGTAGACCGGGCCGTTCCAGAGGCGCATCTCGGTGGCGAGGTCGCGCGGGCGCGGGCCCTTGCCAAAGGTCACGACCGAGCTGAGCTCGTAGGGTCGCTTGCACGGCGACTCGAAGGCGGCGTCGCCGCAGCGACAGTCGATCGGGAAGACGGTCGGGTTCGACCAGTACTGCACGAACCCACAGTTCGCCGGCGTGCTGGCGTAAGGCGACGAGGTGTCTTCGATCGAGGAGACGCAGGCGGCGACGGTGCCCGTGGGGCCGACCGTGTCACAAACATCCCACTCAAGCTGCTTGTCGGCGAGGTACTCGCACGTCGTGCTGTTCACGTCGTAGCAGAAGCCCTGGCCCGTGCAGTCGGTCTCGAGCGCGGCGCAGGCGCTGTTCACATTCGAGAGGTCGAACGCGACGACCGTGGCGGCGGCGATGGCCGACTCCTGGCCTTTGCCCAGCGACAACTACATCGACGCCCCGGCGACAACTACATCGGCCCATCTTCT
>JADMJS010000119.1 GCA_018780435.1 Myxococcales bacterium
AGATCATCTCGGGCGTGATGTCGTCCGGGACCGCCGAGATGGTCTCGGTCATGCGCGTCTTCGCGATCGGCGCGATCGCGTTCACTCGAATGCCGTAACGCTGGAGCTCCTGGCCCCAGGTGAAGGTCATGCCGGCGATACCGGCTTTGGCGGCCGAGTAGTTGGTCTGGCCGAAGTTGCCCTTCATGCCGGCGATCGAGGTGGTGTTGATGATGACGCCGCCGTGCCCGGCCTCGCTCATCGCCTTCACCGCCGCGCGCGTGACCAGGAAGGTGCCGCGAGCGTGGACAGCGAGCACGAGATCGAAGTTCGCGTCGTCGAGCTTCAGCAGCGTCTTGTCCCGGAGGATGCCCGCGTTGTTCACCACGATGTCGATGCGACCGAAGGCGCCCAGTGCGGCGCTGACCATGGCCTGGGCCGCATCCGCGTCGGCCACTGAGCCGTAGCTGGCTGCGGCGCGCCCGCCACGCTCTCGGATCTCGGCGACGACGGCATCCGCCATCGTGCTCCCGCTGCCGCTCCCGTCGACGCCCCCGCCGAGGTCGTTGACGATGACCGAGGCACCCTCGCTCGCGAGGAGCAGCGCGTGCGCACGCCCGAGTCCACCACCCGCGCCTGTGACCAGAGCGACCTTACCGTCCAGAAGTCCCATCGTGCCGCCTCGCTCTCGTGTCGCTAAGTGCTCAGATTCGTTCGATGATCGTCGCTACGCCCATACCCCAGCCGATGCAGAGCGTGGCGAGGCCGACCGTCTTGTTTTGTCTTTCGAGCTCGTGAAGGAGGGTCACGAGGAGGCGCGCGCCGGAACAGCCGAGCGGGTGGCCAAGCGCCATGGCACCGCCGTTGACGTTGGTCCGCGAGAGGTCAGCTTCGGTGTCGCGTTGCCAAGCGAGCACGACCGACGCGAAGGCCTCGTTCACTTCGAAGAGGTCCACGTCCTTCATGGTCATGCCGGCCTTTCTGAGGGCCATGTGCGTGGCCGGTCCGGGCCCGAGGAGCATCATCGTCGGGTCGGTCGCCGAGACGGCCATGGCGCGGATTCGGGCGCGTGGCACCAGGGCGAGCGCGTCCGCCTTGGCGCGCGAGCCGATCAGAATGGCCGAAGCGCCGTCGGAGATCTGACTCGACGTCGCTGCGGTGACGACGCCGCCTTCACGGAACGCCGGCCGAAGGGCGCCCACGGTCTCGAGCGTCGAACCACGACGCGGACCTTCGTCGGTGTCGATTCGGTGCAGGCTACCGTCCGGGCCCGGCACCGTGACCGGGTGGATCTCGCGTCGGAAGCGTCCTTCGTCGATGGCGGCGAGCGCGCGCGTGTGGCTATCGACCGCGAGTTGGTCGAGCTCGCGGCGGGAGAAGCCGTACTTCTCGGCGATGAGCTCAGCGCTCGTGCCCTGGCCCACGACGTCGAAGCGATCCCGAATGCGCTCCGAGATGGGCCCGACGTCACTGCCCATCGCGACGCGGGTCATCGACTCGACACCACCGCCGACCACGAGGTCCATGGTGCCGGCCATGACCGCTTGCGCGGCGAAGTTCACGGACTGGAGGCTCGACGCGCACATTCGGTTCACGCTCGTGCCGGGCACCGATACCGGCCACCCCGCCGCGAGGACCGCGGTGCGACCGATGTTCATGCCCTGCTCGCCGACCTGGGTCACACACCCGACGATGACGTCCTCGATCTCAGCCGGATCGACGCCGACGCGATCGACGAGGCCGTTCAGGCAATCGCCCATGAGGTCGTCGGGGCGAGCGAATGCGAAGGCGCCCTTGCGCTTTCCAATGGCCGTGCGGGTCGCGGACAGGATGAACGCGTCGGTCATCGCTGACTCCTGAAGCTGTGTGGGATTGAGGGCCGCGACGGGGCGGCGAGGTAACTAGGGGAGCGTGGGGAAGCCGGCTGCTACATGTCGATTTCGATGACGGTGCTACCGAGAGGCGGCTCCTCCGGCTTGTTCTCGAGGGACCGTTGCCGGGGTTCGCCACGGGGCGGCTCGTAGTAGAGCGGGATCTGCGAGGACTGCTGTTCGCGACGACGCCGTTCTTCCTCACGGATCTTACGGATGATCACCGGATCGAGCATCGCTGACTCCTCGTGGCAGATCCTCGTGGAAGAGGCACGGCCCACAGTCCCCATCACGGGACGGTTGGCCGCTGAGTTGAAGTCTATCTGTTGGCCTCTCGTGCTGCAATCGTGACGTCACGACGCGGCAACTGGCGCGACGCGACCCACCCGGAGCGCGGGAGAGCGGCGGACGATCCAGGCGACCCCAATCGCGATGACGGCGACGAGGATCAGATCGATGACGAGCCACGTCGTGTCGGTCACTTGCTCCGGCCGGGCGGCGCCCGATTGCCACTCGGCGCGCCTCGTGTCCGCAGCGTCGAGCTCGTCGAGGCCGTCACGGACAATGCGGTTCAACGCGGAGGCGGACGCCTCGGTGGCGACGCCAGCGGAGAGCGCCTGCGCCAGCTGCTCGGAGTAGAGGCGAGTCACCGCGACGGCGCGCCTCAGCGCCCCCTGATTCAGCTCATCCATCGCTGCGAGCGCCTTCGTCACGCGCTCGGATTCGACGTCGCAGAAGACTGTGCTCGTGGGGGCGGCCACGCTCGCACGCGGATCGTGGAAGACGAAGCCGTCGAGCTTCACCCGGCCGCACGTCGCGACGAGGGCGGCTTCGAAGACGGCGTCGGCATCGTGGTCAGCCGAGGCAGCCGCGGCGAAAGCCAGCGCCGTGGCGAAGCTGCGCGACGGCTGCTGTAGCTCGTTCGAACGGAGGCGCAGAGCGAGGAGCGCGTCTGGGTCCGCGGTGAGGGCCGTCACCGAGCTCACTTCAACCGCGCGTCGATCGACGATGCGGCGGAGGTTCCGCTGCAGTGCTTCGGTGGAGATGCCGGTGGCTCTGAGGGGCCCGATGCGCCCACCGGCCGACACAAAGGCCCGCCACGCGTATTGGCGCGCCACGTAGTCCGTGAACGTCGCGTGCCCGAACTGGCGCGTCCAGAGTGGGCTCGCCGCCTTCTGAAGGTAGTGCATCGCAGCGCCCGCGAACTCGAGCGCGAGCGCCCCCTTGGCCTGACCGCCCGCGCCGCCTTCGGGCCAGGCAGCCGCCAGGAGCGACAGGTCTGTGAAGCGGCCCGCGAAGGCGGGACCTCTCGCGCCGAGGCCCGTCGTCGCGCAGGCGGCGCCGCAATCGTAACGAACGGGTGTCACCGGGGGCAGCGTCCCGTCAGGCTGGACGGGGAAGGCCAAGAACGCCGCCGTGTCGCTCGCGGCGCCGGTCGCTGGCGCCGCGTTCGTGTCGGCTGGATCGACCGGAATCCCCTTTCCATCCGAGCCTCTGGGCGTCTCGCCCGTCGGTCCCTGGAGCACGCGGTCTCGGTGCCGTAGATCGAGCTCGGGGGCGGCCGCCGCCTTCAGGAGCAGCTCCGGCGCCGACGTGGGTGACGACATGCGGACACTGTCGAAGCCCGGCACGTTTCGAGCGCGGGCGCTGGTCAGCCCGACCAGCTCTCGGAAGGCGCGCGCATCGAAGGCACGCGCGTCGGGATAACGTTTCAGGAAGCGGGCTCGCAATGCAGGGTCCGCGACGGTTTGAATCTGGACGAAGAACCAGCGGCGGAACGCGTCGTGCGCGCCACGACGGAGCGCCGGGACGTCGGCCGCCGGGAGGAGCGGGCTGCCGACGAGGGCCGCGCGCGTAACCTGTTCGTGGAGCGGCGCTTCGAACGCGTCGGCGACTGGGGCCAGAGCGAAGGACGCCAGCAAGATCAGCCGCGTTGCCACCTGCGTCATGAATCGTCCCTCATGGTTCTATAGCGGCCCCATCGCGATAGCGGAGCAGGTACTCGAGGTTCTTGCGAGCGACCTCGTCGAAAGGCTCATCGAGGAGGGCTTCGCGAAAGTAGCCGATGGCCTTGTCGGATTGCCCGCGTCGCGCGTGAAGCGAGCCCAAGACCCGATAGACGGGGTAGTCGGGTTCAATCTGCTGCTTCAACCAGCCCGCGACGCGCACCCGCTGCTCCATCGCGAGGTTGCGATCGCCTTCGAGGCGCCAGCGCCACAGAGCGCGGAGCTCCTCTCGGTCCAGAAGGAAGGTGTAGTCCGTGATCTCGGAGACGAGCATCACCCAGCGGAGGCGGGCGTGAACGCGCAACAGGTCGGGCGTGTCACCGGCGAGGCGACCGTCTTCGAGGATGAGGCCCCAGCCAACCGCATTCTCGATGAAGTTGCCGGCGGCGGCTCGATAGCGGGCGACGGCGCCGGCGTCGTCGCCCGGACTGAGCGGTGCCGGCGCGACCACGGCGGCGCCGCGCTTCGGGGTGCGCGCATCGAGCCAAGGCCGGACGGGCGTATTGGCGTTTTGGGCGCGCGCGAGGATGTCGAGGACAGCGGACTCGAAGACGCGTCGATAGTGGATGCCGAGCGCGAGGTAGGCCTCTTTTCCGTGATCGAACCAGTAGCTGGTGGCGGCCGCGAGGGCTTTCTCGGTGGCGGCGGCATAGTCCGGGTCGGCGATGTTACCGTTGGCGCCGACTTCGGCGACCCCGAGCCCGGCGATGGCGTCGAGGACCTTACGCCCGTCCGCGTCGATCGGGTGCGTCTGGGCAGCCTCCTCGTCGGCGGCCCACACGCGTGAGAGCCGTTCGGGATCGGGTCTCCAGCCGTCGAGGTCGAAGTCGGGCTTCACGACGACGCCCGGTCGAGGTGTGAACGCACTCGCGACCGAGACCAAGAGGATGAGCCCGGCGAAGGCGGCCCCGACTCGCGACCGCGCTAGCTCGCGCGCGGCATCGCCCAGCTTCTCGTCGCTCACGTGCGCGTCAGCTCAGCGAGGAAGTCAGCGACGTCCGGGTGCGCCCAATCGATGGCCCCGACGGTCTTTCCGACCACGACGCCGTCGCGGACAAAAAAAGTCTCGGGGATGCCGGTCGCCCCGAGGCGGCGCCAGAACGTGGCGGTGTCTTGGTCGCCGCCAGACTTCCCGAGGGGATCGCGCGCGATGAGCACGCCACGAGGCACAGTCCCGAAGAGCTCGCGGAAGGTCGCCTCTGGGCTGGTCCACTCTTCGTCGTAGCCAATGAGCACGAAGTTCGCCGTCGGGACGGCTCGAGCCAGCTTGATGAGCGACGGCAACTCGGTTCGACAGGGCTCGCACCACGACGCCCAAAGGTTCACCACCATGACGCCCTTGCGCGGGTCGACGGCGGCGACTTGGGCCGAACGCTGCCAAGGCGCGTCCTCGAGGGCGGAGAGCGTCCACGACGGATCCCAATCGAGCTTCAGGGGTTCGAGGCGCCCCGTTCGCACGAGGCGCTCGGTGACTACCATCAGGGGCGACGACTCGCGCACGGCGGCGACGATGCTGCGCACGCCGTAGACGAGAAGTACCGCGACGGCGGCGATCGTGAAGGCGGTGACCGCGATGGACGGGGCCCGGGGCCGCTGAGGGGAATGGTCGGACACGACGGCAACGTACCGGCTGCTCACGATCGCGGCAACTGGCGCGATGCGCTACCCGTTCAGTAGTAGAGGACCAGACCCCGTCGGTCACGACGGTCGGGGAGGTCGTCTCCATCGCGGCGGGCGCCCGGGGCGCGGGGGCCTGCGGCTCCTGGCGTGACGGGTGCCTCCGTCGCCGCCGGGTCAGGCTCGGCGCCGCCGCTGCCGGACAGGAGATGGGGCATGAACACGAGTAACGCGATGATGGCGACGATGCCGCCGAGCAAAACGCCGCGCCGCAGCTCGGTGCGCCGGGTGTCGCGGTGGCTGAGGACGGAACCGCCCGTGAGGTAGATGCGACGCTGCTCGGGGCTCATGCGTGCGAGGAGCTCGGACTCCGACAAGCTGCGCCCCGGGAACTGAAAGAGCGGGACCACCGTCTCCGGCTCGGGGAGGGCGGGGCCCTCGGGGGAGTCGGGGCGGTCGACGACCCGCAAGATCGGATCGAAGCGGTCTAGGTAGGCTCGGTCGCTGAGTGCGGTCGAGCAGCGCTGCGCCACGTCGTCGCGTGAGACGGCGACGAGCTCGAGGCCAGCGATGACTTCGTGTAGAGATGGGCGATTCTCTGGCCGCCGATCGAGACACCGCGCGATCAGAGTCGCGAGCCCCTCGTCGACCGTGGGGACCACGAGTCGCGGGCTCACGGGCGAACGACCAGCCACGATCGAGTTGTAGGCGACCATCGACGCGCCGTCGTAGGGGAGCTGACCCGTAAGCAGCGAAAAGGCCAGAATTCCGAGCCCATACACGTCGGTGTGGGGCCCGAGCGCTTCACCGGCGATGACCTCCGGCGCCACGGCCGCCGCTTCGGGAAACAGAGAGTCCCAGGCCGGGTGCACGCGTTGCAGGCGACCGGCGAAGCCGTCCAGGAAGAAGGGCACGAGTCCGAGGTCGAGGATCATGGGCCGGGCGTCCCGGCCGAGCAGCACAGAGCCCCGGTGGAGCCCGAGGTGAAGGACCTCGAATCGGTGAGCCTGAACCAGCGCTTCCGCGACATCGAGGACGATACGCGCCGCGACGCCCGAGTCGAGGAGGCCTTGGCTGCGATTCAGCTCAGCGAGTGTGATCCCGGACGGCGCGTCGGTCACGAGATAGAAGGGCCCGGAGCCGGCGTCGAGGCGCTCGCGAACCGGCAGGCAACGCGGGTCCGTCAGGCGCGAAAGTCGTTCGGACGTGCGCTCGAAGAGCGTCGCCGTCGCCGGGCGCTGATCGTCTGGCAAACCGGGGAGCAACTGGCGAATCAGGACCGCAGTGCTGACGGCGTCAGCGTGTCGTGATTGCCCCGCATAGACCCTCTCGAAGGGTCGCACGACGCGTAGCGACTGCAGCGCGTGGTGGGCGAGGCGCGGGGCCGTGCGGGGGCGGGCGCTCATTCTTCCTTCCGGGAGAACGCCTTGGGGTCGTTCCAGAGGCTCTGAAGGTCGAGCGCGTCGAGCTTCCACCCCTCGTCGAGTTGAACCATGCGCAAGGTCCGGTTGATCTTGCCGTCAGTGACGACCAAGGTCGCTACGGGGCGCTTGACCTTGTCGATGCTGCCCTCGACTTGGACGTCCTGTTCCTCGACGGTCGCGCTGACGACCTGCTCAAGCACGATGGACAGGTAAGGATCGGCGCGCGGATCGACGAGGTCGCCATTGGCGCGACGTAGCGCCAGCACCGCCTCGATGATTCGACGGCTGTCCTTGGTGAAGCCGTCGAGGAACGCCGCTTCGTTGCCCGTGCGCGCGTTGAAGACGAGGCGCTCGTACGCCACCTCGGGCTTCTCGCCGCAGCCGATCCCGGCGAACAACAGGAGGGCGAGGAGCGTGGTCAGACTGAGACGGGCGTTCACGATCCCCCTCCGAGCTCGTCGAGCGGGTTCAGAAAACGCGGCAGCTCGACGAGGTCGAAGCGCCAGACGAGCTCTTCGGTGTCGAGCACCATCGGGAGGCGATGCACCGTGCGCCCGACTTTTACGGGGAGATACGCGAAGTTGCCTTCGACTTCGGGCGCGCCGCCGACCTCCTCGTAGTCGAGGAGGCTGCTCACCTTGAGGCCGTAGACGAAGTCACCCTTCTGCGCGATCAACGCGTCGAGGACGGTGCGCTGGCCCGGGAGGAAACACTCGCGGGCGATTCGCGTCTGTTCGGGGTCGGCGAAGGTGGCGCGTTCCTTCAGGAGGTCGCGGCACTCCGAGAAGCGCTGCTCGAAGGTCCGGTCGGGCCCGCAGCCCGCGGCGACGAGGGGCGCCAGCACGACGAGACCACGCACGATGGCGTAGGCGCTCGCTTCGAACTGGGGTCGGCTTCGCACGGGGACGTTCCTCTCGGGAGCGGTGAGTGAGGCCAGCACGGACGGCGCGGCGCTACACCGCTACGCAGGCTACCGACTCGCGCGAGGGACGACAACCCCGGGACGGGTGGTGTCTCGGCCCCAAGACCCGCAGCGCCGTCCGCCTACCTCAGAGCGGCATGCCGTCGATCTCGATGAAGCCCGGTGGCCCTCGATTGCGGCCGCCCGAGAGCGACCAGTTTCGGTTCCACAGGCTCTCGGTGTCGGGTAAGTCGAGGCGCCAATGGCCGTCCTCGAGTCGCATGATGACTTGGGCCCGCTCCACGCCCTCGGGCGAGGTCGCCTCGACGGCCAGGAGCGCGAAGTCACTGCCACCATCCGCGATGCCGACCGCACGCGCCGAACCGGAGAGCGCACCCGCGGGGACGGCACGGCTTGGATTGGCCGTAGCGGACTGTGGCGCCGAACGTGCGATAGCGACGACGGCGTCGAAGACGGGGGCAGAACGAGCCGTGAGGTGGGCCGACGCCGAGGCGTAGTCGCCCGATTCGATGGCCGATGCAAACGCGTCGAAGGCCTGACTCGGGTCGAGTCGAGGTCCACATCCCGCTTGAAGAAGTAAGGGAAGAACGACCAACACGAGCATCCGGACCACGTCGGGTCCCTGGGCGGCCTGCTTCATCGTTGATGGCATGGCCGGGTTGCTCTCTGGGCTGGGGTTGCGGGGCTCTAGGCCGCCTGCATGGAACAAAGGGGGGACTTGCGGAAGGGGGGACTTGAACCCCCACGGGGCTCAACACCCCACTAGCACCTCAAACTAGCGCGTCTACCATTCCGCCACTTCCGCGTGGCCTGGGTCGGCGTTGCCGCCACCCTGGAGTTCGGCGTTTTAGAACCTCACCCCGAACCCGTCAACAACATTTTGTCGTTTCGGATTCGAAAGTGAGTTCAGCGCCGTGAGGACTACTTCGGCGCCTCGACGGGGGCCGCGGGCGCCTCGACGGGGGCTGCAGGCGCCGCCGCCGGGGCAGCAGGGGCAGCAGGAGCCTCCGCCGGGGCAGCAGGAGCCGCCGCAGGAGCCGCCGGGGCAGCAGGAGCCTCGGTCGGGGCAGCAGGCGCCGCCGCAGGAGCCTCCGCCGGGGCCGCAGGCGCCGCCGCCGGGGCAGCAGGGGCCGCAGGAGCTGCCGCCGGCGCGTCAGCAGGCGCCGCAATACCGGCCGGCGCGTCGGCCGGAGCCGCCGCGGTTCCGTCCGTGGCATCGGTCGCGTCCGTGCCGTCGGTGGACGCTGGCGTCGCGGCGCCCTCTTTGGCCTTCGCTTGCGCCGTCAGGTCGTCTTTGCCGCCCACGAGCGTCAGGACGACGGCGAGCACCATGAACAGACCCGCGGCGATGGACGTCGACCGCGTGAGCAGGGTGGAGGCGCCGCGTCCGCCGAACGCGGAACCCGTGGACGAACCACCGAAGACCACGCCGCCACCCTTGCCCGACTGCAGCAGGATGACGAGGATGAGGAAGAGGCTGACGATGACGTAGAGGATGGTGAGCGCGGTTTCCATGGCTTGCCTTGACGGTGTTGCTCGATTTCGAGGCTAGGACTTCGATGAGGGGGTGCCGGCCTGGCCGACTGCCTGAATGATGGACGCGAACGATTCGGCCTGGAGGCTGGCGCCGCCGACGAGCGCGCCGTCGACGTCCGGTCCGGCCATCAGCTCGGCGACGTTGTCGGCTTTTACGCTACCGCCGTACTGGATGCGCGTGGCCGTGGCGGTCGCTGCCCCGAAGGCGCCAGCGAGCCACTCGCGGATGAAGCGGTGGACGTCCTGCGCTTGACCTGGCGTCGCGTTGCGCCCGGTCCCGATGGCCCACACGGGCTCGTACGCGACGACGACACGTTGGAGTGCGGTCGCGTCGAGGCCGTGAAGCGCTGACGCGAGCTGGCGTTCGCAGACGGCAAACGTGCGATCGCCGTCTCGTTCGGCCAGTGTCTCTCCGACACAGAGGACGACATCGAGGTCGGCTTGGAGCGCGGCTGCGAGCTTGCCGGCAATGGTGACATCGCTATCGCCGAAGACGTGCCGACGCTCGGAGTGCCCGATGAGCACGGACGTACATCCGACACTGCGGAGCTGTGGGCCCGACACCGCGCCCGTGAACGCGCCAGATGCCTTGGCGTGCAGATCTTGGGCGCCGACGGTGACTCGCTCGCCGTCGAATCGACGCGCGACAGCCTCGATGAACGGAAAAGGTGGATAGACGACGATGTCGACCGCGCGCAGCCGTCCAATTCGGCGCTTCAGGTCGTCCGCGAGGCGCACGGCCTCGGGGAAGGTCGTGTTCATCTTCCAGTTGCCGCCCACCATGGGTCGGCGTGTACGTGCGGTCATGAGCGGCCTCCACCGGAGGGGCGCGGACGGCTGCCCCGGTCGGAGCCCCGGTCACCGCGCTCGGCGGGGCGCGACGAGCGCTCGGGAGGCCGTGCCGGCCGCTCGGGCGCGGGAGGGGCCGTCGTGCCGAGGGTGTCGCCGCCGCGTCGCGGCAAGCGGAGCGCCTCGATGCCAGGCAGCTCGCGCCCTTCGAGGAACTCGAGCGCAGCGGAGCCGCCCGTGGAGATGTGGGTGATGAAGGGCACCACGCCCGCGTCGCGGAGCGCTTGAGCGGTCTCTCGGCCGATGACTGTGCTGGTGCTGGCGCGTGCGACGGCGCTGGCGACGGCCATGGTGCCGCTGGCGAAGGGCGCGTGCTCAAAGGCGCCCATGGGCCCGGTCCAAAGCACCGTGGCGGCAGAGCGGAGCACGGAGGCAAAGCGCTCCGCCGTCTCCGGCCCAATGTCGGCGCAGAAGGCGTCCTTCGGGATGTGGCCGGTCCGGACGACTTTGGTAGGAGCGTCCGCCGAAATCTCCGGGACGACGACGTGGTCGCTCGGGAGCTCGACCGGGACGCCTCTCGCGTCGGCCTTCAGGAGGATGCGGCGTGCGATCGCCAGCTTCTCTTCATCGACCGGCGAGCGGCCGACCTCGACGTCGAGCCCATGGAGGAACGTGTACGCCGGGACGCCGCCGACGAGGATGTGGTCGGCGTGGGCGAGCATCGCCTCGGCCACGCCGATGCGCGCGGCCGTCGAACCGCCGCCGACCGCGACGACGAAGGGGTGTTTGATCTCCGAGGTGCGGCCCGCTTCCGGAGGGAGCAATAGCTGCAAGGCCCGGACTTCCTTCAGGAAGAGGAGGCCGGCGCCGCGCTCCGGGACGAAACGCGGCGTCAGGGCGATCGACGCGTGCGGCCGATGCGCGCATCCGAACGCGTCGTTGATGTAGACCTGCGCGAGGCTCGCGAGCCCACGGGCGAAGGTGTCGTCGTTCTTGGCCTCGCCTTTGTGGAAGCGGACGTTCTCAAGAAGGATGACCTGCCCTTCGCGGAGGTTCATCGCGAGCTTCTTCGGGCCGTCGCCGATGCAGTCATCTGGGAAGAAGATCTCGGTCTTCAGCAGCTCACTGAGACGCTCACCGATCGCGACCAGAGACAGCTCCTTGCGGGGGCGTCCTTTGGGTCGGCCGAGATGCGAGCACAGCAGGACCTTGGCGCCGCGCTCTCGTGCGTATTGGATGGTCGGCAGAGCGGCCAGGATGCGGCTGTCGTCGGTGGGGACGCCATCGTCGTCGACGGGGCAGTTGAGATCGACGCGGATGAGTACGCGCCGCCCTTCCAGCTCCAGTTCCTCGACGGACTTGATGCGCGTAAGCAAGACGACCTCGACGACACGGGCTCTCGCTTGCGAAAACCCCATTTACTCCGGACACTTGGCGCTAGAGCCGTCTTGGTGACGGAAAACGCGACGGCGGATGATGGTGGAACAAGGTCGCGGAGTCAATGAGGACTTCGGCGGCGAAGGCGTCGTCGCTCATTGAAGCGCGCTGAGAACCCACCCGCCGTCCTCGAAGGTGAGGCGTGCCAGGTAGGGCGGCGCCGAGATCGTCCAGAGATCGCCGGAGCGCTCGCCACGACCTCGCTCGGCCAAGGCAACCAGCGCCGCTTCCGTCTCGGCGACGAAGCGCGGATCTGTGAGGCGCGCTGCAAACACGCTCGGCGTCACGGTGGCCCGTTGCGCTTTCGGGACGAAGGCGAGGAGCAGCTCTACGTCGCGGCGCCGAAATGCCCGAGCAAAGGTCGCCATCGCGACCTCGGGCTCGTGTCGCGAATCGAAGCGCGGTACGGCGCTGACGAGTGAATACCGGCCGTCCACCTCACGAAAGACCAGACCGGCACCGGGCCCCGAGAATGTCACCTCGCCGCGACCGCGGGAGGACAAGGGAGCACCCGCCGGCCCCGTCCGCAGGTGCGTCTCGATCGCTTCCAGCGAGGTCTCGGCGCGGGCCTCATCGGTGAGGCCGTCCCAAATGGCCTTCGCGTCCTTCCGTGCCACCGCGTCGAGGTGCGCCAAGGCGGCTTGCCGGGCGGGCGCTTCGGGCGCCGTCGGTCGACGTGGAGGGCTGGCGCACGCATTGCCGAGGGCCAGCATAACCACGAGGGGGGCTGCGATGGGTCGCTGCATCATCGGTTCGTGAAGGGGGTGAAGACCCAGTCGGATGGCTCGACCTGCCGGTGGCAGTCGGTGCAGACCGACTCCGAAATGGGGAGCTCAGCGAAGTCTTGGTCGGCGAAATTACGTGTATATTCGGCCCATTGCCACGCACCACCGCCTTTACGCATGAGCGCGACGAGCCAAGGGTAGGCTTGGCCGTCGCGGAAGGCTTCCTTCACGATGAGCGTCCCGTCAGGATATGGCCGAATGGGCGCGCCATCGCCGTCGAACAATTGCGACTCCAACACGTTGCAAGCGTAGACGTTCTTCTCGCCGGTGTGGGGATCGTCGTGGGTCAGCGGGATTCGCTCGGCGTTCAACTTCACGCAGCGTTCGGCGTAACCAGCCACGTCGGCGGGGAGCCCGTCCGTGCAGGCCGTGAGAAGCAATGCCCCGACGACGAGCGTCCAGCCGGACGGCCGTGCGCCTCCCGCGCTCGTCTCAGTGTGCCCCATCTCGCGTGTCCTCTTCGATGCAGCCTACGCTGCGGCCCACCGCGACATGCTACCGTCAGCGCGAGTCCCCGGCTACCGGGTACGCCACCGTGTGTTAGGCTGCTTCTTGATATGACGAGCTCCTCGAGCCACATGGCCCCTTCGTGACGGCGCCGTACCTCGGTCGTTACACCGAGCTCCTACCGGTGCGTCCGAGGTCGAGCTTCCAGCTCCTGTCGGCTCGCCGCGTCGAGGACGGCCGATCGGTCACCTTGGTCGTCCCTGGACCGTCGGCCGACCCGTCTCGCGCTGCGGCGGCCTTCGACGCCGCGCAACGGGCGCACGACCGCATCGACCACCCACGCGTACCGAAGGTCACGGCCCGCGGCGAACACGCGGGGACGCCGTTCCTTGAGCTCGATTGTTCACTCGTCTTCGACGGTGTCGAGCTCCTCCGCCTCATCGGCGATGCCGACCAGAAGATCCCCTACCCTGCCGCCGACGCCTTCATCGCTTCACTCCGGGAGACCGTCTGCGCTGCCCACGCTGCCACCGACCCCGTCACGGGCCGGCCCTTGTGCCTCGGCCGCTTCTCTGCGGGCAACGTGCTCTTCGACGCGACCGGGAAGTGGTGGCTGGTCGGCTTCGGTCGGAATTGGCCCGTCGAGAAGGACGACGGCACGGTCGATGGCACCGTGTCCTTCCTCCAAGCACCCGAGCTCTGGAGCGGGGCGGAGCCATCCCCATCGGGCGACTACGTGGCCCTCATCCTCTTTACCCGCTCCGTGTTGCCTTTCGTCGAAGTAACCGGTCCCATCGCCCGAGTCCTCATGGGCCAGGTGGGCCCGGAAGACCAAGAGCTCGTAGACCACCTACGTTGGGTGGACCGACGCATGCTCGGCGAGCTCCCCTCGCTGCGTGCGACCATCGACGAGGCCGTCGCCAACTCGAATCGAATTCGTGAGTTGGCGGGGATCACGCTCGACGAAGCGGGCTTCCACCAGCACGTCACCGGCCTCATTCGCCGTATCGACGACCCCACGCGCCTCGACGGCGACGCGCCGAGGGGCGAGCTGCGCCTCTCGCTCGGCCCGGACGCGGCCTGGGTCGCTGGGCCCGACGGCGCGCGTTATCGGCTCGGTCGTGCGTTGCGCCGGCTCTTGAACGCGCTCGTCGAGCACCACCAGACCCGCCCGGAATGTGGGCTCACGACGGTCGAGCTCCTCGAAGCCGGCTGGCCCGGCGAGAAGCCGATCCACGAAGCCGGCACGGCTCGCGTCTACGTCACGGTCAACCGCCTCCGAAAGATGGGACTTCGGGACCTCATCGAGCGCTTCGACGACGGCTACCGCCTAGCGCCGCAGGTGCGAGTCGAGAGGAGCACGTGAGGCGCAGCGTTCTGACGCTACTTCTTGGGCTGCTCGCCGCCTCGCCATCGCGCGCCGAGTCCCCGCGAGCGCTCATCGAGCTCGGAGGCGGGCTCACGGCCTTCACGACGTCGCAGTCCAAGGTCCCGTTGCACCTCGCCAAACCGGACCTGACGCTCGAGGCCGGCTATCGCCTCGCGTCGGGCCTCGAGGTCGGCCTCGAGCTCTCGGCCGCCGTCTCCTCCGAAGCGGGCTATCGCCTCATCGGTGCCCTCGCCATCGCGAAGGCGCCACTCTGGTCGGGCCCTATCTTCGACCTCTCGCTCACCACCGGCGCCGGCGTCGGGTCGAACCCACGAATCCTCCACCACAACCTCAAGAGCGAGAGCGCCGCCACCCTCTGGGTCAAAGCGGGCCTCGACCTGCGCTGGTGGCTCCCCGGCGACCACGTCGCGCTCGGCCTCGACGTCTTCAGCCAGAACCTGACCATGGTCGGCCTCAACGCCACCGTCGCCGTCCGTGTCCCCATCCCCGACTGAATCCCAATCGATCCCGACCGCGCCGCCCGCCCCCGAGAGAACACCGACCATGCCGCTCAGCCCGTCGCTCCGCACCTTCTTCGACTTCGTGAAATCGGAGGCCGGCGCACCGATGTGGTCGCAAGGCGTGACGCTCTCCCGGAGCGCGTCCGTGATGCGGGTTCAGGGAAAGGACGCCGACGACGAGGACGAGATCGTGGTCCGCGTGCGAATGCCGACCGACCTCGTGGCGCGGACGGTGAAGCTCTTCCCGGGCGACGAAGACTGGCTCTGCGACTGCAAGACCCGCGACCGCGTCTGCGAACACACCGCCTGCGGCATCATCGTCCTTCGCGGCGTCCTCGAGCGGGGCGAGACGCTCCCCGAAGTCGGCGGCGAGGCCGTGCGTCCGTCGCAGGCCACCGCTTCCCGACCCGGCACGTCGCGGAGCGGCGCCCCAATCGCGAGCTCGGGCTTCGTGTGGGGCAAACTCGTCTATCGCCTCGAACGCCATAACGGCGGCCTGCGGCTCGTGCGTATCATCGCGTCGAGCCAAGGCGAGACCCCGATCCACGGCTCGGTCGCCGCTGCGGCGATGTCGACGGGCAAGCTGCGGCTCTCTCCGGAAGCGCTCGACTATGAGATCGAGAGTCTCTTCGGCAATCGGCCGCCGCCGTCCTGGACCCCGCCCGGCCTCATGACCCCGCTCCTGAAGCTCCTGACGCGCGTCGAGGGCCTCACGCTCGACGGAAAGCCGATCTTCACCGACACCCGCCCCGTCGGTCTCGTCGTCCGGGTCGAGGACTACGACGCCGGCCCCGTCAGCCGGGGTCCGGCGGCCTTCATGGTCACGGTCAAACCCGACGACCGCATCTCGGAGACCTTCAATGACGGGGTCGCCCGCTGCGGCGACCGCCTCCACCCGCTCGGCGAATCCGGCCTGACCGCGCGCGAGCTGCAAGACTTCAAAGCCGGCAAGGTCTATCGCGGCGCCGACGTCTCCGAGCTCGTCACTGCCATCTTGCCCGGTCTCGAGAAACGCGCCCGCCTCGAAGTCGTGACCCGGCGCCTGCCGGCCAAAACCCGCGAACGTCCTCGCCTGGTCCTCGACGTCGAGACCCGCGGTCACGAGCTGCACGTGCTCCCGACGCTCGTCTACGGCAGCCCGCCCATCGCGCGCGTCGACGGCGACCGCCTGCACCTCCTCGGCGAGCTCCTGCCGCTCCGCGACGAAGGCGAGGAACGACGCCTCGTCCGCCGCCTCGAAGGCCAGCTCGGCATCCGTCCGGGACAGCGCCTCGTCGAGAAGGGCGAAGCTGCCGTGGCCCTCGCCGCCCGCCTCCGGCGCTTCGACGCCGACGTCGACGGCGACCTCGAAGACTTCTACATCGCGCCCCCGATCATCCCGCGGCTCACGCTGAAGGGCGACGACTTCGATTTCGCCTTCGAGGCCCCGTCGCTCGACGCCAGCCGCCGCACCGCCGACCCCAAAGCCGTCCTCGCGGCCTTCCGCGACGGCGCCGGACTCGTCCCGCTGCTCGGCGGCGGCTGGTCACCGCTCCCGACGGACTGGCTGCGCCAACACGGCACCGTCATCGCCAACCTGCTCGCGGCCCGCGACGAAGTGGGCACCCTCCCCGCGTCCGCGACGCCCGACCTCGCGCGTCTCTGCGCGGCCCTCGACATGCCCCCGCCGCCGCGCCTCGACCGGCTCCGGGCCCTGTTGGGCACCGCCGTGGGCGCGACCGGCGACGTCGCGGGTGTACCCGCCGCCGCCCTCCCGAGCGGCCTACAGGCCACGCTGCGCGACTACCAGCGCCGCGGGGTCGACTGGCTCTCCTTCCTACGTTCGGCGGGCCTCGGCGCGCTCCTCGCGGACGACATGGGCCTCGGCAAGACCCTCCAGGCCGCGTGCGCGCTCGAGGGCCGCTCGCTCGTCGTCGCGCCGACCAGCGTGGTCTTCAACTGGTCGCGCGAGCTGGCGCGTTTCCGGCCGAACTTGCGCGTCGTGACGCACCAGGGCGCCAAACGAAAGCTCGATCCCGAAGCCGACGTCACCATCACCTCGTACGCGCTGCTCCGGCTCGACGCCGACCTCCTCGCGAACGTGCGTTGGGACACGGTGATCCTCGACGAAGCGCAGGCCATCAAGAACCCGGACAGCCAAGTCGCCCGCGCGGCGTACCGCCTCGACGCCGGCTTCCGGGCCACGCTGACCGGCACGCCGGTCGAGAATCGCCTGGACGAACTCTGGAGCCAGTTCCACTTCATCAACCGGGGTCTCCTCGGCGGGCTCAAGGACTTCCAGGAGCGCTGGGCAAAGCCGATCGCCGAAGGCAAACCCGGCGTCGCCGCCGAGCTCCGCGACCGCATCCGCCCCTTCGTCCTCCGGCGTACCAAACGCGAAGTCGCCCCGGAGCTCCCGCCCCGCACCGAAGTCGTGTTGCGCTGCGAGCTCTCGGACGACGAGCGGACCGTCTACGACGCCATCCAGCTCGCGGCTCGCTCGGACGTCGCCGAGCGCCTCGAAGCGGGCGGCAGCGTCCTCGAGGCCCTCGAAGCCCTCCTCCGCATGCGCCAAGCCTGCTGTCATCGCGGCCTCATCCCGGGCCAGACGGCCGACTCGAGCTCCAAAGTCGAGCTTCTCCTCGAGACGCTCGAAGAGGCGGTCTCCGAAGGCCACAAGGCGCTTGTCTTCTCGCAGTGGACGAGCCTCCTCGACCGAGTCGAGCCGCACCTCGACAAGGCCGGCATCGCCTACGACCGCCTCGACGGCAGTACCGTCGACCGCCAGGGCGTCGTCGAGCGCTTCCAGGCCGAGGACGGCCCGCCCGTCCTCCTCTTGTCTCTGAAAGCCGGCGGCACGGGGCTCAACCTCACCGCCGCCGACCACGTCTTCCTGCTCGATCCGTGGTGGAACCCGGCCGCCGAAGATCAGGCCGCCGACCGGGCCCACCGCATCGGCCAGGACCGCCCCGTCGTCATCCACCGGCTGGTCGCCGCCGAGACGGTCGAAGAGCGCATCCTGGAGCTACAAACGACCAAGCGGGCCCTGGCCGAAGCCGCGCTCAGCGGCGCCGACCGTTCGGTCCAGCTGACGCGTGACGACCTCCTGTCTCTCCTCGGCGGCTGACCCGCTCAGAGACGCCGCTCCGCCCTTCGACGTCGCGTGACTGGACGTCCGCCCAACCCATCCCGGATAGTGGCGGCGTGAAGTGGCCGGAACAGCGCTGGGATCCCGTCGCGGCAGCGCTCGTCGCCATCGCGGTCCACGCTCCCGCCAGCACCAACGGCTTCTACACTCACGACTGTTGGAACGCCGCCCTCTCGGGTGAACGCATCGCCAGCGGAGGGCTGGACCTCTTCGAGAACCTGCAGCGAATCCTGGTCGTCCTGACCTTCGCCTTGCGGGCGACCTTCGGTCTGTCGCCCTGGGTGTGGCACCTGCCGAACCTGCTGGTCCACGCCGCGTGTGCCGCGCTCGTCGTGGTCCTCGCGCGCCAGCTCGGCGCCACCCGGGTTCACGCCGCCGCGTCGGGAATACTCCTGGCGTCCGCGCCACTCCTCGCGCACCCCGTCGAATGGCTCGGCGGCGGCTACGACCTCTTCGCGACGCTCGGCGTCCTCGGCGCCACCGTCGCGACGCTTGCCGGCCGGCGGGTCATCGCCGCCGTCGCGATGGCGCTCGCGCTCCTCTCCAAAGAGGTCGCGATCGTGGGGCCGGGCGTGATCTTGTGCGCCCGGATCATCGACTCGGGCTTACCCGCTCGCGATCGGGCCGCTTGGCGTCGGCTCGGCGCCGACCTCGTGGCTCCGAGCCTTCTGACCGCGCTGGTGCTCATTCTCCGCGCCGTTCAAGCTCATTATTCGCCGGGCGATCACCTGGCCGGCCGCACGGTGGCCCTCTCGCTCGATGGGCTCGTGGCGCTCATTCCGGCTGGGCTCGGCGCCGCCCTCACCGCCCCGTTCGCCGAGTGGATTGGCTTCGAGCACGACCCGACCCCCGCCATCGGTTGGAGTCTCGTCGGCGCCGCGACGATCCTCACGGCTCTGCGACGTGATCGCCGCGGCGCGTGGCTCCTCGTGGCCGCGATGGGGAGCCTGCTCCCGGTTTCGCTCATCGGGATCGACACCCGGGAGCTGGTCGCGAACACCCGCTACCTCTATCTCACCACTGCCCTGGTACTGACTGCTCTACCGGCGCTGCTGATCCTCCCGGTCCCGGAATCCGCTTCGTTCGCCCGCCCCGCGCTCGCCCACCTCGCCCTCGTCGTGATCATCGGCGTCGGCCTCCTCGGCGGCGTCGAACGGGTCCACGAGACCCGCGAGACGACACGGGCCCTGCTGCCCCTCATTGACGCCGTCACGCCCCTGCCCCGCGGCACGTCCGTTACGGTGCTCACGTCGTATTTCGACGAGCCTTCCGCCCGCTTCCTCATGAGCGAGTGGCTCCTTCGTCGTGGGATCTCGGCTCGCTACGTCCTCCGCGGCACCGGGCGCACCTACGAACGCCGAGGCGGTTCGGCGGGAGACGCCGCGATGGCCTACTTCGGCCCGCGCCCGCGGCCGCTCCGCGGGCCCGAGGTCTTCCGACGCGCTTCGGCCCTGGGGCCGGACATCGTGCTCTGGCACCGTCTCGATACCGCGACCGTCGCCCGAGTCGACGAGCCCGCTTCAGTCCCCACGACTCAGCCGCTCACCGCCGTCACCCCGGCCCTCACCGCGCTTCCGAGTGAGGAGCCAACCCGGCTGGAGGCGCCGGCGACCGTACACGTCGACCGACTCCTCGGCCCTGTCGGCGCGACCGACGTCGAACCGACCGTCTCCCAAGCGCTGCCATCGGGCGGACCCGTCCGGGCGCTCCAGCTACGCGTCCGCACGCACGGCCGCGCCGGGGGGCGTTATGCGGCGGGCTACCACGACCGCTTCTTGGCGGTCTTCCTCGGCGACCCGCCCTGGGACGAACGATGCGCTTTCTCGGCCGAGCTCCCGGAGCGCGGGCGCGCCGAACTCGTCTTCGACCTCGCGGGTGACCCTACCGCGCGGGACTGCGCCGGAGCGACCATGGCGTTGCTCCCATCGAGCTACCCCGCGACCATCGTGCTCGAGTCGGTGACCCTTCGCCGATGAACGAACCCGCCACCAGCCGCGTCGGCAACGTCCTCCGCCTCCATGGCGTCGCCCTCGTGATCACGGCGACCTGGGTCACCCTGACGCTCACCCTCTTCACACCCGCCTTCCTGTTTCACGGCGACCACGAGCGCGACCTCCGCTTCACCACCTTGCTCGTTCAGCACGGCCACTGGCCCATCGCAACCCCCGCCATCTCACCGACGCCCTTCGAGCTCGGCCCCATGGCCTACCTGCTGCTGGCACCCGCCGTGTGGCTCTCGCCCGATCCCATCGACGTCCGCGTGGCGCTGGTCCTCGCCACCGCCGTGGCGCTGCTCGCGCTCCACGCGCTGCTCCTGCGAATCACGAACCAGAACCGCCTCGCCTCGGCGATCGCGCTCTTCGGCCTCGCTGCATCCACATTCCTCTACGAATGTGTGACACAGCTTTGGCACTCCAGCCTTCTGAGCCTGACTCTCCCGCTCTTCTGGCTCGCCGCCGAGTCAGCCTTAAGAACCGGCGGCCGAAAGCCCCTCATGGTGGCGTCGTGCCTCGCCGCACTCTCGCTGCAGCTCCACGCGACCGCGTCGGTGTACACGGTACTCCTCGGCCTGCTGGCCGCCGCCCAGGCCCGACGCTTCGGACTTCGTACACTCCTGTTTGGCCTCGGAGCGTGGCTGCTCACGCTCGCCCCCTTCCTCTGGACTCTCGTAGGCACCCTCGGGCGACTCGCGGAGCCGGGGCCTGCCCGCAGCATGGGGGCCCACGGCTGGTCACCCGCGCCTCTCGGCGACGTGCTCGGCTTCCTCGTGGACAACCTCCACACGCTCTGGGGCGACGACCTCGGCCCTGCCATGACGCCGGCCTTCGTCGCTCTGCTCGTCATCGGCGTCGCCGTCGCACACCGACGCCCCTTCGGCCGGCTCCTGCTCGCGTCGCTTGTCCTCGGCACCGTGTGGGAGTGGCTGCTCCTCGGAAACCAGATGGCCCACCGCTACATGCACGCCAACCTCTGGGCGGCCTTTCTGCTCGTCGGGATCGGAGCGGAACACCTCCTCGACGTGTTCACACGGTGGTTCGGCGCCCGAGCCCTCCGGGCGTCCTCGGCTATCGCGCTGCTGCTCGCCGTCGCGATCACATCAGAAGCCGCGGTCTCCGAGGTCCCGCGGACGGCTAGCGACGGCTGGTACGTCGCGCTCGAACAGCGCGAAGTCGCTCGCGCCGTGGCCACGCGTTTCCCCATGTCGGCAGAGCGGATGGAGCGACACGTTCACGGGATCTACTTCGGGGAGCCGATGGGTATGGGGCACTATCACGCCATCCTCACCCCGAGCGACAGCGAGCCTAGCGCCGACCCACCACACGTGCTCGTCAGCCCAGACGACCTGGGACTGACCCCCTTCGGAACGCCGACGGGACCACGCGCCGTCGTCGTCGGCTTTGGCCGCAGCATTACGATTCAGGCCTACACGCCGTCGTTCCGCGTTCTGACGCCACCTTCGGACGGCGATCTCCTCAGCGAGAAGTGGCGGCGACCGTCGCGGCCCCCCGACGTGCGGCGGCACCGCATCGAGGTCGAGGCGGCTCGCCCAGGCCGTCTGACGCTGCTACTCGCCGACGGCGGCCCCCGTGGCTCCGGGCATGCTCCCGGAGGGTGTCCCATCACGGCAAGAGACTCCGTCGGAGACCTGGCGCTGAAGCCGGTCACGCAGTCGTCGTACCGCTGGATTCGGCGGATTCAGCTCGAGATCGCGCGACCAGGCCGCATCCACATCGACGTGGGTCCTTGCCCGAAGCCTCCGTTCTTCGATCTCTTCTGACCTGACGTCTCCTAGTGGAGCGTCAGCGGACCGCGGTCAACGAGCCGGTCGATGACACGGTGCAAGCGCGGGACATCGATGGACCGCCCGGGCGCGATCTCATCGATGGTCTGCCAAAGCGGCTCTTCTCCAGGCAACGCCGAGATCCGGGAGCGAGAAGGCGTCTCGTCCCCGTCGACCTCGATGTGCACCGCCAACCCCAGGTCCAGCGCCGCAAACGCGAGCACCGTCCCAAGCGCGAGGACGTGAACGTAGAGGCTCGGCTGCCCACCGAGCGGCGCCACTTCGAGCTGAAGCTGGTCGCCGGCGTCGATGAGAGGCGCCCCGATGGGACCCCAGACGAAGTGAGTCGGTCGACGGGGCGGTCCTGACGTGATGTGGTAGAGGCCCCGCCGCGTGAGCGGGTGCAAATCTCGAATTCGCTGAAAGACCATACGAGCCGTCTCGGCACCCAGCTCGCGCGCCGCGCCGGCCGGGCCGGGCCTCGCGACACCGGACGCCGCAGAGACCGCAGCCGCGTCTTGTGCCGACGCCGCCCCCACCGTCCGAACCAGCGCAGGCCACATGTCGACGCGCGCGGCCTCCATCGCTGAAAACACCGGCAGCAGCTCACGCCCCGCCTGGCCAATCAGAGCCAAGGGCGGGCTTGAGCCATCACGCTTGATCTCCATGAGCCCCTTCGCTTCCGAGACCCGATAGAGCGCGTCGACCGCGTCCACCCAAGCGATCCCGTCCGGCAAAGGCGCCCCGGGCAGGGCGCGCTCGGCCCCTTCCGACAACCGCCGCCAAGTGCTGAGCACACGCTCGGACAGCCCTCGTTCCCAATCTTGCATCACCAAGTCACCCCTCCGGCCCAGAAACCGGCTCAGAGCTTCGAGGATAGCGCCTACTGGGCGACCAGCCACCCGCTATCGGCGATTAGCCGCAACTTCCGGCCGGTCGCCTGACCGTCGAGAGCCGAAGGCTCGTGACTGACTCGACACCGAGGGCTACTGCCGGCGAGTCGCTCTGTGCTGTTGGTTCGCGTTCGGCTTTCAGCCGTCAGCCCAGGTAACGCCGGCGCCCGGGCGAACGCCGACCGCTCGCTCAGCACCGCCAGCAGGAGTGATAACCCGTGCAGTTGC
>JADMJS010000313.1 GCA_018780435.1 Myxococcales bacterium
GGAGACTGCCACATGGCCTCCGCGCGGCTCTACCCGGCTTCGTGCAGCGGATACGTCGGCATCGTAGCCGAAGTCGGTGAGACACGTGGAGGCCAAATCACCTGTTCCCAGGCGAGCTTCCGTCTGACTGCGGCGAGCGGACGCGCGTGCTACGTGGACGGCGACGGGGAGCCCGAGCCAACCCGCGATCGAGGACAAGCATGATCAGCGCACTCCGCCTGCAGAACTTTACCGTCTTCCGCGACGTCGAGATTGAGTTCGGGGCCTTGAACGTCATTCACGGTGCGAACGCGACCGGGAAGACCCACCTTCTGAAGCTCATCTACGCTCTCGAACACGCTGCGTGGAGCCGTGGTCTCGGTGGGATCGGGATTGGATGCCAAGCACTTGTTTCCGCGCGAGTTCTCGGCCGACGTACTTCAGAAGTTGAAGCGGCTCGTGGCCGACGTCGCACCGGGTCCGCTGGTCCTCGACATCGCACGCACCGAGAGGGCCGGCGTGCCGTGGCGGGTTCGGTAGCGCGGGCAGGAGCTCAGGCGAGAAGCTCGGCCCAATCCGTGATGTTCCGAGCGGCACTTCCGAAGTTCAGACAGACGACGCGGACGGGATTCGGCGCGCCCGCCGACGTCTGGTGTCCTGCCCAGGCGGCTGCGTACTCGCCACGGGACGCCTGAGCGAGGCCCTCGGCCGTGGTCCCGTCGCGCTTCAGCTCGAAGATCCACGTCAGGTCAGGCAAGTCGACGACGAGATCGGTGCGCCCGGTCGCGCTCTGAGTCTCGCTGAGCACGACGCCGGTCGGAGCCGCAGCAAGAGTCATGACGGCGTGAACGACGGAGTGGTAGCGCCGCTCTGTTGCATCGTCGAGCCCGTACGGCGTGACTTTGAACAGGGCCTGAAGCTCGCGAACGACCGTGGGGAGGTCACCCGTGAGGAGTGCCTCGCCGAGTGTTCGAGCGCGACGTGCGACGTCGACGACCGTGGTGTTGACCTCGCCGCCGACGAGTTACAGCGGACCATCCACCGCCAGGTCATAAGGGCCAGCATAGGGTGTGAATCCGTCGACGAGGAAGTAGACCGGCGTCCCGGCGTCCGCCGCGAAGGTCACCGTCTCGGTGTTGGCGTCGCCCGTCGCGTCGGCGCTGGCGAGGCAGGCCGTCTCGAGGTTCAGGCAGTCGGTGGTGACGTAGAGGACGGGATCAAACTGGCCCGAGGCCGTGACCGTCGCGGTGTAGGTCCCGGACTGAGTCGGCGTGAAGGTGTAAGCGTCTTCGCTGGCGCCGTCGCCCGCCTGTTTCGTCGAGGCGCAAGGTCCGGTGCTGGGGAGCGAGTAGGCGTCGATCGAGCTCGCTACGCCGAACTGGTGCGCCTCGAAGGGCAGCGACTCGATGACGTTGGCGAAGCTGCAGTACTCGCCGGGCGTCGCGCCGGGGCAGCTCTCGGGCGTCGTGCACGCGATGGCGTTCAGCTCGAACGGGCCCGCGCCGGTCTGGTAGGCGGACACGATGACGTGAGTCGGCTGTCCGGGCGCCGCTTCGATGAACAGCTTCGTGTCGAGCTCGAAACCCTTGTAACCAGACTGAATACAGCCAATCGGGTCGCTGCAATCGGGCAGCGCCCACAGCGCGGGGATGAATCCGGTCGTTTCCAGCGTGATGTAGTAGGCGGTGGGGATCTCGGGCTGTAGCACGAAGGCGACGTCGGGAGCGCCGTCGCCGAGGTAAGCGCCGGTGCCGTTCCCGGCGCAGAAGGACCAACTGTAGTAGTCGTTGCCGTAGCCCGCCGTGGAGCCCGAATACGAAAAGGGAAACACGTCCATGGCGATGGCGTCATCGCAGCGGTCCCCGTCTTTAGCTTCGGCGACGCAGTCGTGGCCCCAGAGGTCACAGATCGCGCCCCCGGCGCACTCCCCGCAGCTCCCGCCGCAGCCGTCGTCGCCACACGCCTTGTCATCGCAGCTCGGCACGCACACACACTCGTTGTCGGTACTGCAGACCTCTGCGCTGAGGACCGGGCACACGTCGCACCAGTGGCCACAGCCATCGAGCCCACACTCCTTCCCGTCGCAGTCGGGCACGCAGGCGTCCACGGAGAGCGTGAACGCACCGCCGCCGTCCGAGCCGTCGACGACGATGAAGTAGGTGCGTCCGGCTTCGACGGGCGCGGAGATCGGCAGGGTCGGGTTGCTGAACGTGGAAGACGTGCCCACCGAGCAGCCGTACTTCGTGTCGTCACAGTCGCTGAGTACATACACATCCGACTGAACGTCGAGGCCATCGAGCGTGACGACAACATATCCCGTGAAATCCGCGACATACCGGAAGGCGGCGTCGTTTCCGTAGGTGCCGAGGGCGACCTGGTTGCAGGCCAGCGCAGGGACCGCGTAGTCGTTCTGAAGCCCCTTGGTCGTGGACGTCACCTCGAAGGGGAGCCCGCCCACCAACGCGGCGTCGGCGCAGGTGTCGCCACCGACCGCGCCCACAACGCAGCTCCCGAGTGGACCACACACCGTACCGTCGAGGCAGGCTCCGCAGCTCCCACCACACCCGTCGTCGCCGCACACCTTGCCCTCGCAATCGGTGGTGCAACAGCCGGGCTGAGAAAATCCGGCGCAGGTGCCGACGAGGCAACTGTCGCCGAGCGTGCACGGATCACCGTCGTCGCAGGGACCGGAGCTGTCCTCGATAAGGCAAGCACCCTCGAAACAGGTGCCCGTCTGGCACGGGTTGGCTTTGGCCGCGCATTCGGCGGCATCGCAGGTGGACGCCACGTCGGTCTGCGCGACATCGACGAGCGTCACATCCTCCTGTCCAACGTCTCCCGGAGTCGCATCGCTTGGCTCCGCATCGCCCCCGTCCGCCTCGGCATCGCCTCCCGCGGCAATATCGCCGGTGTCGTCAGGTTCATCGACATCGAGGACGTCCCCGCCAGCGTCGACTGCGGCGTCCACCGTGCCGAGGTCGCCCTCGCCGTCAGAAGCCGTGGCGCAAGCGCCGAGAAGGAGGACGGCGCTCACGAGCGCGCAGGGACGTAGCGGAGTCTTCATCGCCGCGAGCATAGGCCCCTTGAGACAGGGTGCAACCGGGCCGCATGCCGCTCCCGCTCGACGGGCGAACGTCGCGTTGGCGCCAATTGACATCGCGAGACTCGGCGCGCAGCGTCGCCCTGAGCCCTGCGCGCCCAAACGGACCAACCCCGTCACCTCGCCGGCAGGTCTCGAGGAGCACGCCATGGCATCGCAGACTTGGATCACACGTCTCGGCGGACTTGCCGCCCTGATGGGGCTCGCGAGCTCGGCTCACGCCGAAACATCACCCCTGCCGAGACAGATCACGATAACGACCCAGAACGACATGAGGATTCAGTACCTGGTCCCTCCAACCGAGGAGGATCTCGCCCCCTCGCCCGACGAAGCAGCCACCGCGCCGACGACGAACCACGTCTCGGGCCGACGTACGCGAGTCCCATCGCGGATCGAGATCCGCTACACCGCGGCCAACGGCAAGACCACCCGAGCCAATCTCCACGGACTCTCCACCGGCCACCTCCCGACCTGCGGCAACGCCAACCAAGAGGCCATCGACGGCGTCATGGCCCCCGTTGCCGTGACCTGCACCAACGTCGACGACATCGCGGTCCCCTTCACCATCGACCACGTCGAACACGGCATGGGCAGCCACGTCTCCATCCACATCCCCGGCCTCTTCGAGTACCAGCGCACCGTGAGCCCCGAGGGCGAAGACACCGCGTTCACGTCCTTCCTCGACGGCAGCCGCTGCACCTACAAAGGCCCAACGACGCGCCCCGCTGGCTCGACGGAGCCGTGCAAGCTCGATATCCGCTTTCGCTTCGGCCCGACGACTCGGGGGGATTGACCCGGGGCAAGGTCCCAACAGCGTTAGAGTCCGGCGACCACCTTTGGAATGCGGCGCCCGGACGGGCCCTGGAGCATCGTGACCACGGCCCGAGACTCGTCCGGCCCCACCGACACGTGAACCGGCCGCTCATCCCCGTAGAAGTACAGCCGGTCGAACGGCGTGTTTGCGATGAGCCACTGGGCCAGCTCGCGACTGCCCAGCCCCGCCACGTGAAGGTCGACCGCTTGCCCGAGCCGCGGGCAGGTCGGTCGCCCGCGCGCGTTCAACTCCGACCCCGCGTGCTGGTCGAGCGACGGCGCGATCCGACCCGCAATCTGCCGAGTCAGCGCGGGCCCCGCGAAGCCGTAGGTAAGGCGGATCGGCCCGAAGCGCTCGATGACCGGGTCGAGGACCTCGGTCGCGACCCGTCGCAGCCCGTCCCAGGTGCCCGTCTGCCGGGGCACGTTGTCCACCGCGCCCGCGAGCCGCTGCCACGTCTCCCCGCACTCGACGAGGTCACGGAAGCGAAGGTGGCGCGAGCAGGTGGCGTCGAGTGGGCTTTGGTGCATGATGCCTCGCCTGAGGAGGAA
>JADMJS010000563.1 GCA_018780435.1 Myxococcales bacterium
TCGCAGCGCATTGATGAACCGGTGCAGCTCGCACGCAACGCGGCCCGGCCGCACTACAGGTGGACGCAGCTCATGAAGAAGGTCCTTTCCACGTTGCCGCTCTCGCTAGTGGCCGCCGGTCTCGCGACGACGGCGCATGCTGTCGAAGTCCCAGACCGCGGATTCTACGTCGGTCCCTACGGCGGTGTTCACCTCTCGCTCGACGACTGGGCCCTCGGCGATCTCCAACAGGGTTCGCTCACCGTCAATGACGGCGGCGTCGTCGGACTTCGCCTCGGCGTCGGTTTCTTCCAGTGGCTCGGCCTTGAGCTCAACGCCGGCTACATCCCGACCACGGCCTCGAACGACGAGCGCATCCACGCGCTTGAGACCGGCCTCAACGTGTACTTTCAGGCCACCTCGGGCCGAGTTGGCGTCTACGCCAGCGGTGGCGGCGGCATGTACGCCGCCCTCGACGGAGCCACCGGCACGGACACCGATTGGCAGGCCAACGTCGGTATCGGCGTTCGTATCATGACCACGGATTGGATGGACGTACGCATTGACGCACGCCACCTCTTCACCGACGGTCTCGACGACAACGCCTACAACATGGAGCTCACACTCGGCCTCGACTTCTGGGCCTGGCGCGAAGTGGACGACACTGACCGCGACGGCATCCTCGATGTCGACGACGCGTGCCCGACCGTGCCCGGCGTCGCCTCGGCCAAGGGTTGCCCGGACCGCGATGGCGACGGTATCCGCGACGACGACGACGCGTGTCCGGACGTCCCGGGCGTCGCGTCGGCCAAGGGCTGCCCGGACCGTGACAAGGACGGCATCCAGGACAAGGATGACCGCTGCGCCGACACCTTCGGCAAGGCCGAGTTCAAGGGTTGCCCGGATTCGGACGGCGACGGCATCCCCGACGTCGACGACAAGTGCCCGCAGAAGCCGGGCGTCCCCGCCCTCGCCGGCTGCCCCGACCAGGACGGCGACGGCATCGCGGACGACGACGACAAGTGCCCGACGAAGCCGGGCCCGGCCAAGACCCAGGGCTGCCCGGATCGCGACGGCGACGGCGTGCTCGACGACGACGACAAGTGCCCCGACGTCCCCGGTGTGAAGGAAGAGCAGGGCTGCCTCCCGGCTGCCGTGCAGAAGTTCACGGGCGCCATCGAAGGCATCTACTTCCAGACCGGCAGCGCGAAGATCAAGAAGCAGTCCTACGGCATCCTCGACAAGGCGGTCGCGGTCCTCAAGGAGTACGACTTCGTGAAGCTCCGCGTCGAAGGCCACACCGACAGCGACGGTCCGGACGAGGCGAACATGAAGCTCTCCAAGGCGCGCGCCGAATCGGTCCGTGACTACATCACGAGCAAGGGCGTCGCGGCGGAGCGCCTCCAGGCGGAGGGCTTCGGCGAGACCAAGCCGAAGGCGCCGAACGACAACAAGAAGAACAAGGCGCTGAACCGCCGCATTGAGTTCACCGCCATCAACTGATGGCTGAGCTCGGCTGGCCCCGCTCAGCGCGGGGCCAGCCACCCGGCTCTCGCCAACCTGCGCTCCCGTGATAGGGTGCGACGGTGACGACTGAGCCGGCCTCTCCTCCCCCCTCCCCTGACAACAGCCCGCACGACGCGCATACGGCGCCTCGACACCCCGTTCGGATCAGCGAGATCCTGACGGGGCTCGCGTCGACGCCGGGGCGAGACCGAATCACGCTCGGCGACCTCATCAACGCTCTCGAGGCGCGCGCCTTCGGGGTGTTGATGCTGGTGCTCTCGCTACCGAATGTCGTCGGTGTCGGGACGGTCCCGGGGGTCTCGACGCTCTTTGGCGCCCCTCAGCTCGTGTTCGCCATTCAGATGATGGCCGGCGCCAAGAGCCCATGGCTCCCGAAACGATTCATGCGTGCATCGATCGCGACGGCCGAGATGGCGCGCATCGTCGAGAAGGTGAGGCCGCGACTCGAAAAGGTCGAACGGCGCCTCAGGCCCCGTCTCCTCGCGCTCACAACGCCTTTCGCCGAGCGCATGACCGGGTTCATGTATCTGCTTCTGGCGACAGCGGTCGCGCTTCCCATCCCGCTCGCCAATAACCTGCCGTCGGTCGCGATGACGGTGATGTCGCTCGGCTTCATCGCCTTCGACGGCGCCTTCGTGCTGGCGGGGATCCTGATCGGGCTCGTGTCGCTGGTGGTCGCCGTGCTGGTCGTGCTCGGCGGCATCGCCGCGTTCTGGAAGCTGCTGTCCTTCTTCTGACGGGCGGCTACTCCGCGGCGCCGAGCCGGACCCGCCACTCCACGCCCGTCGCCGTATCCATGACGAGGATACCGAGCGCGTCGAGTTGACCACGGATGGCGTCGGCGCGAGCCCAGTCCTTGCTCGCACGCGCTTCGACTCGGCCGGCGAGGTGGGCCTCGACGTCCGCTCGGCTGACACCCATGGCTGCGAGGCGCTTGGCCTTCACCTCCTCGTGGAAGTCCGCCGAGCTCATGCCGAGAAGGCCCACGGCCGCCCGAACGTGTTCGAAGGCGGCGAGCGCTTGACGACCGAGCGGCCCACCCCGCTTCAGCGCCTGCTTGTGGTTCGAGAAGCGGTTGAGCGCACGGGCGAGCTGGAGCGCGAGCCCCACGGCCTTGCCGGTGTTGAAGTCGGCGTCGAGGGCCTCGTAGAAACGCGCTTCGAAGCCCTGGAGGAGCTCGAGCAGCGCCTGAGCGTCCGGTCCGAGGTCGCGGGCGACCATCTGCGCCGTCTCGTCGCCCTTCATGGCCTCCGCCTTCTCGCGGGCCTCGTAGAGACGGGCGAGCATGGCCAGGGCCTCGGGGAGCGCATCGTCACCCCACGGGAGCGGCGAGCGATAGTGATTCTGGAGATAGTAGAGGCGGAGCGTCTCGGCGGGGAACGCCGCGAGGGCCGTCTTGACGCCGATGACGTTGCCGAGGCTCTTCCCCATCTTCTGGCCCGACGCCATCGTCAGGAGGCCGTTGTGCATCCAGTAGTTGGAGTATGGCGCGTGGTTGGCGCACTCCGACTGAGCGATCTCGTTCTCGTGGTGCGGGAAGACGAGGTCGAGCCCACCACCGTGAATGTCGAAGGTGCGCCCCAGGGTGTTCCTCGACATGGCCGAGCACTCGATGTGCCAACCAGGACGCCCGGCGCCCCAGGGGCTGTCCCATGCGGGTTCGCCGGGCTTGGCCCCCTTCCAGAGCGCGAAGTCGTTGGGTGAGCGCTTTCCCGAGCCTTCGTCGGGGTTCTGCAGCTCCTCGACCTTCTGGCCGGAGAGCTTGCCGTAGCCTGGGCACGACCCGACCGAGAACCACACCGACCCCTCGCTGGCGTACGCATGACCACCGGCGACCAGCTCCGCGATCATAGCGACGATGTCCTCGATGGAGGTCGACACGCGCGGTTCGTGGTCCGGCTTGATGAGGCCGAGCGCGGCGACATCCTCTTGAAACGAGGTGATGAAGCGGTTCGCGAGGTCGAGGGGCGCCTCGCCGGTCTCGTTCGCCCGGCGGATGATCTTGTCATCGACGTCGGTGAAGTTACGGACGAAGGTGACGGCCCACCCGCGGTGACGCAGGTAACGAACGAAGGAGTCGAAGACCACCATCGCTCGGGCGTGGCCGACGTGAGCGTGGTCGTAGACCGTCATGCCACAGACGTAGAGGCCCACCTTGCCTTCTTCTTGCGGAACGAAGTCCGCGGCGTCTCGGGTCAAGGTGCTGTAGAGGCGAAAGGGGTGGGCCATGGGATTCCTGTCGTATCAGCGTGGTGGCGCGGTGCGCCCGCCGTCCTCATACGGGAAAGCGGCCTCGTTAGGCAAGCTCGGAGTCGCGCTCGAGGTCGTGCGGCGAGGCTGACATCGCCGCCGGAAGGGGCCGTCGCGATTACAGAATCTCGGTCTCGTCCGGCCGGCCGGCGCGGAGGGCGGCTTCGATGGCCTCCGCGTCGCGGGTGGGATCGATTGGGCGTGAGAGCACGTACTCTTCGTTCATCCAAGCGCTGAGATCGAGGAGCCGGCACCGGTTCGTGCAGAACGGATAGGCCTTGTTGACAGCGCGTGGCGGAACGTCCGCCTTGCAGATGGGGCATCGGGGGGTCGGGGTCGTCATTTCTGGGCCAGGCACGCCTGTTCGAGGGACAAGTATTGCTCCACCGGGAAACGCGCCGCCGCAGCCCGAAGGCGTTCGACGACCATCGCTTCGGTGATGACTTCGGGGAGGAGGTCAAAGGAGCCGTCCGGCAAGTAGATCGCGTAGGCGGGGATGCCGCTGCGTCCAAGCTTCTTCAGCTCGCCGCCGATGAGCTCGTCCTCATTCGTCCAGTCCGCCTTCACGGGGAGGACGCGAGTCTCTTCGAGCGCCGCGCGCACGGTGTCGGTCTCGAGTACCGCCTTCTCGTTCGCCTTGCAGTTGACGCACCACTCCGCCGTGTAGTCCACGAACA
>JADMJS010000296.1 GCA_018780435.1 Myxococcales bacterium
ATCGAGCTCATGATCGTCGTCGCCATCCTCGCGATCCTCGCGGTCGTCGCGGTGCCGGCCTTCATCAAGTACATGCGTCGCGCCAAGACGACCGAGGCCATCGACCAGATCGACAAGCTCTACAAGGCGTCGGCGTCGTACTACTCGGCTCCCCAGGTCAAGCAAGGCGACGGTGGCAAGATCCAGTGCCAGTTCCCGGCCACGCAGGGCATGACGCCCGACGTGACGGGCAAGAAGTGCTGCGGCGGCGCGAGCGACGCGGACGGCGACGACCGCTGCGACGTCAAGACCTCGGGCCTCTGGGACACCGACATCTGGTCCTCGCTCAACTTCTCGATGAACGACCAGCACTACTTCGCCTACACGTACACGAGCAACGGCTCGACGCTGACCGCGGCCAAGTTCACCGCGACGGCGAACGCCGACCTCGACTGCGACGGCCTCCTCTCGACCTTCGAGCGTTACGGCTACGGCGACGAGAGCGCGACGCGCGGCGAGTGCTCGATGAAGGGTTCGTCGGCCTTCTTCAAGGAAGGCGAGACCGAGTGATTCGGTCATCCTGAACGGCACGTCCTTCGGGAGGTGCCGACGGGTTCACAGCGAAGCGGGTCCCAGACGGGGTCCGCTTCGTTGCGTTTAAGGGCTCGGTACATTCGGGCGACGTTGGGGTCGCGCAACGCGGCCCCGTCGACCCGATCGAGTCCATTGCGATCCCACGCGCGTGCCCGTATCCTCCGGGCGTCCACGGAGGTCCTATGCGTCGTCGCCTCGCCCTTGTTCACTGGTTCGGAGCGGCGCTCCTCCTCACGGTGCTCACCGCGTGTGGTGACTCCGGCGGCGGCGGTGGTGACGGTGATCTCGGCGGGAACGGCAACGGCTCCGGGGACGCGACCACCGACACAGACGATCCGGACGGCACTCCCGGGCCGGGTGGCGTCGACGGACAGCCCGTCGCGATCGCCCGCGAAATCATCATCCTCCACGATCAGACCGTGCCCCTCGGCCTGGGTATCCAGGAGGAGCTGGTGCTCCGGGCCAAAGTCATCGACTACGAGGTCGGGGCGCCAGCGGCAGAGCTCGCGGTCAACTGGGAGGTCATCGAGAACATCGGTCAGAATGGGGCCACCGGCGATGGGAGCCTGGCCGCCAAGCAGGTCTATACCGCAGCGGACGGCCTCACCGAGAACGTCTTCCGTGGCGGGCTCCTCGGGGAGATCAAATACACCGTTCGGCTCTCCGCGGAGGGCGCCGACGATCGTTTCATCGAGCTCTACGTCAGCGACAGCCCGACGGGCAGCATCGAAGTAAACTTTCTGTATTCGGGCCCGATCCCGCTGAACACCATCAAGCTCCGGCTCATGCCCAAGGGCTACTCCTGCGGTGAGTTCCTCCCGACAGGCAGCTTCTCGGGGGCGCTCTTCGAGAAGACCGTGCTCTCGGTGTCGGACAAGCCAGTCTTCGACCTCCTCGCGGCGAACACGCACTTCACCGTGATCGCGACCGCCAAGAGCCCCACTGGCGCGCTCGCCGCCGCCGGTTGCCGGGACGGCGTCTTCGTCGTCGCCAAGACCAAGAGCCCCGTTAGCCTCGAACTCAACGTCCTGCCGCTCATCCCGACGGGCACCTACGATGTCGACAACATCTTCGACTTCAGCAGTGCGCTCGGAGCGCTCGGGACCGTCGGTGAGGTCATCAGTGGCATCCAGACGCTGTTCAACAACCCCGGGAAGTTCCTCATCGATCAGATCAAGGTCCTCGTCGCGGGCTTCATCGGCGAGTTCATCACCGACGCCGCGTTCGGGCTCTTCGAGGACGAGCTGGCCGACATCATCACCGACTGGGTGAAGGACGACTCGCCGCAGTGGCTGCAAGACTTCTTCACCATCGGTGACGACCTCACTCAGATCGTCGACCGCTTGCACCTGAAGTCGACGCTGAAGATCTCGAAGCTCGAGGGAAGCTCGTTCCAGGGCACGCAGTTCTGGACCGGCATCGTACTCACCTGGAAGTACGGCTGCGATCCCGCTGCGCCGGACTACGAGACCTGCGGCGTGACGACCTACTCCATGGCCGATCTCGCCAACACGGAGTTCCCCCAGAACGTGGTCGAGGGCTTCTTCGTGGGGCAGATCGCCAACTATGACCGGCTGAGCATCGACAAGCACTCGATCCAGATCAGCTACGGCAAGCTCATCCTCTTCGTGCTCAACGAGATCATCCTGAAGACCATCACCGGCACGAACAACCTGAAGGACGCGGTCCTGCAGTTCGTGGATTGTCCGAACATCGCGTCGCTCTTCTCGAACGGCGTCCTCGACGCGCTCGGCCTCACTGAGGACAAGCTCTCGGGGTTCTGCACGTCGACGATCACGCTCCTCATCATCCCCCTCGAGAACTACGTGAAGAACCTCGCGCTCGACAGCCAGCTCCGGCTCTCGGGGTCATGCACGCTCGTCGACGAGACCGAAGACCTCTATGTCGACCGCCTCGCTGACGGGGAGTATGTCGGTCAGATCGAGATCGACCAGGGCGCGGGCCCGAGCTTCTCCGGCACCTTCTCGGGAACCAAGGCAGCGCCCATTCAATGACCTCTCCGCTTCGTTTCGCGTCGCTGTTGCGCTCTTCACTCGTCTTCCCCCATCGCACCCTCGTCCAGTCGCTGGTCGGGGCGTCTCTGGTGGTGACCGCCTGCGCACCCGCGCTCACCATCGAGCCGCTCGCGGGTGACCCGAAGGAGGTCTTCGCCCTGCTTGAGCTCCCTGCCGAGCCGGCAGAGGCCGCGGAGACGGTCGTCGCCGTCGAGCGCTTCCATCGCATGCTCGAGCTTGGGAACGCCGCGGGCGCGTGGCCGATGCTCACGACCGAGACGCAGGCGCGCCTCGACGAGCTCGCCGTTCGTATTGGCACGTCGGGCCGCGGCATGCTCGAGCGCGGACGTTTCCCGCGTGCGAGCCCGCAGTCGACCACCGACGGTCCGCCCGAGACCGTCACCGTCAGCTTGACGGCGCTCTTCCTCGTCCGCCGCCCGGTGACCTTCCGGGTCGACGGCGTTAGCGAGGGTGATGTCGCGCGCGTTCGGGTGGAGGGGCGCTCGGGAGAGGGCCGCACGCTCGAACTTCACCGCGAACGTGGTGAGTGGCGCATCCACCGGATCACGTTCGACGACATCGCCGCAGCCACGACGATTCGGGTGGGCGAGCTCGACGCCGACCCCGTCGTCCCGGCGCCGCTGCCGGAGCTTCAGCCGGAGCTGACCCCGGAGGCACTGCCGGAGCCCGAACCCGAGCCCGAGCCGACGCCGGATGAGCCCCCCGCCGAGCCGGCCCTCCCGCCGTCCCGCGGCACGGAGTTCTGAGCGCGGGCGGGTCCGCCGCCCATTTGTTCAGGACTGATCTTTCGTTCACCTTTTTTCTTGACCCACGCCGCGGCCGTCCGGGAGACTGCGACGAGCAGTGTGGTGCGCTTGCCGTCCTCAGCCGGGTCGGCCCTCAAGTGGCAAGGGAGGTTCGAATGTCCAGGGATCCAGAACGGACGGTCAGACTCGTGGCCGATCCGGATGCGTCGGCAGTTCACTCGGACGACATCGATTCCGGGGAGACACTCGACTCCGCCCTCACCGGAGCGGCGCTCAGCGCTCGTGACGTATCGGCGGCGGCTCGAAAGTCGGGGGCTCGCACGCGTAGCCGTCTGACCGACCGGCAGAATCTCGTGCTGAAGTTCATCCGGGACTCCATCGAACAACGTGGCTATCCGCCCACGATCCGAGAGATCGGCATGCGGCTCGCCATCAAGTCCACCAACGGCGTCAACGACCACCTGAAGGCGCTCGAGCGGAAGGGCTACCTGAAGCGCGAGGACATGAAGAGCCGAGCGCTCCGGCCCGTCGACAGCTCGGGTCGTGCCGTTCTGCAGACGCGCCAAGACACCGACATGGTCACGGTGCCTATCCTCGGGCGAGTGGCCGCCGGCCAGCCACTCCTGGCAGTGGAGGAAGCGCGCGATACCGTCAAGGTCGACCGTTTCATGCTCGGGGCGAGTGGTCGGGAGGTCTTCGCGCTCTCGATCGTCGGTGAGTCGATGATCGAAGACGGGATCCACGACGGCGACTACATCTTCGTGAAGAAGCAGGCGACCGCGAACCGAGGTGACATCGTCGTCGCGCTCATCGACGATGAAGCGACGGTCAAGCGGTACTACCCGGAGGGAGACCGCATCCGCTTCCAGCCGGCCAACAGCAGCATGGCGCCGATCTACGTCCGACGGGACCAGTTCAAGTCCACGCATCTCCTCGGAGTCGTGGTCGGCCTTTACCGGAAGATGTAATGGGCACGCGGGCCGCCGGACCTCGGTCGGGCGGCCGCGGCCTCAGGGCTCGGTCGTAAATAAGTGAGAGCTTTTACCGCGCCGCGCCCCGCCCGGCTT
>JADMJS010000407.1 GCA_018780435.1 Myxococcales bacterium
GGCGCCCCGGACGCTGTTGCTTGACAGCCCCAGGGGGCAGTGCCAAGGTCGCTGGCCGCTCCGGCCGGTTATCCGCACGGCAACTTGCTGGAGTACCAACGGTTTCTCGCGAAACCGGTGCGTGCTCGGATTGCGAGGAGTTCCATGTCGCCACCGCTCGTTCCGCCTATCGACGACCTCTCCTTCGCCCCGCAGGCCGTCCCGACGCTCGCCGAAGCGGCTCAGGCGCTGCGGCCCTATCGGGCCGTGTCGTCGCTCGAGCGCATCGACGCTCACGCCAAGCCCGAACCGCTGAAGCTCGACTGGAACGAGTCGACTATTGCCCCGTCGGCGCTGGTCATCGAGCGCATCACGCGATTCCTCGGGAACACCCACCACCTGAACTGGTACCCCGACCAGCGTTCGGCGGAGCTGGTGGACCGGCTGACCCGCTACACCGGCCGCCGCTTCGACGAGATCGTCGTCACGAACGGCTCGGACGCGGCGCTCGACCTCTTGTGCCAGACCTACCTCGATCCCGGCGACGAAGTTGTCGTCCCGGCGCCGACGTACACGCACTTCCTGGTCTACGCCGGGGCGCGTGGAGCGCGGATCAAGCAGGTCTACGGCAGCGACCCCTTCGAGCTCGACATCGAGACCGTCTTGGCCGCGCTCACCCGCCGCACCAAGCTCGTCTACCTCGTCAGCCCGAACAACCCGACCGGCGTCGTGTGGCCTGCCAGCGTTGTCGCGCGCATCGCTCGCGCCGCGCCGCAAGCCATCATCGTCGTCGACGAGGCCTACTACGAGTTCTGTGGGGACTCGTGTGCCCCGTTGGTGGACGCTTACTCCAACGTGGTCGTGACCCGCACCTTCTCGAAGAGCTTCGGCATCGCCGGCCTGCGAGTGGGCTACCTCATGGGCGACGAGCGCGTCGTGGCCGACCTTCGACGCATTCACAACCCGAAGAGTGTGAACGTGCTCGGCCAGATCGCGGCCGCCGCCGCTCTCGACGACCTGGAGTACCTGTACTCCTACGTCGACGAAGTCACGCGCGCCAAGCCGATCCTGGTCGACTTCCTGAACGCGCAGGGCCTCCCCGCGCGGACCACGCCCGCGAACTTCATCATGGTCAAGGTCCCGCACACGGGCGCCTTCAGCCAGCTCTGCGAAGACGAGAGCGTCTACATCCGCGACCGCAGCATGCAGCCGCAGCTCGAGCGCTACGTGCGCATCAGCGTCGGCACGGTCGCGCAGACGCGCGATCTCGTGACCCGCCTCGGCCGCGTGATCGCGCGCATGCCGCACGTCGCGTCCTGATCCCAGCCCCGAACTCGCTCGCGTGAACAACGGGTTCCCGAGCGCCATCGTCTTCGACATGGACGGCGTCCTCGTCGACACCACCACGTCGTACCACCAGGCGACGCTCGAGACCGTACGCCTCGTGCTGGCCGAGCTCACCGGCGTGACGCCGGAGGCGACGTCGCCCGTCGACCCGGCGTGGATTCACGCGCTCAAGTCCGCGTCCGGCTTCAATAATGACTGGGACTGTTCCGCGGCGCTCGTCCGCGTCCTGCTCCGGCCAGACTGGTCGGCGCTCGGCCCGGAGGCCGTCTCGCGACGGCTCGCCGATGCGGGCGGCGGCCTCACCGCCGTCGAGTCGCTCCTCGGCCCGGAGCCCCGCGTCAACGAACGCGGCGCGGTCAAGGACCACTTCCAGCTCCTCTACCTAGGCTCCTCGCTCTACGAGGCGATCGAAGGCCGTTCACCGCCCCGCCGCGGTATCTCGGGCCTCATCGACACCGAGCGGCCGATGGCGGACCTCGAGACCCTCGCGGCGCTCCCGGTAAGACGGGCCATCGCGACGGGGCGCCCGCGCCTCGAAGCGTGGCACGCGCTCGACGTCTTCGGACTCCGATCCGCCTTCGACGCCGTGGTGACCCATGACGACGGCGTCGAGGCCCAGCAGCCCGGCAAGCCGCACCCGTGGTGCCTCCTCGAAGCCGCCCGTCGGCTCGCGCTGCCGCCCGGCGCCACCTGCTGGTACGTGGGGGATACGCCCGACGACATGCGGGCGGCTCGCGCGGCGGGCTTCGTCGGGATCGGGCTCCCGGCGAGCGAGGCGGCCGGACGCGCCCTCGTCGCGGCAGGCGCCTCCCGCCTCATCGAACGCGTCAGCGACCTGCTGCCGCTGCGTTAGAAGACGCGGGGCGGCCCGACCTCGATGAGCGATACGCTCTTCCCCTCGTCGAGGCGCTTCCAGTCCCGGCCTTCCGGTGTCGTGCCAACCACGATGACGCTGCCCTTCAGGTGGGCGAGCGCTAGGAGCTCTTCGTCCCGGGAGAAGGGGTTCTGGGCCTTCACCGTGACGAAGCGGTGGAACACGTCTATCCCCTGCGAGACGACGATGCCCGATTGCTCCGTGGTGAGCGCGACGGCGTAGCGTTCGAAGCCAGCCACGTTCGCGGCCGCGTCGAGGATCGCCGCTCGAAGTGCGGGCGCGTCCGGGTCGGTGGCCCCGTGGGTCGCGCGTTGCACTCGGTACATCACGCGCGCCATGAAGCGGTGCGACGGCGACTCGTTGCCGCCGTTCTGGTTCACGAAGGCCACCTCCCGCTCGGACCCCTCCGGTTGTTCGGCCGAGGGCCGATCGCCCACGAAGGCAAAGACCCACCCTTTGTAGCGGTACGGCATGAGCCGGTGTGGTGCAAAGGGACGGTCAGGTGAGCCGTCGGCGACGGCGAGCATCCGGCTCATGCGGAGCTGTTCGTCGAGCTGACCGAACATCGACTCGCCCCGCGCGAGAGGACGCCTTACGGAGAGGACCTCCGTGCGCGACGCAAAGACCGCCGCGCCGTAAGAGCCCCCGTTCTCCAGGGTGAGCTCGGACCGAGTGAGGCCGGAAAATTCGAGGACGCGGGGCATCAGCTTCCGGTCGTTGGTGCTCGCGAGCAGTAGGCGTTCCGTTTCCATGTACTACCTCCGAGTGACTGCCTGATCCGGTCCGAGTCAGGCGGCGGCGTCGGCCGCAACCCAATCGAACCCTTGCTTTTCCCTCTGCGGCGAGAACGTTCCCCCTCTGCGCACGCGCCTCCCAGCGGTGATGGTCGCTGGCGGCGGCAGCGATCCCACACACCTCATCTTACGGAACACTTGGCCTCTCGCTGAAGTTCCCACTTTCACCGCGGAGACGGAGGGGCTAAGTTCGCGCCATGGCTAGCTCTCGAACCGGGGCCGTTCCGGCCAATGTCGAGGCGGAACGCTGGGTCCTCGGTGCATGCCTCAAGGACCCGTCCATCCTCTCGGGGATCGGCGATCGCGTCACGCCCGACGACTTCTTCCTCGAACCTCACCGCCACGTCTTCAAGGCGATCCTCGACCTCTACGGCAAGGGCGTCGCCATCGGCCTCGTCTCGGTCGGCGAGGAGCTCCACAAAGCCCAGATGCTCGAAGCGGTGGGTGGGCCGCTCTTCCTCCGCGACCTCATGAGCGAGGTCGGGACCCTCGTCGGGCTCGAACATCACGTCGGCATCGTGAAGGAGAAATCGCTGGTACGCCGCGTCATCGCTGCGGCCACCGACATCGCGTCTAAGGGCTACGACCCGGCCGTCGAGGTCGGTCAGTTCCTCGACGAGGCCGAGAAGAACATCTTCTCGGTCATCTCCGGCGGCCACAAAGCCGACATCCGGCGCATCGACGAAGTGCTCCAGGGCGCGATGAAGCTGATCGAGAATCAGCTCGCCAGTGGCAAGGGCATGTCGGGCATCTCGACCGGGTTCGAGCAGCTCGACCGAATCCTGAACGGCCTTCAACGCTCCGACCTCCTCATCCTCGGCGCCCGCCCGGCCATGGGGAAGACCTCGCTCGCGCTCAGCATGGCGAACCACATCGTCGTCCACGAACGGAAGGCGGTCGCCCTCTTCAGTCTGGAGATGGCGGCCGAGCAGCTCGCGATGCGCCTCCTCGCGAGCGAAGCGATGGTCGACCTCAAAGAGCTGCGCGGTGGCCGACCGCCGCCCGAAGACATCGCGCGCATCGGCGAAGCCGCCGGACGCCTGTCGGAGACCAACTTCTTCCTCGACGACACCGGCGCCATCAGCCTCGCCGAAGTACGCGCCCGCTGCCGACGGCTCGCGCTCCACGGCACGCTCGACGTCATCATGATCGACTACTTGCAGCTCATGAGCGGCCGGGCCGGCGCGTCAGCCAATCAGTCGCGCGAACAGCTCATCTCCGAGAACAGTCGCGGGCTCAAGGCCTTGGCCAAAGAGCTGAACGTGCCCGTCATCGCGCTCTCGCAGCTCAGCCGTTCGGTCGAGAGCCGCACCGACAAACGGCCCATGCTCTCAGACCTGCGTGAATCGGGCGCCATCGAGCAGGACGCCGACATCATCATGTTCGTGTACCGTGACGAGTACTACAA
>JADMJS010000781.1 GCA_018780435.1 Myxococcales bacterium
AGCAGGTCTTCAAGGTGCCGGGTGAGCAGATCCTCTACATCGGCGATCACGTCTACACCGACGTCCGAGTGTCGAAGGCCATTCGCCGATGGCGCACCGCGCTCATCCTGCGTGAGCTGGAGGAGGAGCTGAACGCGCTCGCTTCGATCGAGGCGACGCAGGGCGAGCTCGGGCGGCTCATGGCGCAGAAGACAGAGTTGGAAGCGCAGCTCAGCGAAATTCGACTCGCGATGCAGCGCAAGCGCCTCGGCTACGGCCCGGAAGTGAAGGAGTCCATCCGCGAGCTCGACGCTGAGTTCTCCCGAAATCGCGCCAAGGCGATCGAACTTGACGAGCTCATTGGACCGCTCGCCAAAGTGGCGGGCGAAGTCCACAACCAGAGATGGGGGCTCCTGATGCGCGCGGGGAACGACAAGAGCCACATGGCGCGTCACGTGGAGCGCCACGCGGACGTCTACACGTCGCGGGTCTCGAACTTCCTGGTCGCGACGCCCTTCGTCTACCTTCGCTCGATGCGCGGTTCACTCCCACACGATCCCTGAGCAACCGAGAACGGGGCGACAGATTGACGCCGAAGCCGACGGGCGCTTTCCCCGTCGGCCCCGGCGCGCTCGGACGTGCCGGGAGGCACGTCTCGAACCCGCCAACGCGCTATTTGAATGCAGAACAGAGGTCGACGATCAGCTCCTTACCGTTGGAGATGAACCCACCGTCGGAGTAACCGATGCACTGGACTGCGTTCTTGCCGGGCTGGACCTCGTCCTGCTCGAAGGTCATGTCCTGGAGGTTGGTCACGATAAACCCGCAGCTCCCGATGATGTCGGTGGCCGCAATGAAGTCCGCTTCGGTGCCGAAGCTCGCCTGGAAGGCCTCGTCCTCTTCGTTCTCGCAGAACCACGTCTCGAGATCGTCGATGGTGATGGCCTTGGTGAGCCCACTCGTGTCGATGGCGCGGCACGAGCCTTCGACGCCCGCCGCGAAGCACTTGGCCATCGCCTTCATGAGGATGAGGTAGTTCGCTTCAGCCGAGTTCGTGTCGGAGAGTACGGCCATATCGACGCAGGCGCCGTTCTGGCAGGCCTGAATGTCCGTACACGTTGACTCCGCGACAAAGCCAACGACCTCGTCGTTGCACACCTCGATGGTCTTGCCATCACACTGCTTGAGACCCTTCTTGCACTGCTTGCACGCCGGCCCCTCCGGCGTCACGGCGCAGCCGGACTTACACAGCTCCTTGACCTCGAAGCCCGTCCCCTCGTCGTTGCACACCTCGACGCCGAGGACGCCACACTCCGACGCGCCGGGCTCGCAGGTCGGGACGAAGCAAGACCCGTCTTTGCAAGAGACCTTGCAGGCCTGTTCGGCCTTCTTCCAACCGCTTTGGTCCTCGAGGCACAGCTCGACGACCTTTTCGTCGTCTGCTGCGCATCGGGTCTCACCCACCTCACAGGCCGCTTCCGAGCACGTCGAGGCGCCGTCGGCGCAGCCGAAGGGACACGCTTCCTTCTTCTGAGCCGTGAGTCCGTCTGGCGCGCATTCGACGATCGCTTTGAGGCCGACGTCGCAGAACACCTTGCCGCCCTCGCAGACGGGCTCGACCGTATTGCACTTCGCGTCGGCACAGCCCGAGTCGCACGGAGTCTTGGCCTCGACGCCCTCGGCCGAGCAGGTGACCAGGACGTCACCATCACACGTTGCGGAGTTCGGCGTGCACGCCTCCACGCACTTGCCGAACTTGCAGCCATTGTCGCAGGGCTCCGAGTTCAGTTGACTGCCATCGGCACTACACACGACGCGCGTAGTGCCATTGCAGGTCTCCTGACCCGGTGTACAGATTGGCTCACCGTCGGTCCCGTCCGTGCCGTCGGTCCCGTCCGTGCCGTCGGTCCCGTCCGTGCCGTCGGTCCCGTCACTCCCGTCCACAGCCGTGGTGCCGTCAGTCCCATCCGCGGCGTCGGTCGCGTCCGTGGCGTCGGCAGCGTCGGTCGCATCCGTGGCGTCGGTGCCCACAGTCGACGTGGTCTTGTCGTCTTCGGCACAGCCGGCCACGACGACAGATTGAATGAGCAACCCGAGCAGAAGAGCCCGAGCCGTTGAAGTGATGAGTCGCATTGCTGCCCCTGCTTGCCCTGTTGACCGTCGCCTGTAGGACGGCACGGTCTTCGAGGATGCCAAAGCGGCGAGAGGGCGCAAGTGCGGAGTGCGTTCGCTCGCCCCACATATGCGCGGCGAGCGAACGACACTTCAGTGGGCGGCTGACTCGAGGAGCTTGGTCATGCGCCGAGCGAAGCGCTGCGGATCGGCGACCGGGCTCCCTTCCGTGATGAGCGCCTGATCGAAGAGTACCTCGATGAAATCCACGAGCTGAGCGCTGCCCGGGTCTTTCTCGTGTAGCGTTCGAAGGCTACGGACGAGCCCGTGATCGGGGTTCACTTCGAGGATGCGCTTTGTGTCCGGCACGTTACGCTCGTGTGCCTTCAACAGCCGCTCCATGTAGGCGCTCAGCCCACCCGTCGGGACGACGAGGCAGACCGGTGAGTCCGTGAGGCGACTCGAGACACGCACTTCTGAAACCTTGTCGTCGAGGATGGTCTTGAACGCGCCGAGGAGCCCGGAGAGCGCGTCGGACTTCTCCTCCTGCGCGGCCTTCTCGGCCTCGGTCTGCTCGATCTTGAGGTCGGCGCTGACAGCCGAGACGAGCGGCGTGCCGTCGAATTCGCGCAGCGCCTCGATGGCCCACTCATCGACCGCATCGGTCATGAAGAGGACCTCGTAGCCGCGCTTCGCGAGAGTCTCCAGGAAGGGGCTGCCCTCAAGCGCACGGCGCGACTCGCCCGTGAGGTAGTAGATGGCCGGCTGGCCCTCCGGCATACGCGTCTTGTAGTCGGCGAGCGAGGAGAACTCGCCATCGGCCAGCTTGTTCGAGCCGTAGCGCAGGAGCGCAGCGAGGCGTGCCTTGTTCTCGGGCTCGTAGTGGAGCCCCTCCTTCAGGACCGCGCCGAAGAGCTTCCAGAAGGCCGCATAGTCCTCGGCCTTGTCCTTGGCCAGCTCGTCGAGGAGGTCGAGGGACTTCCGGACCACCTGCTTGCGGATGGTCTGCGCGATGCGCGAATCCTGAAGCAGCTCACGCGACACATTGAGCGGGAGGTCCTCCGAGTCGACCACGCCGCGCACGAAGCGAAGCCACTCGGGTACGAGATCCTTCGCGTCGTCCATGATGAAGACGCGCTTCACGTGCAGGCGTACGCCGCGACGGTGGTCGCGCTGGAAGAGGTCGAAGGGCGCCCGCTTCGGCACGAAGAGGATCCCCGCGAACTCCTGCGTGCCCTCGACCTTGAAGTGGGTCTGTGCCAGCGGCGGCTCCCAGTCCGACGTGAGGTGCTTGTAGAACTCAGCGTATTGTTCTTCGCTGATCTCGCTCTTGGACCGCTTCCACAGGGCCTGCGCCGAGTTGGCGCGCTCGTATTTCGCCGGCTCGTCCTGGTATCCGGGCGTGAGCACCTCGATCGGGTGACTCACGAAGTCAGAGTACTTCTGCACGAGGTCCTTCACGCTCCACTCGCTCGTGTACTCGAGCGCATCCTCCTTTAGATGGAGGACGAGCGTGGTCCCGTGGCCCTCGCGCTCGGCAGGCGCCACTTCGAAGCTGTCTTTGGCCTCCGACGTCCAGCGCCACGCCTCAGTGGAGCCGGCGGCTCGGGAGATGACGTCGACCTTGTCGGCGACGAGGAAGGCCGAGTAGAAGCCGACGCCGAACTGGCCGATGAGGCTCAGGTCCGGCTTGCCACCGCGCTCCTCGAGCACTTTCAAGAAGTGCTGCGTCCCGGAGTGGGCGATGGTGCCGAGGTTCTTGACCAGCTCGTCCTTGGACATGCCCACGCCATCGTCTTCGATGGTGAGCGTCTTGTTCTCCTTGGAGGTCTGGATACGGATCGAGGGCGTGTCCGCTTCGAGCAGGCTCTTGTCCTCGATCGCCCGGAAGCGCAGCTTGTCGATGGCATCCGATGCGTTGGAGACCAACTCCCGAAGGAAGATCTCCCGGTTCGAATAGAGCGAATTGACGACGAGCTTCAGGACCTGGGCGACATCGGCTTGAAAGCCAAACGACTGGGTGGCGCTTTCCATTGACCCTCTCTCTTCCCCTTGTTTCGGTTCCGCTGCGCGGCGTTCTGGCGACGCCTGCCCAAGTTGGCGGCGAGCGGCGGAACGGATAGGAACCACGGCCTCCGTTGTCAATGCCGTGGTCGCACTTCCTTCGCGGCCAACGACCTGTGCGTCGCGGCGGCGACGTCAGGCCGCGAAGAGCTCGTCCGCCCGGATCTTGGCGAGCGCCATGATGGTGTGCTGCGGGTTCACCCCTAGGGTACTCGGGAGCGCCGCCGCATCGGCGACGATGAGGCCCTCGTAGCCGCGGACTCGGCCCATTGGATCGCATACCGAGCGCCGCGGATCGGCCCCCATGACCGCGCCACCGAAGAGATGCGACAGGATCGACGTCCACGCTCGCGGCTCGAGCGGTGCCTCATCGAGCAGGTGAAGCTGGTCGGGACCAATGGTGTAAGGCAGCCCATAGACACCACTCACGATGGCCTTCGCACCGACCGCGAAGTGCATGCGCGCAAGGAACTTCACGCCATCGCGGAAGCGCTCCATGTCGCGACGTCCGAGGCTGTAGTGGACCACCGGGTCGTCGCCGAACCAGCTCTTCGATACTCGGCCTACCGCCTCGGCCCTCACGGCGATGACCCAGTGGGCCATCCGGTCAAAGGACTCGATACGCTGCATGAGGCTTGCGCCACCACCAGAGAGCCTGCTGGCTACGAGCTCGAGCGGCAAGGCCAACGTCTCGATCTTGAAGCCATGAGACTCGCGGAAAGCGGTGGACGCCCATCCCTGCGTGGCGCCGACGTCCATTCGAACGACATCGTCGTAGATCCCGATGACACCTACACCGGGGTGAGCGCGGAAGTATCCGCCGAGTGCTGGGTGCTTGACCCCCGAGTTCATGAGCAAGATCGGCGTGCGCGTGGCCGACGCGGCGATGACGACCGCCTTCCGGGCGCGCACCTCGAAGCGCTCCCCGCGCCGCCGGGACACCGGCTCTCGGAAGCGCCCTTCGACGCCCACCGCCCGCGTCCCCTCGAAGAGCACGCGGCTGACCGGTGCACAGGACAGAACCGTCCCGCCCCGGGTGATGAGCTCGGGCACGTAGTTCAGGTTGAGGCTGCGCTTTCGCTCGGACGTACAGCCCTGGAGACACTGACCGCGCCCGAGGCAGTCCGTGACGTTCCGACGGATGGGGTGCCCCTCGAAGCCCATCCGGGCCGCGGCCTCGATCGCGAGCTCATTCGACCGTCCCATCGACGCCGGGCCCGTCGGCTGTACGGCGAGCTCCCGCTCCACCTCGTCCTGCTTTGCCCAGACGCGGTCGGCGAGGCCGTCGCCACCGAACCCATGTTCCTTCTGCCAGAGGTCGAAGACGTCCCCGGGGGTTCGCACGACGATGGCGGAGTTGATGACCGTGGTGCCGCCGACGAGCGACGCTTGGACCACGGGCCAGAAGACCCGTCCCCGCGTGAGCGTCGTCGACCAGTCGTCCATCATGTCGCGCATCGCACCGTACATCGACGACGGGTAATCCACCGGATCTCGCCAGGGCCCCGCCTCCACGAGCGCGACGGACGCACCACCACGGGCGAGCGAGACCGCCACCGTGGCCCCGCCTGCGCCGCTGCCGACCACCACATAGTCGACCGAGAGTGAGACGGGCCCACCTGTGTCCCGGAATGAGAGGTGACTCATGGCCGCCTCAACGTGCCCGGATCGGGAGGCAACGGCGGCATCCGGAAACACGCACGGACCGCCGTATCGCGGCCCCAGCACAGCCCGGCGATCATCTTCAGGTTGAAGGCGAGGCTACGAACCGCATACCAGGGGTGCGCGCAGAGCTTCTCAAGATGGCGCTCCCGGAGGCGCTGCGGCAAGAGCAGCGCCGGCACGGGGAGGTACACGGTCAACAAGGGGCCGAAATGATAGAGAACGACTGACGCCCAAAGGCCAAGCCGCAGTAGCGGCGACGCCTCCCGACCAAAGTCCTTCAGGAACTCGTGGAGTCGAGTCGCGTCGAGCCCCGGGAGCCGATCGTTCCCGGGCAAGGTAGCGATGAGCGCGTTGCGGGTGAAGTAGCTCAGGCGGTCCCCCTTGGGCACGAGGCATCGGCGCGGGTCGATACCCCGAAGACCCGCGACCCTAGCGCACGCGCCCGCGACATGGCAACCGCGCCGCTCTGGCCCTTGTCGTCGGCGGGACGTGCCGCAAAATCGCCCGCCCGAGTATTGCCATCGAAGTGCGGTCCACTGGAATCACGAGGCCCAAGCCGTCCCCGGTCGCGAAAGCATCCGGCGCGGGGGCTCGCGCCGGTTCAGCGCCCAACCTCCAGCTCCTCGCCGATATGGTCACCCGCGGACGACGCGAAATTCACCTCGATGCTGTCCATCGAGCGTCTTCTGAGGCACTCTGAACACGTGAACGACCTGCAGCCCCCAGAACCCGAGAAGCGCGGCTTCGCGGACTTCTGGTACTTCTTGACCCACTACAAGGCGTGGTGGATCACGCCCATCGTCGTGATCTTGCTGCTCCTCGCGCTCCTCGCCGCGTTCACAGACGACCCAGCCGTCGTACCGTTCATCTATCGCGTCGACTGACGCCAACTTCCTGCGTGGTGGAGCATGGGCTCGGCTGAAAACAAGTCGTTCGGCTTGCCTCGCCACGTATTTTCGACCGGGCCCTTAAATGAAAAAGGACGCTGAGTGTCCTCAGCGTCCTTTGTGGTACCCCGTAGGGGAATTGAACCCCTGACTCCGGCGTGAGAGGCCAGCGTCCTGACCACTAGACTAACGGGGCATTGGTTCGGGGACTAGGATTCGAACCTAGATCGACGGAGTCAGAGTCCGTAGTCCTGCCGTTAGACGATCCCCGACCATTCTGACTCGTGCTTGGCAACCAACCGAGGTGGTTCGATGCCAAGCTTCCCGGAACTCGCGCCGCTTCAGCAGCGCGGGGGAGCTTCTACGACCCTTCAGCGACTCAGTCAAGCGAAAAAGCGCCGACCAAGTCGCCTTGGGCCGCAGTGCTACCCGCCGAAGGACTCCTTCGACGTGACCGGCGCAGACGCCGTGTCGCCCGTCGAATGCGAACCCGCCTCGGCCGGCATGAGCTCGATGATCGCCATCTCAGCGGCATCGCCCTTACGCGGCCCGAGCTTGGCGATCCGCGTGTAGCCACCCGGGCGAGCCTTGAAGCGATCGGCGTACTCCGAGAAGAGCGTCTGTACGACGGTCTTGTCGTTGATGAACGCCGCCGCGAGGCGCCGGTGGTGGAGGGTCCCCTTCTTGGCGTACGTGATCATGCGATCGGCGACGCCGCGGAGCTCCTTGGCCTTCGGCACGGTGGTGGTGATCCGCTCGTGCTTGAGCAGCGCCGTCACCAGGTTGCGCAAGAGCGCCTTCCGGTGCGAATGGGTACGGCCGAGCTTACGGCCCTTGTTCAAGTGTCGCATCTTTGATCCCTTGCTTTATGCGGCGGGCGTGGTGGTGCCGGGGCGTCGCTCCGGGTCCCAGCCGTCGAGCTTCATGCCGAGTTGCAGGCCCATCTCCGCGAGGATCTCTTTGATCTCCTTCAGAGACTTACGGCCGAAGTTCTTCGTCTTGAGCATCTCTGCTTCCGAGCGCTGGACCAAGTCACCGATGAACTTGATGTTCGCGTTCTGCAGACAGTTGGCCGAGCGAACGCTGAGTTCGAGCTCGTCGACCGTCCGGAACAGGTTGTCGTTGAAGCGAGGCTCTTCACGGCTCTCTTCGCGAGTCGGCTCTTCCACCGCCTCATCGAAGTTGATGAACACCTGGAGCTGCTCCTTGAGGATCTTCGCGGCGAGCGCGAGCGCATCCTCGGGGAGCACGGAACCGTTCGTCCAGATCTCAAGCGTGAGCTTGTCGTAGTCCGTTCGCTGCTTCACACGAGCGTTCGTGACCCGGTAGTTGACGCGGGTGATCGGTGAGAAGATCGCGTCGATAGCGATGGTCCCCACGGCCGCCGACGACTCCTTGTTCTCCTCCGCAGACTTGTACCCGCGGCCCTCACGAACGACGAGCTCGGCTTCGAACTTCCCGCCCTCCGACACCGAGCAGATGCGCTGCGCCGGGTTCAGGACCGTGATGGTGTCGTCGGCGATGATGTCACCGGCCGTCACGACGCACGGACCCGACTTGGAGATCCGAACCGTCTTCGGGCCGAGCCCGAACATGGTCAACTGGACTTCCTTCAGGTTCAGGATGATGTCCGTGACATCGTCCGAGACGTCGGAGACCGACGAGAACTCGTGGAGCGTGCCATCGATACGAATCGAGGTGATGGCCGCGCCCCGGATGGACGACAGCAAGACCCGTCGCAGCGAGTTACCGAGCGTCAAGCCGAAGCCACGCTCGAGCGGCTCACAGACGAAACGACCGTAGGTGTCGGTCGCGTGCTCGATCTCGAGCGTCCGGGGACGGATCAGGTCGGCCCAGTTGCGGTACATGGCTTGTCTCTCCTTGATGACCGGTGGACGCAACCGTCTCGGTTGCATCTTCTCTGAACGGCCCGCGGGCCGACGTCGCTCGTCTGACTCTCAGACGCCTTCGGCATGCCGCGCATGCCAGAAGACGAAAGCGAATTACACGCGGCGACGCTTCGGCGGACGGCAGCCGTTGTGCGGAACGGGGGTGACGTCACGGATGATGCTGACGCGAAGCCCCGTGTTGCCGAGAGCTCGGAGCGCAGCCTCGCGACCGGCGCCGGGGCCCTTGACGAACACCGAGATGGTCTTGAGACCATGCTCTTGCGCCTGGCGAGCCGCGTCTTCCGCAGCGAGCTGCGCCGCGAACGGCGTGCTCTTGCGGGAGCCCTTGAAGCCCTTTCGGCCGGAGCTCGACCAGGCGATCGCGTTGCCGCTCACGTCGGTGATGGTGACGATCGTGTTGTTGAACGTCGACTGAATGTGAGCCACGCCGCTTTGGATGTTCTTGCGGACGCGCTTCTTGGCCTTCTTCGGACTCGCCATGACGGTACCTCACGCGCGGACTTTTGCCGCCCGGATCTGATGTTCGGGGCTGCCCCCGAAAACCCCAGCCGAAGCCCGAAGGCTCCGGCAGGGGTGCTCACTTCTTCTTCTTGATCGTCGCACGACGCGGCCCCTTACGGGTACGCGCGTTGGTGTGCGTTCGCTGACCACGGACCGGCAGACCCTTTCGGTGCCGGAGGCCGCGGTAGCACTGGAGATCCATCAGACGCTTGATGCTCATCTGCACCTCGCGACGAAGATCACCCTCGACCTTGTAGTTCTCTTCGAGCAGGCGGCGAATCTGAGCCACCTGTCCTTCCGTGAGGTCGTCCGTCGACAGACCACGATCGAGGGAGAGCTCGTCGCAGATTCTCTGCGCCGTATTACGCCCGATCCCGTAGATGTAGGTCAGCCCAACTTCGAGCCGCTTCCTGCGTGGAAGGTCGACACCGGCAATGCGCGCCATGGCTCTCTCCTACCCCTGCCGCTGCTTGTGGCGGGGATTCTCCTTGCAAACGACGCGAACGACCCCACGTCGACGCACAACCTTGCACTTTTCACAGATCGGTCTGACCGATGCTCGCACTTTCATCTTCGCCTCGACTCGAAACGACCCGGGCTAACCCGGCTTGACCGCTGCCGGCTCCGAACGCGATTCGCGTCCAATCGAAGCCAGCACTCGTTCTGTAATGACGGCCGGGTCACCCCAGCCATCGACTCTTCGCAGAAGCCCGCGTCCCTCGTAGAAGGACACGAGCGGCGCCGTGTTGTCCGCGTACGCCTTGAGCCGAGTGACCACCGCCGAGGCTGTGTCATCTGCTCGCTGAACCATGTCGCCGCCACAAGCGTCGCAGCGCCCATCGGCCCGAGTCGTCGGGCTCGACAGCGTGTTGAACGGCTTGCCGCAGGCACCGCACGAATAACGTGCGCTGATACGGGCCACGATCTCGTCTTCCGCGACGTCGAGCGCGACGACGTGGGAGATCGGGGCGATGTTCTCAAGGGCCTCCGCCTGTGCGACGGTGCGCGGGAAGCCGTCGAAGATGGCCCCCTTTGCCGCATCTGGCGCCTGAAGTCGAGCACGAACGACATCGAGGATGATGTCATCCGACACGAGGTGCCCTGCGTCCATCACCGCAGCCACACGGTGTCCGAGCTCGGACCCGCTCGCCTTCGCAGCGCGGAGCATGTCGCCCGTCGAGACCTGGGGGATCCCCAGAGCCGCTTCGAGGACCTTTGCCTGGGTGCCCTTACCGACCCCCGGGGCGCCGAGCAGAATCAGGTACATTACCGCGCAGCCCCTGTGCCGACGCCACCACGAGTGCGCTGGCGCGCTCCCGTCTGAGCGAACTGCTCGTAGTTCTGCGAAATCACATAGCTCTGAATCTGATTGGCGGTGTCGAGGGCAACGCCCACGACAATCAGAAGACCCGTGCCGCCGAACTGGAACGGAACCCCCCACATCTGCTGGAGGAAGGTCGGCAGGACGCACACCGCGGCGATGTAGACCGCGCCACCGAACGTGATTCGCGTCAGCACGGCATCGATGAAGTCGGCCGTCTTCTTGCCAGCGCGCACGCCCGGGATGAAACCTCCGGACTTCTTCAAGTTCTCAGCCACATCCAGCGGATTGAAGGTCACCGCGGTGTAGAAGTAGGCAAAGAAGATGATCAGCGAGACGAACAAGACGTTGTAGAGAGTAGCGCCCGGCGCGAGCTTGTTGGTCATCGAGACGACCCACGCGCTGTTCGGGAACAGATTCAGGAGCGTCATCGGCAGCATCAAGATCGAGCTGGCGAAGATGGGCGGGATGACGCCCGCCGTGTTGAGCTTGAGCGGGAGGTACGTGCTCTGACCGCCGAATTGTTTACGACCAACGACCTTCTTCGCGTACTGCACGGGAATGCGTCGTTGGGCGCGCTCCATGAACACGATGGCGCCGATCACGACCAGCACGATCATGCCCAGCAGCGCGATGGTCGTGAGCGTCAGGGTCCCGCCATTACCTTCGCTGAGCTGAAAGAGGCGCATGATAGAGTCGGGGATGTCGCAAACGATACCGGCATAGATGACCAGCGACGTGCCATTACCGAGACCGCGCTCCGTAATCTGCTCACCGATCCACATCAGGAAGCAGGTGCCCGTAGTCACGGTGAGCACCGCGAGCATCAGCCAGCCCGTGCCGGCGTCGATGATCGGTCCGTCCTGCTGCCCGGCCAGGCTGCGAAGCAGCATGACACCCTGGACAATTGCAAGACCGATCGCACCGTAGCGCGTGTACTGGTTGATCTTCTTTCGACCCTGATCGCCCTCCTTGGAGAGGCGCTCGAGGGGCGGAACCACGACCGTCAGCAACTGAATGATGATGCTGGCGGAGATGTACGGCATGATGCCCAGCGCGAAGACGGACATCTGCTCGATGGCGCCGCCGCTGAACATGTTGAAGAGCCCCAAGAACCCGGTGCTGGCGCTCTGCATGTACTCCGTCATGCGTTCCCGGTCTACACCGGGAATCATGATGAAGATACCGACTCGATACACCGCAAGCATCATGAGGGTGTAACCGAGTCGAGCCCGGAGCTCCGGGATCCGACCCACGTTGGCTATGCCGTTCGCCACGAGCTTTCCTTAGCCGACTTCGACGGCGCCGCCGGCCGCCTGAATCTTGGCCGCAGCTGCCGCAGACACCACGAAGTGCTCCGCTCGACGCTCCGACTTCGCACGAGAAGGACGCTCGCCCACCACCGCCACCCGAGATGCTCGGATGGTGAGCTTGTTCGAAAGGTCGCCCTCAGCAAGGAGCTTGACGCGCACGTCGTGACCCTTCGCGATGCCGGCGGCCTTCAGAGCCTCGAGATCGACCACCGAACCCGCCGGGAAGACGGCCAGGTCGTCGACGTTGATGGCCAGGTAGTTCTGCTTGCTGACGTAGTTGCTGAAGCCGAACTTCGGGAGTCGACGCTGCAGCGGGGTCTGGCCGCCCTCGAAGCCGACTCGAGTGCTGCCGCCCGAACGAGCTTTCTGGCCTTTCGAGCCACGACCGCAGGTTTTGCCGAGTCCGGAGCCGATGCCGCGACCAACGCGCTTGCCCTTCTTCACAGAGCCGGGCGAGGGGGTGAGGTTCGAAAGTTCGTTCATGACAGCCTCTTCGCATCACTCGCGCACGACTCGGCGCAAGGGAGGCGGGATAGTACGTTCGTACGCGTCCTCCGGCAAGCACTTTCGACGCCTGCTGAAACGACACGTGTTTTGCGTGGTTTGGTGTCTAGCCTGGGCGTCGACGCGCGTGCATCGACGTCCCGGCCGCGGAGCCTTAGCCCCGTCCGATTATCAGGAGAGCAGCTCTTCGAGCGACTTCCCACGGCGGTTCGCCATGTCTTCGGCGCTGGTCAGCAGCTTGAGCGCGGCCACCGTCGCATGCACGACGTTGTGCGGGTTGCTCGTCCCGATGCACTTCGTCAGCACGTCCGTGACGCCCGCCACCTCAAGTAGCGCACGAACGGCGCCGCCTGCGATGACGCCCGTACCGGAACCCGCCGGACGCAGGAACACGGAGCCCGCGCCCGACTCGCCGAGAACTTCGTGCGGGATGGTGCCGGCACGCAGCGGGACGGTGAACGAGTTCTTGCGAGCGCGCTCCTTCCCCTTCCGGATGGCCTCGGGGACTTCGTTGGCCTTGCCGAGACCGGCGCCGACGCGACCACGGCCATCACCGACCACCACGATGGCGTTGAAGTGGAAGCGGCGTCCGCCCTTCACGACCTTCGCGACTCGGCTGATGGCGACCACCTTCTCTTGAAGGTCGTCTTGCGGCTGGTCGTCGAAGGAGCGCTCGTTGCGGCGGCCCTTGTTCTGGTTCTGGTTCTGGTTCGACATCTCAATGGCTCCGGTGTGCGAGGCTGCCCTCGCTTCATACTGTCGGGACTGGTCGGTGCGTGCCCTGAGCTGACGAGGTCAGCTCAAGGGCGCGCTCCCCAAACCGGGCCCAGTGCGTCTAGAAGGCTAGACCGGCAACTAGAAGTCCAAACCGCCTTCGCGAGCGCCATCAGCGAGAGCAGCGACGCGACCGTGGTAGCGGAAGCCGTTGCGGTCGAATGCCACCTTCGTGACACCGGCCTGCTTCGCAGCGAGTGCGAGTGCCTTGCCGACTTCGAGGGCCGCGCCCTTCTTGTCGACGTCGGCGATTGCACCCTTCACGGATGCCGTCAGTGTCGACGCCGCCGCGAGGGTCTTGCCCACGGTATCGTCGATCACCTGCGCGTAGATGTGCGCGTTGCTGCGGTAGACCACGAGGCGCGGACGCTCCGCGTCGCCGTGTACCGTCTTCTTCACATGCGCCGCGCGCCGAAGGCGCGAAACGACTCGATCGCTCGTCTTGCTCATCGCAGTGCCCCGCCCGACTACTTCTTGCCGGCCTTACCCGCCTTGCGGCGGATGACTTCGTCCGAATACCGAACGCCCTTACCCTTGTAGGGCTCCGGCGGGCGGAAGCTACGCAGCTTCGCGGCCACTTGGCCGAGGAGCTCCTTGTCCGGGCTCTCGAGCACAACTTCCGTGCCCTTACCCTCGACCGCGACCTTGATGATCTTCGGAATGTCGAAGACCACCGGGTGCGAGAAGCCGAGCGACAGGGTGAGGAGCTGACCCGCGACCTCGGCCTTGTAGCCGGTGCCCGTGATCACGAGGCCCTTCTTGTGCCCGACGCTGACGCCCTGGACCATGTTGTCGAGGAGGACGCGAGAGAGCCCGTGGCAGGACTTGTGCTGCAGAGTGTCGCCCGAAGGCGTCACCGTCGCCGTCGAACCCGCCACGGCCACGTTGACCATCGGCAGTGTACGGCTGAGCTGGCCCTTCGGCCCCTTGACTGTGACGGTCGCACCATCCGCAGCGACGGCGACAGACGCGCCTGCTGGAATGGTGACCGGCTGCTTACCAATTCGAGACATGTCCCAGTTCTCCTACCAGACGGCGCAGATGAGCTCACCGCCCACACGAGCCTTACGGGCCGCGCGGTCGGTCATCATCCCCTGCGACGTGGAGACGATTGCGATCCCGAGGCCACCGAGCACCTTCGGGATGTCTTTCGTCTTGACGTACTGCCGGCAGCCGGGCTTCGACAGACGGCGCACGCCACGAATGACGCACTGCTTGTCGTGCCCGTACTTGAGCAGAATGTTGAGGGTGCCCTGAGGACCTTCGGGTACGAGCTCGTAGCTCTCGATGAACCCTTCGTTCTTCAGGATCGAGGCGATCTGCTCTTTCACCTTGGACGCCGGAATCCGGAGTCCTGCGTGTCGCGCGTCGCCAGCGTTGCGGATCCGCGTCAGCAGATCGGCGATCGGGTCGGTCATCATGGTCGACTCCTTACCAGCTCGACTTGGTCACGCCGGGCAGTTCGCCACTGAGCGCGAGCTCACGGAACTTGTTACGGCAGAGGCCGAACTTGCGCATGAATGCACGAGAACGACCGGTTATGGCGCAGCGGTTCCGCTTGCGGACAGGGCTCGAATTGCGCGGAAGTTCCGACAACGCAGCCCAGTCCCCCTTCTTCTTCAAAGCAGCCCGCTTCGCAGCGAACTTCTTGATGAGGACGTCGCGCTTCTTCTCTTTCTCGAAATGGGATTTTCTCGCCATTGGGATCAACTCCTCCGCATCACTTGCGGAACGGCACGCCAAGGTGCGTCAGGAGGCTCAGGCACTGCTCGTCGGTCTTGGCCGTCGTGACGAAAGTCACGTTGAGGCCCTTGACCTTGTCGATCTTGTCGTACTCGATCTCGGGGAAGATGATCTGCTCCCGGATGCCCATCGAGTAATTGCCACGACCGTCGAATCCCTTGCGGCTCACACCGCGGAAGTCACGCACCCGGGGGAGCGCGACGTGGATCAGGCGATCGAGGAACTCGTACATGGCATCGCGACGCAGGGTCACCTTCGCACCGATCTTCATGCCCTCGCGGAGCTTGAAGACGGCGATCGATTTCCGAGCGATCGTGATCAGCGGCTTGCGTCCGGTGATGAGCGCCAGCTCCTTGACCGCTGAATCCATGACTTTCGGCTCGCGTGCTGCTTCGCCGAGACCCATGTTCAGAACGATCTTCTGGAGCCGGGGCACTTCCATCGCACCCAGACCGAACTCCTTGGCGAGGGTCTCACGAACCTCGGAGTCGTACTTCTGCTTCAGCCGGGCTTCGATGCGGGCCACGGCTTCTTTCTCTGCATCATTGACCACGGCTCACTCCTACCCGATCGTCTCGTTGGTCTTGACTGCAACGCGGGTCTTGACGGAGTTGCCACCGACGGTCTCCACCTTGAAGCGCACGCGAGTCGTCTTGCCCGAGGGGCCGACGAGCGCGACGTTCGAGATGTCGAGCGGCATTTCCTTGTCCACGATGCCACCCTGCGGATTCTGCTGAGTCCGCTTGATGTGGCGGCGCGCGATGTTCAGCTTCTCGACGAGGATCTTCTTCCCCCCGTCGACGAGCTTCATCACACGACCAACCTTGCCCTTGTCTTTCCCGGCGATGATCATCACCGAATCGTCTCGTCGGATACGAGCCATCACAGCACCTCCGGTGCCAGCGAGATGATCTTCATGAACTTGCGGCTGCGCAGCTCGCGCGCCACAGGTCCGAAGATTCGCGTGCCGACCGGCTCGAGGCCTTGGCCACCGAGCAGAACGGCTGCGTTGTCGTCGAACTTGATGTAGCTGCCGTCTTCACGGCGATTTTCCTTCACCGTGCGGACGATAACCGCCCGAAGAACCTGGCCCTTCTTGACCTTGGCCTTGGGGATCGCCTCCTTCACGGACACGACGATGATATCGCCGATGCCTGCGATGGTGCGGTTGGTTCCCCCGAGGACCTTGATGCACTGCAGGAGCTTGGCTCCCGAGTTGTCAGCGGCGCTGAGGAATGTCTGTGCTTGAATCATGGCTCGTTCCCGTCACGGGCGCTTACTGCGCCGCGCGCTCCTTGACCGTCAAGAGGCGGAACCGCTTGTCGGCGGACATCGGCCGGCATTCCTGGATGGTGACGACGTCGCCGATGCCACAGTCGTTCGACTCGTCGTGCGCCTTGTAGCGCTTCGCACGAGTCACGTACTTCATGTACTGCGGGTTCTTCACCCGAGTCGTGACCTCGACCACGATGGTCTTCTGCATCTTGTTGCTGACGACGCGACCCGTCAGCTGCTTACCACGACCGCGCTCGCTCGATTGCTCGCTCATGTCAGTTGCCCTCCATGCCGCGCTGACGCTCGTTCAGCACGGTCTTGATGCGAGCGAGCTTCTTACGCGTCTCGCGAAGGCCAGCCGTATTCTGGAGCTGACCCGTGTGGTGTTGAAACCGGAGCTTCCAGAGCTCCTCAGTGGTGTTGCGCTCGGCGAGCTTGAGCTGCTCGTCTCCCATCGCGCGGACATCCCCGGCCTTCATGCGAACTCTCCCTTACGAACGACCTTCGTCTTGATGGGAAGCTTGGACGCCGCGAGCTTGAGCGCTTCGATCATCACTTCCGGTTCCGCACCCTCCATCTCGTAGAGGATACGGCCTGGCTCGACGACCGCGACCCAGAACTCGGGGTTACCTTTACCGTGACCCTGACGAGTCTCGGCAGGCTTCCGGGTGACGGGCTTGTCCGGGAAAATTCGGATCCAGACCTTACCGCCACGCTTGATCTTGCGGGTCATCGAGATACGAGCGGCTTCGATCTGACGCGCCGTAATCCAGCCGTCTTGCAGTGCGAGGAGCCCGTACTCACCGAAGGAGACTTCAGCGCCGCGCGTCGCATAACCGCCACGCGTGCCCTTGAACGTCTTCCGATGTTTTACTTTCTTTGGAGAGAGCATTACTTGAACACCTCGCCCTTGAAGACCCAGCACTTGACGCCGATGACGCCGTACGTGGTCTTGCCTTCTGCCAGGCCGTACTGGACGTCCGCACGCAGCGTGTGCAGCGGGACCCGCCCTTCACGGTACCATTCGCGACGGCTCATCTCGGCCCCGCCGAGTCGACCGTTGCACATGATCTTCACGCCCTTGGCACCGAAGCGCATCGCCGTGGAGACCGCTTTCTTCATCGCGCGGCGGAAGCTCACGCGACGCTCAAGCTGAGTCGCGACGTTCTCCGCCACCAGCTGCGCGTCCAACTCGGCCTTGCGGACCTCGTGGATAGCGAGCGAGATGTCGGCGTTCGCGATCGTCTGGAGCTGCTTCTTCAGATCTTCCGCGCCCTGCCCTTTCTTCCCGATGATGATCCCCGGGCGGGCGGTGTGGATGTTGATCTTCAGCCGCGTCCGAGCGCGCTCGATCTCGATGTGGGAGATCCCGGCGTGCTTCAGCTGCGTGCGAATGAACTCCTTGAGGCGAAGATCCTCATGAAGCCATTGCGCGTAGTTTTTCTCCTCGAACCAGCGGGACTGCCAGTCGCGGATCACCCCGAGGCGGAACCCATACGGATGTGTCTTTTGACCCACGATCTGCTCCTTACTGCGCCGCGTCGCCGACGAAGATGTGAATGTGGCTGGTGAACTTGTTGACCCGGGAAGCCCGTCCCATCGCGCGGGGACGGAACCGGCGGTACGCCGGGCCCTGGTCGACGAGGATGCGCTTCACCACCAGTTGGTCGACGTCGCCGAGCTTGCGCGCTTGAGCGTTCGCAACGGCGGAGTCGAGGAGATGGCGAAGCACCTTGGCGCCACGCTTGTTCGTGAATGCCAGAATCTCAAGGGCCTCAGCGACGGGCTTGGTCCGGATGAGATTGGCGACGACGCGAACCTTGCGCGGGGCGATTCGCACGAAGCGACCGCGCGCACAAGCTTCGTTTGCATGCTGTTCGAGCTGATCCATGGCCTACTTCTTCTTTCCCTTCTTGTCGGCGGAGTGGCCGTGGAAGGTGCGGGTACCCGCGAACTCGCCGAGCTTGTGACCGACGTGGTTCTCCGTGACATAGACGGGCATGAACTTGCGGCCGTTGTGCACGGCGAAGTTGAGGCCGATCATCTCGGGCAGGATCATGGAGCGACGCGACCAGGTCTTGATGACCTTCTTGCTCTGGCTGGCCTGCGCTTCCGTAACCTTCCGGATGAGGTGGGTGTCCACGAAGGGACCCTTTTTGAGCGAACGGGGCATGCTGTCTTCCTCTTTTGTCCGCCGAGTGGATGGCTTCCCCGCGGGGGGCGCTGAATTCCGTCTCGGGTGCGGCTGCTACTTGCGACGCTTGACGATGAAACGGTCGGTCCGCTTGTTGTGGCGGGTCTTCTTGCCCTTCGTGGGGAAACCCCACGGAGTCACGGGATGACGACCGCCGCTGGTGCGGCCTTCGCCACCGCCGTGCGGGTGGTCGACCGGGTTCATGGCCACGCCACGAACGTGCCCGCGCCAGCCCTTCCACCGATTGCGCCCCGCCTTGCCGAGATTGACGTTGGAGTGTTGGACGTTGCCAACCTGACCAATCGTCGCACGGCAGGTGAGGAGCACTTGACGGAGCTCGCCGGATGGAAGGCGGACGAGCGCATACTTGCCCTCCTTCGCCATGAGCTGGGCCGAGACGCCCGCGCTACGAACCATCTGCCCGCCAGCGCCCGGCTTCAGCTCGACGTTGTGAATCGTCGTGCCGAGGGGGATCTGGCTGAGGGGCATGGCGTTGCCGACCTGAATGTCGATGCCGCTCGCGGCGCTGACCACGTTCTGTCCGACCTTGAGGCCGAACGGAGCGAGGATGTAGCGCTTCTCGCCGTCGTGATAGTGCACGAGGGCGATACGGGCGGTGCGGTTCGGGTCGTACTGGATAGCGACGACCTTGGCCGGGACGCTGTCCTTCTCGCGACGGAAGTCGACGAGTCGGTAACGCTTCTTGTGACCGCCGCCACGGTGGTGAGCGGTGACACGACCGTAGTGGTTGCGTCCACCGGTCTGACGCTTGCCCTCGACGAGCGATCGTTCGGGGGTCTGATCCCCGCCGAGCTCGGAGAAGTCTTGCGACGTCTGACCGCGGCGACCGGCGCTGGTCGGCTTGAATACTTGGATGGCCATGACGATTAAGCTCCCGTGTACAGGTCGATTGCGTCGCCCTTGCGGAGCGTCACGATCGCCTTCTTCCAGTTCGGCTTGCGGCCCATGTGGCGGCCCACGCGCTTGTTCTTGCCGCGGACCCACTGGGTGTTCACCGCTTCGACGCGAACCCCGAAGAGCGCCTCGACCGCCTGAGCGACCTGGATCTTGTTCGCGGACGAGGCGACCTCGAAGAGGTACTTGCCTGCAGCGTCACGCATGGCCTGGCCCTTCTCAGTGATGAGGGGGCGCTTCAGGACCTTGTAGGTATCGGAGGACGGCTCGCTCATTTCGAAAGCGCTCCCATGATGTTCTGCACCGCAGCCTTGGAGACCACGAGGTGCTCGTACCGGAGGATGTCGTAAACGTTCAGGCCCCCGCGGAGGAGGAACTGATGCTTCACGAGATTGCGAGCGGACTTCTGCAGGTGCTCGTTGTTCTCGTCAACGAAAAGCGCACTATTCCAGCCGAATCTCGTCGCGACGGCGGCGATCGCCTTCGTCTTGATCTCCGGGAGCTCGAGCGAGTCGATGACCCAGAGCTTCTGGTCGGCGAGGCGCTTGGCCAGCGCGCAGCGGAGAGCGGCACGACGAACCTTGCGGGGCGGCTTGTAGCTGTAGTCGCGCGGGCGGGGTCCGAAGACCACACCGCCGCCACGCCACACCGGCGACTTGACGTCACCTTGGCGAGCTTGGCCCGTGCCCTTCTGCTTGTACGGCTTCTTGTTGTGGCCGTGGACCTCGCTGCGGTCCTTCGTGCTGTGATTGCCGGAGCGGCGGCAAGCGAGCTGCGACCGGACCACCTCGTGGAAGAGGTGCTCCTTGATCTCGACGCCAAAGACGGCGTCGTCGAGCTCGATCGAGCCGACCGCTTGCTTGTTCAGGTTGTAGACTGGTTGAGTCGCCACGTCAGTTCCTCGTTCCTCTAGTCACGGGCTTGCCTTGGGGGCGCCGGTAGCATATGGCGGTTGCTCTGTCGAGCACTCGCATACTCGGTGGTCAAAGACCACCCGGCGCCGTTGCCTTCGGGCCGCGTCAGGTCTTGATTTCGACGTCCACGCCCGCGGAGAGGTCGAGCTTCATCAGCGCGTCCAGGGTCTGCTGCGTCGGCTCAAGGATGTCGATGAGCCGCTTGTGAGTCCGGATCTCGAACTGCTCGCGGCTCTTCTTGTCCACGTGCGGTCCACGCAGAACCGTGTACTTGTTGATCTTCGTCGGGAGCGGCACCGGGCCGGCGATCCGAGCACCTGTCCGACGAACCGTGTCGGTGATCTCGCCGACGGATTGGTCCAGGAGCTTGTGGTCGTAGGCCTTGAGCCGGATACGAATCTTGTTGCTGTACGCCATGGATCTGCCTTGGTCTTAGTCGCGGGCGGAAGCGGCGAGCGCATCGCTCGTTTCCGCTGCCGCTACATCGAAGCTGTCGAAAGTCATGCTGAACGTCGCGCGCCCCTGGGTGCGCGACCGGAGGTCCGTCGAGTAACCGAACATCGAGCGGAGCGGCACGAGCGCCCGCACGACCTGAGTACCCGCGCGCGCCGTCACGTCGCGCACAGTAGCGTGACGGACCGAGAGGTCCATCAAAACTTCACCGATGCAGGCGTCAGGCGTCACCACTTCGAGGGCCATGACCGGCTCGAGGATGGCGGGACGGGCTTCCGGTAGAAGCGTACGGAGGGCGAGCCCGGCGGCGTGGAACGCGGCGGGGGTCGAATCGAGGGGGTGTGACTCGCTGTCAGTTACCGTCACGAGCACGTCGGTCATCGGGTGGCCGGCGAGAACGCCACGGTCGAGCGCCTCGCGGAGACCGGCTTCGAGCGCAGACGTAAAGGTCTTGTCGAGGCCCGAGCGGCTGAGGTCGAGCGTGACGCCCTGCCCTCTCGGAAGCGGCGCGAGTTCGACCTGGAAGGCGGCGAACTGAACCGGGTTGCGGGTGCGGCCCTGAACAGGCGCAGCGGCGACGGGGCGGTTCACTTCGATACGGCCGTTCGCGGCGTCGCGGATGGTCTCGCGGAGGGCGACGAAGGGGCGGCCCGCACGAACGGCGATGCGGGATTCGCGGCTCAGACGCTCGACGGCCAGCTCCAGATGCAGCTCGCCCATGCCGGCGAGGACTGGGAGCCCTGACTCCGGGTCGGTCTCGACCGTGAGGGTCGGATCTTCGAGCAGGAGCGCGCCGAGGGCGGCCGGAAGTCGCGCGGCGTCGGTGTCGGTCGCGGGGAGGAGCCGAACGCGAGCGACGGGCTCCGCCACGAAGATCGGGCTGAGCGTGAGGGGCGCCTCGGGTGCGGTCAACGTGTCGCCTGTGGCGACGTGTCCGACACCATAGATGGCGGCGATGTCGCCCGCGAACACGGCGGAGACGTCTTCGACATCCCGGGCGTGGACCTTCACGACACGCGAGACCTGGGCCTCAATGCCTGATCGGACGTTCAGGATGCGATCGCCCGCCCGCAGCGTGCCGGCGTAGATCCGCACGAAGCAAGCGGGCTCGCCACCGGAGAGGCGCTGCACCTTGAACGCGAGCATCGCGAGCGGGGCGCTCGGATCGTTTGACGGTGCGAAGTGATTGGGGCTGGCAGCAGCGACATCGAGGGGCGACGGGAGGTAGTCCACGACGGCGTCGAGTAGCGGCTGCACGCCGCGGTTCTTTCGAGACGCGCCGCAGAGCGTCGGGATGAGGCGACCCGCGAGAGTGGCGCGGCGGAGGCCTGCCCGGAGCGCGGTGGCGTTCAGCGTGCCGTCGAGCCAAGCGGCGAGGACGTCGTCATCACCAGCGGCGACGGCGTCGACGAGCGTGTCGCGGGCGGCCATCGCAGCGTCTTGGTGAATGGCGTCGATGTCCCGCGTCTCCAGAAGCCGACCGGTGGGGTCGCTGCCCCAGACGACCGACTGCATTTCGACCAGGTCGATGACGCCGTGAAGACCAGCGTCGTCGATGATCGGGAGTTGGACCGCGACGGGCGTGGCACCGAGCCGGTCCCGCATGGACTGCAAGGTCGCCTCGAAGTCGGCGCCAGGGCGGTCCATCTTGTTGACGTACGCCACACGGGGGACGTGGTGCGCGTCGGCTTGGCGCCAGACGGTCTCGGTCTGGGACTCGACACCACGGACGCCGCAGAGGACCGCGATGCCGCCGTCGATGACGCGGAGGCTGCGCTCCACTTCGACGGTAAAGTCGACGTGGCCCGGGGTGTCGATCAGGTTCACCTGGTGATCGCGCCAGGGAAAGGAGGTGGCGGCGGCCGTGATGGTGATGCCGCGCTCCTGTTCCTGCGTCATCCAGTCGAGGGTCGCGGAGCCATCGTCCA
>JADMJS010000109.1 GCA_018780435.1 Myxococcales bacterium
GATGGGATGCCGCTGACCGAAGACACCTTCCGCTTCATTGGGATCGAGATGGCGACCGCGATCGCGGCGCTCTACGTGAGCTTCTCGGTTCGGGAATAGCGCCGCGCCAAAGCGCGGACTACTTGGGTTCAGACTTACTGGGCTCGGCCTTCTCACCGGTCTTCTTCTCGAGCGTCACGAGCCGCGCATCCGCGTCTTCGAGCTCCTTCTTCATACGCGCGAGCGAACGCTCCACGACGGCCTTGTCGTCGGTCGTACGCACGGACTCCGGGGCTTCGGTCGTGGTGGTGGTGGCGGTGGCCGTCGTGCCACACGCGCCGAGCAGCGCGATGCCAATGAAGAGCGATCTGAGCGTGCGGGCATGCATGGCTACGAGCGTATCAGTCGCCCACGAGGGATGCCAAAGTCCTGCCCGACTTCGTTCTTAGAGGCCATCACTTGCCTCTTCCTCTGCCTGAACCATCCCACTTCATCCCACCGTTGTCCGACTTCAATCATGATCTCGGGATCTTCGACCCGCCAACTTTCCACAGGCCTGCTCCTCCCGTCATCTTAGGGAAAACCCGTACCGAACCACCGCCGGTAGTGGTCTCCATGAGCCTGAAATACAAGGCATAGTGGCCTACTGGTCTCGATGACGAGTTTCTTGCGCAATCGCCCGGAAAGCCCTTGACCACTTCGGCCCTGGGGGTCTAAACGTCATGCTCTTGGGAGAAAGTGGGATGAAGTGGGAAAATATCCCACGACTCCCACGCCGACGAAGGGGACGCTCGGCCACCGATGTTCATGGGAGAGTTCACGCATGCGGTCGACGCGAAAGGTCGCGTCTCGGTCCCGTCGGACCTGCGCGACGTGCTGCGCGGCGTCTACGGCGATGACCGCTTCGTCGTGACCCACGGCTTCGAAGGCCGCTGCCTCCGAGCCTACCCGGTGAACGAGTGGAAGGCGCTCTCCGACCGCATTAACGCCCAAGCCGCGACCCCGGGCACGAACTCGATCGAGCTCATGCAGTTCCGCCGCCTCATCTACTCCAAGGCCCGTACCTACCCCATCGACAAGGTCGGCCGTGTCCTCATCGCCGACGAACATCGCGCCCACACGGGGATCGACCAGCAGGTCCTCTTCAATGGGAACGGCAACTTCATCGAACTGTGGGAACCGACGACGTACGAGGCCTTTCAGGCGCCGCTTCTGGCTCCGAACGCGCTTCAGAACATCCTCGCTTCGCTCCCGAACCTCGGGCTCTGATCTACCGAACATCGCGATTCTACAGGACGAACCCCGCTCTCATGACCTCCACCGTGTCCGACCACCACACCGCCAGCGCCGCTCCCCGAACGAGTGCGCGCCGCGCCATGGCCGACGCTGCTCCCCCGGCAGCGGCAGGCACGCTGGCGGGCGGTCGGGTCGTCTGGGGTCTCAAGGCCTTCGGTTACACGGCGCTCTACGTCAGCATCCTAGTGGGCCTCGGGCTCTACCAAGTCTGGCACCGACACGAGCTCCACCGCTTGGGCGTGCAGCTCTCGACGGAGACGCTGCAGTACCGGGCCGCGTATGAGGAGAACCGCAAGCTCCGCCTCGAGCTGGCGTCAGTGAAACACGCCGACCGGGTCCGTGAAGAGGCCGAACGGAAGCTCCACATGCGGGTGCCGGCACCCCAGGACATCATCGAGATCCGATGAGCGGCCACTCCCCACGGCTGTCCCTGTTCGCAGCACTTACGCTGGCGCTCGGCTGCGCGACCACGGATGGAGGCGGCGGCGAACCCATGTCGCCGAAGGAGCAGTCGGACTTCCACTACAAGCTCGCCAATGGCTACTTCTACGAGCGGCAGATTCCGCCGGCCCTCGCTGAGCTCACGCAATCGCTCGAGATCGACCCCGAGAACCCCGACGCCCACCACCTCATGGGCTTCATCTTCTTCGGTCGAAAAGACTTCGTGTCCGCCGAGACGCACTTCAAAAAGGCGCTGCAGATTCGGCCCGGCTTTCACCAGGCACGCGCCAACCTGGGTGCGCTCCTGCTCGAACAGCGACGTTGGCAGGACGCGATCGAGACGCTCGAGCCTCTTATTGGGGCGACGCTCTACCAGACCCCGTGGGTTCCCTATAACAACATCGGGATCGCGCTCGAGAACTTGGGACGCCGCCGCGAGTCGCTCGAAAGCTACCGAATGGCCGTCTTCCACAACCCGGCCTTCTGCCTCGGCCTCAACAACCTGGGCCGCATGCAGCACATCGTCGGCCAAACGGACCAAGCCATCGACACGCTCCGGCGCGCGACCGAGAAGTGCAAAGGTTATGCGGAGCCGCACTTCACGTTGGGCGAGCTCTTCGAGTCCCGCGGCGACCACGGCGACGCGCGTCGCGAGTTCGAGGCCTGCTGGAAAGCCGCGCCGGACTCACCACTCGGTGGCCGCTGCAGGAGACGCCTCTGATGGCGCTCCTTCCCCTCAAGTTCTGGAAGCGCCGTCCCTCGCGCTCCGGCACGAAGCGGCCCGGGACCTCCCCCGGCGCTCCGGCGCGTCGCCGTGCGAGCGGCGCCGAAGTCGACCGCGACCAGCTCCGCCGCATGCGCCTCGTCGGTGGCGCCCTCTTCGTGGGCTTCATGTCCATCCTGACGATGACGGGCTACCTGCAGGGCTGCGAGCGCGACGTCCTGCTTGAACAGGCCGAACGGAACTACCTGCGCACGCTGCGCCTCGACACGCAACGCGGCGAGATCTTCGACCGGAACTTCGAAGCCCTCGCCACGTCGGTCGAGGTCGACACGGTCTACGCCAACCCCCGTACCGTCGATCCGACCACCAAGGAGCAGGTCGCCCAGATGCTCTCCGAGGTGCTCAGCCTGCCGGTGGAAGCCGTGACGCGCGCCCTCGAAGCCAAGGCGCACTTCCGCTACATCAAGCGCCAGATCACGGCCGACGAAGCGCAGGCCGTTCAGCAGCTCATCAAACAGCACAAGATTTCGGGCATTTACCTCCAGAAAGAGGCCAAGCGCTTCTATCCCAAGAAAGAGCTCGCGGGGCAGTTCCTCGGCGTCGTCGGCTTCGACTCGAAGGGCGTCGACGGCCTCGAGTCGGCTTATGACAGCGTGCTCAAGGGTACCATGGTCTCAGCGCCCTACCAGCGCGACACCAAAGGGCGCTACCGCATGCTCGACGCGCTGCCACCGGTCGAGAGCGCCGCCGGCAAGTCGCTGAAGCTCACCATCGACGAGAAGATTCAGGCCGTCGCCGAGGCCGAGCTCGAGCGCGCGGTCGTCTCCTTCCTCGGCCGTTCCGGGATGGCCGTCGTGATGGACGTGCAGACCGGGGACATCCTCGCCGCTGCGCATTACCCGCGCTTCAACCCGAACCGCTACCTGGAGATCGTCGGCGCCGACCGACGCGCCTACGAGCGACAGAACCGCATCGTGACGGCCCTCCGCCGCGACATCCGTGACGATGTCGAGGTGGACCCCGATCTCTTCGAAGCCGTGCGCATGCAGACCATGGTGCCGCGCCAGACGAACCGCATCGCCGCCTACGTGTTCGAGCCGGGCTCCATCTTCAAGATCATCACTCTCTCCGCCGCGCTCGAAGAAGGGGTCATCGGTCTCTCCGACATGATCGACACGGAGAAGGGTCGCCTCAAAGTCGGCAAGAAGTTCGTCTACGACACCCACCGCTTCGAGGAGAAGCTGTCCGTCACCGAGCTCGTGAAGTACTCGTCGAACGTCGGCTTCATCAAGATCGGCGGCATGCTCGGGCGCGACCGCTTGTACGACTACGTGCAGAACTTCGGGTTCGGCACGCCGACCGGCATCGGTATCGGCGGCGACTTCAAGGGGCAAGTGCCCCCGCGCGAGAAGTGGGGCAACGTGGTGCTGTCCAACATCGCGTTCGGACAAGGGATCGCGGTTACGGCGCTCCAGATGACCGCGGCGCTCGCCGCCATCGGTAACGGCGGCGTGTTGATGAAGCCGCGCATCGTGCAGGCGCTACTCGACTCGGAGCGTAACGTCATCGAGGAGTACCCGCCGGAAGCCGTGCGGCGCGTGATCTCGCCGGGAACGGCGCGCGCCGTGATCAAGTCGCTCGAGTCGGTCGTGGAATGGGAAGGCACGGGCCACGAGGCCTGGATGTACGACTACGACGTCGCCGGCAAGACCGGCACGGCGCAAAAGGTCGATCCGGTCGTCGGCGGCTACTCCACCGAACACTGGACCGCTTCGTTCGTCGGCTTGGCCCCGGCCAAGGCGCCACGCCTCGCCGTCGCAGTCATCATCGACGAACCAAAGGGGCTCTACTACGGCGGTCTCGTTGCCGCCCCCGCGTTCAAGGCCATCACCGAGTGGACGCTCCACTATCTCGGAGTCGCTCCGAGCTACGG
>JADMJS010000636.1 GCA_018780435.1 Myxococcales bacterium
GCGCCGCGAACATCCTGAAGCCGCGCGTGGTCATCCCCATCCACGAAGGCGGCGAGTGGATGCCCATGCCGCCCGCGAGCTGGCACCCGGGCCGTAACCACCACTTCGTCCGCGACCTCGCGCGCTCGGGGCTCCCCGTGGAGGCTCGCGTGCTCGCTCCCGGTGAATCCGCCGAGTTCTCGCCCCGCGCCTGACCCCTGTGCCGCTCCCTCCCGCCAGCGTGGCGTGATGGCAACGCAGAGCCCGACCGCATCCACTACGAACGCGTGCTCACCGCCATGAAGCCCCCTGGCACGGTCGATGCTACGCCCGCTCCGCACCACAGGCCCCACTGATGAGGGCCGGGAACGGAGTTCGACATGACCCTCCCTCGATTCCTCACCCGCAACGCTCTCATTGGCTCCTTCAGCTTGGTCGCCGGCCTCCTCGCGCCGGCCCTCGCGTCGGCGGACACGGACGACGGCTTCCGCGGCCGCGGCCGTGGCCACGAACGCAGCGACGATCGGCGCGAGCAGGGCTACCGCGGCGGCGGCCGTCACCGCGGGGACGCTCGCCACGACGGCGGTCGCCACCACCAGAGCGAGGTCATCATGCCGCGCCATCACGGACGGCGCGGCCACTTCCGGCACCGGGGCCGCCACCACGACCGCCACCACGGCCACTATCAGGACGTCGTCATGGTCGACGCCCCGCCCGTCCACTGCGACCCACCGGTCGTCTACGCGCCGCCCCCGCGCGTCCACTACATCCCGCCGCCGCCGCCCCGCTACGTGCCTCAGCGCGAAGTGGTCTACGTCGAGCCGGCACCGGTCTACGTCGCGCCACCCGCCGGCGTACGACTGACCGTCGACCCCTCCGGCGCGTCGCTCGATATCAACCTGCCCATCTTCTGAACCGGGCGTCGGTCGTCGAGACGAGTCCTCCCCAAATCCGTAGACTTCACGGCATGAAACGCATCGACTCGGCCCGGTCGCTCGTCTCCGAGCAGTCTCTCCGCGAGCTGTTCTCACGCCTCGTCCGTCCTCCGAAGGCGACGCCGGCCTGGCTGGTCCTCCCGGCCGTGCTGGCGTGCGAGTGCCCCGTGACGACGTCCATTCAGACCGAGACGCGCGCCCTCACCAATGCCGAACTGACCGCCCATGGCGGGCTCGCGACCGAGGATGACGTGCTCCCGGCGTCGTCCTGTGACGCGCTCTGTTATCCGAGTGCCTCCGGGAGCGTCACGGGCAACGGCAACCGGCGGGTCCTCGACTGTCGGCTCACGGAGGTCGCCGTCGATTCCGACGTCATCGGCGCCGACTCGGCCGGCGGCCGCCCACCCGATGGCACGACCGATGACGTCTCCTCTCCACCGGCGCCCGAAGACGACTCGGGGACGTCGCTCGCGTGCCGCTTCGAGGTCAAGACGGATTGCGGCGGCGTGGGGCGCTGGGTGCCGGGGGCCCGCGTGGGTGGCGCGCGGCCCCCGCTCCGGACGCGGGCGCGTGTCGACGCCGCCACGTCGTCGTGGGTGAGCCACGCCGCCGGGCTCGAACGCCTCTCGGTCCACGCCTTCACGCACCTCGGCCGTCAGCTCGACCGCTTTCGGGCGCCGCTCGGGCTACGGCAACGCGTCCAACGGGCCCGGAACGACGAGCGCCGCCACGCGCGCCAGATGACCGCGCTCGGCCGCGAGCTCGGCGCCGCGCCACGCGTCGTTCAGGTGGCGCTGCCCGAGCGCCTGAGCCTCGTCGACCTCGCGATCGAGAACGCCGTTCACGGCTGCCTCGAAGAGACGTGGGGCGCGCTCCTCCTCCATCATCAGGCGGCCACAGCGTCTCGGCGCGAACATCGCCGCCTCTTCGCCCAGATCGCAGAGGACGAGACGCGCCACGCCGCGCTCTCGTGGGAGCTGCACGCGTGGGCGCTCGCTCGGCTGAAGGGGCAGGACCGTGCGGCGGTGCTCTCCGCGATGGCCGCGGGGCTCGCCGCGCTCCGAGCGCGTGCGGCGGCGCCGGTGGAACCCGAGCTCGTCACAACGCTCGGTCTACCGGACTCCGTCGCGGCCCAGCGCATGTTCGCCGCGCTCGAGGAGCAGCTGCTGGCATCGACCTCTGTGGTCTAGGGCGCGGACACGCCCGCGCGGGTGGTGACGAGGACGCCCGTGCTCGGATCGTCGGACATGATGTCGCCGCCCGCTGCCCAGAAGGCGCCGTCACCGTCGACCCAGACCGCGTGAAAGCCGGCGGCGGTGATCGGCTCGGGCTCGCTCCACGTCTCGCTCGCGAACTTGCCGAGATAGCCGCTGATCCCACCTACGTAGATCGCGCCCGGCGCGCCCGCGAAGATCCCCTGCGTGAGCGCCGGGCTGAACGCGGCGCCGGGGAGCGGCGACCACGCGGCGCCGTCCCAGTGGATGACGCGCATCTCGTTGAAGCCGCCGATCGCGTAGGCGTCGTCGGCCGCGCGGCCCGAGACGGTGAAGAGCGGGCCCGAGGTGTCACCCGTCGGCTCTTGTCGCCACGTCGCGCCGTCCCAGTGGAGCGCGAGGCCGGACGAGCCCACGATGATGGCCTGGTCCGCGGAGGTGCCCCACACCTTGAACAGAAACGTCTGGGCCGACGCGGGTTTGCCTTCGAGGGCGGGTACGGCGAAGCGCGACCAGGCGCCGTCTTTCCAGCGCAGTACGACGTCGCCCTCCGGCGTCACGCCCGATGGGGCGCGGCTCCAGGGACCACCGACGGCCCAGAGATCGTCCGGGGTCGCGCCCCACACGCCGTAGAGGATCGAGCCCACCGCGTCCGTGGGCGTGGGCGTCCAGGTCCCGTCTTCGTAGCGGCCCGCCACGCCACCTTCACCGACGACGATGACGGGGCCGCCCTCAAAGCCATGCACCCACCAGAGCCGCTGCGTTAACCCGGTCTCATGGTCGGTCCAGGAATCGCCCCTCCACTCCAGCGCCCGGCCGCGCCCGCCCGCCCCGCCGACCATCCAGACCGACTCGCCGCCGCTGCGATCGGACCAGATCGAGAGATACGCCGCGTCGAGCGAGTCCGAGAGGACCCGCGCCGCCCCCAGGTCGGGCCCGACGGTCGCGGCCGGGGTCGTCTCGTCGTCGGCGCAAGCCAGAGCAAAGGCCGGCAGTGCGAAGGCAGTCAGGAGCACCGAACGTCGGATCGAAGAGCGCATGCAGGAGCTCCGTTGGGCCATGGCGGCGGGTGGTCTGAACGTGTTCTGAGCGGGTCAGTCGCGGGGCGTCGTGGCGACGGGCGGCGGGGCGGCGTCATCGACGCACGTGAGCTCGAACCCCGCCCCGCGTGGGGGCGTGCAGTGCGTCGAGTGGCAGGCGATGCACCGCGGGATCTGCGGGCCGTCTTCGAGGACCTGGCGCTCGGCGTCGAGGCGCTGCCAGTGCCAGTTGAAGGTGCCGGGTGAGTAGGGCGGCGCTTCGCGGTACATGACGGTGTAGCCGAGCAGCGTCGTGCAGTCCTCGTCGTCGTATTCGAGCTTCACGAGCGTGGCGCCGGGGAGATACGGAACATCGGCCGAGAGCGTCGCGTAGGGCTCTTTGGCGAGGTCGTTGGCCCAGACCTTGATGTAGCGCAGGTCGTGCTCGTGGCTGTGGCGGCAATCGCGTGCCACGGTGAACTCGTCCTGGAAGTTCTCGGGGAAGAGCGGCGTCGGGCCGCCGTCAGCGACGTCGTTTACACCGGACGAGCCATCACACGCGATGGCGCTCCAGGCGAGCGCCCATGCTGAAAGGCTCCGCAAGCTCAGACCGGGCTCACGACCGAGAGGGGCGCGCGCCCACGGCGTTTGCTTCCGCCCGGGCGCTTCACTGCCGTCGCCTCCGACGCGGGCGCGACCTCGACGCGCGGCGGGAGCGGGGCCATGAAGTCGGGCCTGTCGGCGCCGGCGCTGACCGAGATGACCTCACCGAGGTTCGGGTTGATCTCGCAGATGCCTTCGGTCTGGGGCGCGCCGAGGCGGCCATTGACGTTGATGTCTTCGAGCTTCAGGACTTCTTTGAGCTCGGTCTCGAAGACGTCTCGATGAAAGTCCCGGACCTTAGACAGCTCCGGCTTCACGCGCGCCGCCACCTCAAGAAGGACACGCATCGCGCCGTGATAACCGACGAAGACGCCGAGCCCGGCCGCGTAGCGTCCCCAGGAGATCGGCTTGCCCGCGTTCTTACCGCCGCAACAGTTCGCCATGGAGTCCTCCTCGTCGCCGGTCAAGCGGCCGCGTCAATGCGGGGTCTCGGTCCCAGAGTCTCGATCTGCTGACGGCGATCCGCAAGCAGCGCGCGCAAGTCCACGCCCTTCTTCTCGAAGTAGGTGTCGATGATCTTGTTGCAGATCTCGGACTTCTTCTCGATGAAGCGCGCGACCTCG
>JADMJS010000273.1 GCA_018780435.1 Myxococcales bacterium
CGTCCTTGCCAGAGTCCTTGGCGTCCTTGCCCGACTCCTTGGCCGACTCCTTGGCCGACTCCTTGGCGTCCTTTTTGTCGTCCTTGGCGTCCTTGGCGTCCTTCGAGTCCTTGGCCGAGTCCTTGGCGTCTTTGGCCGCGTCTTTGGCCTCTTTCGCGGCGTCTTTCGCGTCCTTGGCCGCGTCCTTGGCGTCCTTGGCCGCCTCTTTCGCGTCCTTGGCGTCCTTGGCCGAGTCCTTGGTCTCCTTCGCGTCCTTGGCCGCCTCTTTCGCGTCTTTCGCGTCCTTGGCCGAATCCTTGGCCTCTTTCGCGTCCTTGGCCGCCTCTTTCGCGTCCTTGGCCGCCTCCTTCGCGTCCTTCGCGTCCTTGGCCGCTTCTTTCGAGTCCTTCGCATCCTTTGCCTCTTTCGCGGCGTCTTTGGCGTCTTTGGCCTCCTTGATCTTGGCGGCCTCCTTGGCGGCGGCCTCCTTGGTGTCCTTGACGTCTTTGAGCGTCGAGTCCTTCTTCTTGATGGTGGCGTCGGCCTTGTCCTTGCGGAGCGTCGAGTTTTTGTCTTCGTCGTCGTCGTCGTCGTCATTGTCGTCGTCGTTCTTCTTCTTGGCGGCCTTCTTGGCGTCGGCGGGGCGCGGCGGCGGCGCGGCGGCGGTCGGCTTGGGCGCGGTGCCGCGCGGCGTCTTGTCGTCCTTGGCGGGCGCCGACTTGTCGTCCTTGGCGTCCTTGGCGGCGGCGGCGTCCTTGGCGGCGGCGGCGGCGTCCTTGGCAGAGGACGAGTCGGCCGAGGCGGCCTTGTCGTGCGTCTTGGTGAGCGTGGCGGCGACCTTGGTCTCCGAGGCGAGCAGCGGCGTGAGCAGGTGCTCGCCGAGCTGGGCGAGGAAGTCGCGGTGGCGGACGGCGGCAATGTCGTGGGCCGAGGCGAGCATGCCGGCGCGCTCGGCCTCCTGGGCGACGATCGACTCGTTGGCGGCGGCGACGGCCTTCATCATGGCGTCGATCGAGTCCGACTGCATTTTGGCGGCGTTCTTGAGCGCCGTGGTCTTGAGCTTCTCCTGCTCCGAGACGGTCTTGGCGACCTTTTTCTGGAACTCCTTCGACTCCTTCTCCTCGGCGGCGAGCCGCGCCTGCCAGGCCGGCAGGAACTTGGCCTGCACGCGCCCGACGACGTCCTTGCTCGCCTCGCTGACGAGCGGCGGCGCGACGCCGGCGTGCGCGGCCAAGAGCGCCTCGTGCGGCAGCTGCTTGACGTGCGCCGCGTTGGCCTCGCTCACAAACGACGCCAGCTGCTCCGACACCTGCTTCTCGGCCTCGAGCGCCTCGTTCAGCGCCGCCGTGTACTCGGCCACGGCCGCCAGCACGGTCTGCCGAGTGGCACCAAACGACCGTTAGACAGTGAAAAAAAAAAAAAAAAAAAAAAATCATGAAAAAACCGTTTTTTCCTTTTTTTTTTCTCTCTTCTCTTCTCTCTCTCTCTCTCTCTGCCCTCTCTTTCTGTTCTTTCTTTTCTGGTTCTTTCCGTCGCTGAGACTCACCTGATATTGAGCAAACTGAGCGTCGAGGGCGGCGATCTGCGCCATGAGCTGCGGACCGTCGTTGGCAGCGCGCGTCTGAATCATGAGCGTGTCGCTGGACGTGAGCGCCTCTTTGCGCAGCGTGGTGCCCTTGGTGAGCCACTGCGACTTGGGCAGCGGCACGTAGATCTCGAGCTCGGCCGCCGGCGTGATGCGCGTGTCCAGGTGGAAGCGCTCGCACGCCGTCGCGATCACTTGCTCGGTCGTCGAGTCGAGCGCCAGGCGCAGCTTCTTCATTTGGCCCAGGCAGTACACGCGCACCACCACGTGGTTCGCGTCCTCGGGCCCTTCGTCGCGCGGGGTAGACGCCATGCTGCTGAGAAAGAGACTACAGTTCGTCAGTCAAAACAAAACAAAAAAAAGACATCGTTGAGGGACACACTTTTTTTCAACCTTCAAAAATGTTTGTCCTTGTCCCTTTCGTTCTCTGTCGATGTTGCTCACTCACAATGTGAAACTCGATGCGACGCCGTTGTCGGTTTTTTGCTTTTTTTTTTTTTTTCTTTCTTTGTTTTCGAGGCCTGAGCCACAGCGGCGGCGCAGAACGCGCTGAGCCACATCGGCGCCGACGAGAAAGTGCTGTACGCCGAGACGCCGACGCTGATCGAAGCGAACCTGATCACGCTGGTGGGCGCCATGGTGACGAGCACCGTGTTCCTGATCGAGCTGGGCGTGTACCTGACCGGCTCGCTCGACCTCGAGTCGTTTGCGCTCGTCAACCTGCCGCCGGCCGCGCAGGTCGCCGCTGCAGTCGGGTGGTATCCGCTGTGCTTGCTGTTGGTTGCGCGCTCGTTCCAGCGCTTCCGGCGACGCTACCTGGTGCTCACGAACAAGAAGATCATCTACCGCGACGGCAACGAGACGCCGCGCCTCATCCCCTACCACGTGCTCTCGGGCGCCGTCACCATCGAGGGCGAGTGCCACCAGAGCTGCTTTGTCACCGACGTGCTGCTCACGTTTGACGACGACGCCGACAAGCTCGAGCGCCTCTCCTCGCTCCACAACCCGACCAGCGTCGAGGCCAAGCTCAAGGCCATCATCTCGGCGCTCCGCCAGAAGCGCGCCGCCGACGCCGCCGCGCTCGGCAAGTGAACGCGCACTCTTTTTGAGAGAGATGTTTTTCACTCGTCGTCATCGCCGTCGTCGTCGTCTTGTTTGTTGTTGTTGTTGCTGCTGCTGCTGTTAGTGTTGGCGTCGTTGGCGCTGCTGCCGTTGGCGTTGGCGGGCGCGTCGTCGGCGGCGCCGATGCTGCACTCGAAGCACTTGCGCACAAAGCCGTCGCCGCCCGCGACCGCCTCGGTGCGGCAGATCTTCTTGCACACGGCGCACTTGTGCCAATCGTTCTGGTGCCGGTCGAGCAGCTCTTGCGAGCGAAACTTAAACTTGCACAGCTCGCACACCAGCACGCGGTCGTCAGCCTCGGCCTCGTCCTTGTCGGCGAGCGCCTGGATGCAACACGGCTTGCACAGACCCATGAGCCGGCCCTTGACCGAGATCTTGGACTCGGCGTCGTTGATGCCGCAGTCCTCGCACTTGCGCTTCTTGCCCGGCTGCCAACGTGCGCTCGTCAGACAGGAGCGAGCGAGCGTGAGCCAACCGAGCCAAACAAACGCACCTCGGGAATCGTTTGAATCGTCTTGGTCAGCAGTTTGACCCACGTCTCGGCCTCAGCGGCGCTGTCAGCGAACATGACCCACACGCGCTCTTTTGTGACAATTTGAAACACATGCTGCGCCGCTGTCAGTCGAAGCGCTCCTGGAGCGGAAATAATAATAATAAAAACTCGGCTCCGCTCACCTGCTTGCCCGCCACGGTCGTCAGCGCGGCCGAACCGCCGTGCTCCAGCTCAAATGCTCCCGCCGGCGCCTTGGTCTCGTCCTGCGACGCGTCTGCGCGCCGCCAACACGGTCAAAACGGAAAAAAAAAAAAAAAAAAAAAAAAGTTTTTTTTTCAAGTTACAGTAGAGCAGCTCGGCGGCCGAGTCGCTGCCTTGGCCGTCGACGAGGACGCACCAACGCCGCTTCCAGTTCTTGACCTTGGCGCCTGGAGCGGCGTGAGCGCAGAGACGCGAAACGAACGAGCCTCACCTTTCTTCGTGAGCCAGCCCTGCTTCAAGATGGCGATGTGGTTCGCCTTTTCTTGCTCGCGCAGCTGTTTGATCGTGCGGGAACTCATCGATCGCGATCAACTTTTTTTTTTTTTTTTTTTTTTTTTTTTTTTTTTTTTGTTTTTTTTTTAGGTCGGCAAAGATGAGCGTTTGTCCGTTGGACGCCGACTTGCATCCGTTCTGGGTGACGGACTGCAACCGAGCGCGCGCCGAGCAGCTGCTCACGAACCGGCCCGAGCTCACGTTTCTGATTCGCGCCTGCTCGATTCCGTCGTGCCACGCCATCTCTTACGTCGCGCCCAGCGCGGTGCGCCCGCGCGCGCCTGTGCCGCGCCGATTTTGCGTTGACCGCGAGCTTTTTTTTTTTTTTTTTTTTTTTTTTTTTTTTTCATTTCGTTTTGTAGGACGGCGGCGGCGTGGTGCACGCGCTGATTGAGCACATGGACGGCATCGGCTACTGCCTCGACAACGCCGAGCAGTCGTTTGCCACGCTGCAGGCGCTCCTCGACGAGCACGAACTCGACTGGCGCTCGCCGCCGCCCTACGCCGTACGCCGCCGCGGCCACAGGAGGAGCACGCACCATTTTTTTGCTCACTTTTTTTTCGCTTTTTTGAAGGCCGAGCTGCAACGCGCCGCCAATCCGATCAAACGCGTCGTGGTCAAGAAGAGCGTCGACGAGAGTGGAACCACGACCACGGC
>JADMJS010000397.1 GCA_018780435.1 Myxococcales bacterium
CCGACTTCGACCTCCTCATCGCCCCGGACTTCGAGAGCGGCCCGCTGACGGTCACGTTCAAGAGCGGGGTCGGCGTGGCCGAGGGCGGGACCGCGTCGCTATTGGCAAACACGAACTACTACATCTCGGTGAACTGCTGGGAGGGGACGCCGGGGGACTTTGCGCTGTCGGTTCGGTTCTGATCCGGGCGCAGTCGTTTAGGGCCATGTGGGTTGCGACGGAGCGAGCTCGTTTGCGGCCCCTACGTGTCTGGGGTCAGCGGGGCCCAATGGTCGCGCGCATTGCCTTCAGGACGAGACCGAGCGTTGGATCGTCAAGCGTTCCGAGTAACCCGGCATCGCCGCACTGAATGGTCGCGATTTTCGCTGTACGCACCAGCGACGGCGCTGGGAGGCCCGCGGCTTCGAAGTCGGTGATCGCCACGTCTCCCGCCCAAGCGGCGTTGGAAGCACTGGTGATCATGAGCACCCACAGAAGGCCATGCCGATGAGCGAACTCCGCATTCGAAATCACGAGCGCTGGCCTCCTCTGAACGACAGGCCGATCGGTGTACGGGAACGGCACACGTACGATCGATCCGCACTCAAAGGTCGGCATAGGCCTTCCGGTCCGCAGGGGAGTCCCACTCGGAGAAGGTCGCAAACGGATCATCAGTAGCGTCGTTATTGCGTGCCTTTCGCAATAGGACTTCGTCTCCGCGGACGAGGTACTCCAGCTGGTCGCCGGGCTCGAGGTGGAGAGCGCGTCGAATAGGCTGCGGGATGGTCGTTTGCGCCTTGCTGGTAAGCCGACTGGTCAACATGCGCACCTCCACGTCTCACGGTAAGGAACTTCCTTTCCCGGCGCAAGCTGCGTCTCGATGAGAGTCAGGATCCTCGCCAACATGCCGCATTGCGTTGTGCCTCAGGGGAAGCAGCTCCCGTCGTCGCAGATTCCGACGCCGCAGAGCGCCCCATCCCCCAGTGGCGAGCTGACGCACTCCCCGGTCAGCGGCTCGCAGCGGTCGGACGTACACGGGTTGCCGTCGTCGCAGGACCCGAAACCCTCGTTGACGCATAGGCCCGACGCGGCACACGGGGCGAGGCCCTGGGGATCGGTGCGGATGACGAGGGGTCGGGTCGTGAGGGCCGAGGCGTGCTGTGAGCCGACGACGAGGAGACCGCCGGTGCTCGGGAGGAGCACGTCTCGCAGCGTGCGCTTCTGGAGCGGCGCCGTGCCGACCGTGAGGGCCTGGACCGGATTTCCAAAGGGATCGATGTGGGTCACGATCGCGTCTTCGCCCACGACGACGAAACCGCCGTCGGGCTTGCGAGCGAGTCCGAAGGCAAGGGAGCCGGGGAGGAGCGTCTCGGTCAGGGTGCCGTCGGGAGCGACGACGACGAGCCACGCGGCGCTCTCGAGAGCGAGCGCGCGGCCACCGACGGCGAAGATCGTGCCGGCCTCGTCGACAGCGACGTCGTAGAAGCTATCGAGGCGGGGGTCGCCGATGAGGTTCGAGCTGAGGAAGGCGCCGGTGTCGTCGACGCGGACCACGAGGCCGTCGCCCCCGGCGCTGCCCACGAGGACGAAGCCGCCGCCCGGGTGGGCGACCAGCGCTTCCGCGTCGGCGCTGGTGCCAGGGCCGATGTCGAGGAAACGCTCTGTAATTACTGAGAGATCCCATCCGTAGCGGGCGATGATGAGCTGGCGGTTCGGGAGGACGCCGTCGTAGCCGGAGCCGGTGGCGACGAAGGTGTCGTCCGTGGCGACGACGCCCTGGAGCTGGCCGTCGAAGCCGAAGGGGACGGCGACGCCCTTCACCGGGAGGCCGTCGTCGCCGACGTGCAGTAGATAGGGGGTGGTGAGTCCGGAGACATCGTCGAGGAGGGTGCCCACCCCGACCGCGCCGCCGGCCGAGACGTCGCCAGGGACCGCGATGGCGTCCTGCAAAGCGATGCCGTCGTAGCCGACGAGGTCGGTCTCCCAGAGGGGTTCGCCGTCGGGGTCGAGGCGCATCATCCACGGCAGGATGGGCGTGGTGTCCGTGCTGAGGGAGCTGCCGACGAGGAGCGCGTCCTGGCCCAGCGCGAGCACCGTGCGCGTGCGAGGGCTGAACGGCACGTCGTAAGTCCGCTCGAAGATTCGGGTATCGGAGCCCGCACACTCGGTTGGGGCGCGCCGCACTTGGACTCGGCCGGTGTTGCGCTCCGAGCCGGTCGCTCGAGACCAGCCACGGGAGAGCGTACGGTCCGTCGGGACCGTCGCGAGGGTGCTCGCGGCGCCGATGTGGGCGACTGCGGTGAGTCGTTCGGCGGCGACGAGCGGGGAGCCGACGCAGGCCGCCCCGGGCTCGGTCCAGAGAGCCGCGCCGAGGGTCAAGACCGGTGAGCCCTCGGTGATCGCGCCGGTGAGCGGCACGACGACGCTCGCGACCTCGGGGTCGAAGCGTGGGCCAGCGAGGAGGAGTGTGCCGTCGTCGAGCATGGCGAGGCCGGTCGGGGCGAGCGTGCCGACGGTGGCGCTAGCGAGCGCGGCACCGTCTTCCACGCGGTACGTGGCGATGGCGCCCGTGGGTTCGTCGTCGCCTTGGACGAGGCCGAAGATGATCGCCTCCGACGGGCACCACCAGTGGGAGCCGCCACTTGCGATCTCGTCGCACGGGACCATGAGGGGGCCGGACAGGATGGCGCCGCTGGTGGCGATGGCGTCCGACGCGGGCGCGAGGGTGTCGTCTTCGAGAGCGAAGAGCTGAAAGAATCCGGGTACATCGGGGCCGCTGGCGATGACCAGGGTGTCCTGGCGGCGGGCGATGCGACCGACCGGGAACGCGATGGGGAGGTCGTCGACGAGGCCGTCGAGACGCAGCCTCACGAGCCGCGAGCCGGCGCCGACGAGCCAGTGCGAGCCACCGCTGAAGACGGCGCCGTCGCGCTGGGGGATGGCCGGGGTCGTGGCGGCGGCGGGGATGGGGACCGACGCGAGAGCCGTGCCGTCTTCGGGATCGAGGAAGTCAATGACGGCGACGTCGCCGTCCGAACGTGGGACGGAGAGCGCCCGATCGCGCGATGCGAGGAGTCCGCACGCACCGGTGAGCTCCGTGGTCCACACGACGCCGCCGTCGGTGGCGAGGCCAAGGACCGAACATCCCCCTGGCGACTGCGTCGTGACGGCGATGCGAGCCCGGCCGGCGTTGCCGATGAGGACGACGGGAAAGCCCGTCATGGGCGAGTCGAAGGTGAGGTCGACCGCGCCGGCGTCCTGAGCGAGCGCGGGCCGGAGCGAGAGGCCATCGGCGCTCGGCCAGACGACGCGTCGGTCGAGCACGGCGGGCTCGGCGCACACGCGACCCTCGGCGGCGAGCCACTCCGCCATGGGGGCGCGTGGCGTCTCGGCGTCGACAGCGGTGTCGGCGTCGCCCGAGGGTTCGGCGTCCAGCGACGACGCGTCGGGCACGACACTGTCGCTCCCGTCGCCGGCGCCGGGTGTGTCGCTCATGGTGGCGGTGTCGGACGTCGTCTCCGCCGGATCGAATGTGTCGGGGACGACGGCCGTCCCCGCGTCGCCGTCCCGACACGCGCTGGCGAGCAAGAGCGCCGCGGTGAGCCAGATTCGGGAGCGCAGGGTCGGTGAGCGGCGAGACGAGGTCATCATGCCGAGTGTGCCCGTCGGGCGGTCAAGGAGGCACCCCAACTCTTGTGGGGGGCGAGTTCGAGATGGGCGTGCGTCATTGCCCGTCGTCGTCGTCCCCGGGTTCGGCGGAGGGCACGAGGTCTTCGACCATCTGTCCGGCGTAGATCGTCACGCGGCGTTTGGGGCGCCCTTCCCAGCCCGGCGCCTGTTCGAGCGCTTTCACGCGAGCGAGCCAGCCTTCCATCTCAAGCCGCGTCCGCTTCAAGTAGCCGGCGAGCTCGCTATAGAGCGGGTCGTCTTCGGGCACGTCGAAGCTGAACGTGGTGCCGCCGATGAGGTCGTCGAGGCCCGAGCGGTGGTGCCGCATGCGGACCTTCTTCGACACGGCGCGGAACACGACTCGGATGTGGTCCCAGAGCGCGGCTTCGAAGCCGAGCGGGGTGCCGATGGGGATGTGGTAGTCGTCGAGCGCGTAGCGGGGCCCGCCCTCCCCGTCGCGGCGCTTGAGCCGGCCTTCGCCGTCGAGGCGATCGAGGTGACTCTGAATGGTGGCCTCGGACTCGCCGAGGCGGGTCGCGAGCTCGGGCAAGGTCAGCGGGCCGTCGCGGAAGAGGAGCACCGAGAGGTCGAAGGAGCTGTCGCGGCGGACGCGCTCGCCGTGAAGGACCTCGAAGCGGCGCGACGCGCCCCGCCCACGGCTGCCGAGCAGCTCGTAGCGGGTCAGGAAGTGCACGATGCCCCGGAGCGTATCTT
>JADMJS010000365.1 GCA_018780435.1 Myxococcales bacterium
ACCAGGACATGCTCTTCAAGATGATGGAGGGCCTCGTCTTCCGCATGTTCAAGGCAGCGCTCGACATCGACCTCCACGACCTCTTCCCGTCGGGCCGCTTTCCGCAGCTCGACTTCTACGAGGCCATGGAGAAGTACGGCTCGGACAAGCCGGACCTCCGCTTCGGGCTCGAACACACCGATCTCACGAAGCTCGCCGTCGCTCACGCCGGTGGCGGCATCCCCTTCTTCGCCGAGATCGCCGAGAAGTTCTCGAGTGGCGAGTACCGGGTCGAGTACCCGGAAGAGATCATCAAGGCCATCGTCGTCCCGGCGTCGGCCAACTTCTCGCGCGCCTTCCTCGACTCACTGGAGGACTTCGTCCGTCAGGCCGGCGGCAAGGGCCTCGCCCGCGCCAAGGTTGGCGACGACGGCGCCTGGACCCAGTCGCCGCTGACGAAGCTGGTCACCGACGAGTTCCGTCTCGCGGTGAACGCCGCCACCCAGGCGCAGCCGGGCGATGTGCTCCTCTTCCAGTCGGGTGCCGAAGCGCGCGTCCACGTCGTCATGGCCAACCTGCGCGTCCATCTCGCCAAGAAGATGGGCCTCATCCCGGAGAGCGGCAGCGGCGGCAAGTGGAACCTCTCGTGGGTCGTCGCCCCGCCGCTCTTCGAGCGCAACGACGACGGCACGTGGGCCGCCGCGCACCACGCCTTCACGCGCCCCTACGACGAAGATGTCGAGTTCATCCTCTCGGACCCGGCGCGCGTGCGTTGTTACCGCTACGACCTCGTGCTCAACGGCTTCGAGATCGGCGGCGGCAGCATCCGGCTTCACGACTCCGAGGTGCAGGCCAAGGTCTTTGAGCGCCTTGGAATCGGCGAACAGGAGGCGCAGCGCCTCTTCGGCTTCCTCCTCGAAGCCCTCGCGAACGGCGCGCCCCCGCACGGCGGCATGGCCCTCGGCCTCGACCGCGTGACCATGCTGCTGTCGGACGGCACGTCGATCCGCGACGTGGTCGCCTTCCCGAAGACGCAGAAGGGCACCGACCAGATGACCAAGTGCCCGGATCCGGTCGACCCGAAGCAGCTCGAAGAGCTGAACATCCGAGTTCAGCTCCCGAAGTGATCGCTCCTCCCGGGCGCCTTGGGCGTCAGCTCTCGAGCGCCCGGTCGATGAAGCCGACGAGATCGCCGACCTTCAGCTCGATGATCTGATCGAGCTCCTTCCCCGACAGCCACGCCACGAAGTCCACCTTCTCGCCGTAGTGCTCCTGCAGGCGCTCGCCGAGGGTGACGAGCTCGATCGACTCGACCTCGAGATCTTTCCAGAAGGAGGTCTCGAGGGCGATGTCGACGTCGTCTCCGAAGCCGTCTCCGAGCACTTCCCGAATCAGGGTCGCGACCACGCTCAGCGTGCTGTTCATATCAGTCTCCAGATGGGTGCTAGTTCGGGGTCAGAGGGTTCGTGCGATGATGAAGTCGTAACGGCGCGTCGTCGCGACGCGGAATCGTTCGCCGGACGGCACGGTGACCACGACGTCTTCGCGGGAGGTGCCGTCTCTCGGTTCGGCGCCGGTGGGCGGCCGGATCGGTTCGACCCGGAAGTCTTTGGGGCGGCCGAGCAGGCCGGTGCCGAGAGCCTTGGCGGCGCACTCCTTCGCCGCCCAGACCCGCGTCCCGAGCTCGTCCTCGTCGTGACCCGCGCGCGTCGCGGCCCCGATCCAGGCGCGCTCGTCCTCCCCGAACGCGAGCGCCTTCACACGTTCACTGCGGGCCTCGATTCGCTCCACGTCCACGCCGACCGGGCCCGTACCGGCGAGCGCGATCGCGATGGCGCCATCGCCATCGGTCTTGTGGGCGATGGAGACGCGCAACGACGTGGCGACGCCGCCGGGGACCGGCCGCCCCTGCGCGTCAGCCAGGACGGGCAGCTCGACCGGGAAGTGGGGCTCTGGGAGCTGTAGTCGGAGCGCGTCTTTGGCGGCGACGCGGCCGAGCAGCCACGTCACCTGCCGCGCCTTCGAGAGCCCCTCGCGCTCGTCGCGCTCTGCCTTCGAGAGATAGCGGCGGGCCACGTAGTCCCAGGTCGCGCGTCCCCAGCCGCGCGTTTGGACCAGGGTGAGGCCGTCGCCGAGCGACTCGGAGATATGCTCCCGTCGTGGCGTCCGCATGACCGCCCAAATGCGGTCGTCGGTGTCGAAGCGCCAGTCCTCCCACCCGATGATTCGGCAGAGGAGCCGCGGGCCGGCGGGGGACATGACCGAGAGCTCGAGGTCAGCGCGGACCGGCTGCGCCTGAAAGCGCCCTACGATGCGCACGGTGCAGGTGACGGGGACATCGGGGGCGGGCTCGTCCGCGAACCAGTCCATACGCTCGATGCGGACCGGCAAGGCCAGTCGGTTCCGCGTCGACTCCCGGGCGATGAAATAGCCAAAGATCTGCCCTGCCCCGTCGAGGAGCGCTCCCCACGCCGGGAGCGCGGTGAGGGCCCCATCGATTCCCCCGGGATCGACGTCCGTCGGCACCGTCATCTGGTCCAGGCGTGACACGGACTGGTACTCGGGACCGTGAAACATCCACCCATCGGTGTAGAGCTGTCCGGCGGTGTCTGGGACGGGGACGGCGGCCGACAGCGCCGCGTGCGAGGGCGGCGGCGAAGCGGGATAGGCCGGCGCGAGGAGGACCGTCGCCTCGGAGTAGGAGGTGATCCGCTCCCCCTGTTCATCGACGCCGTCCAGCATCGCGAGCACGCGGCCGGGCCCCACAGCGCGGCACGTCACCGCCACCCGAACCGCGGGCTCGACGGCCAGCCAGGTCTTGGCGCGGACGTTCAGGACCGACACGGCACGGTGGCCGGCCATTCCGAGCGCGGCCGCAGACGCGGTGGCTTCCTCCATCATCATGCGGATATGCATCGTCATGGGAACCACGGGGTTGCGGTCCGAGACGACGGTCCACCCCGCCGGTTGCGGGAACATGGTGTGACTCAGGAGGTAGGGGTGCGTCAGCACGGACATGTCGATGACGCGGCGAGTCGCGAGGTCCTGTTGGAGGGGCGCCGTGGTGGCTTGAACTGCAGCCGGACGCGACGTGGCCGGCGGCGCGTCGACAGGCGGCTTCGCCGGCGTGGATCGGTGTTCGCCAAGCGCCTGAACGACCTCCTGGCCCGCCGTCGCCACCGTTCCGAGTAGCGCCGCCAATGCCGCCGCCGCCGGGCTGCGACTCGTGCCGGCGGACGGGCGTGGCGTGGGCGTGGCGAGCCCGAGCCCGAGGCTCGCCGGGAGCCGCACCAGCGGAACGCCGAGCTCGAGCTGCAGGGCCTTCGGGTTCGGCGCGTGCGGCGTCGGACCGCGCGGTGTCGGCGCTTCGAGGGTGGGCTCGCCGCTCGCGAGCCACGAGAGCGCCCGGCCGATGTCGAGGTCTCGCCCTTCCACCCAGAGCCCGAGCACGAGGCGCTCGAGCTGTGCGAGCGCCGACCGCTCTTTGGCGGCGGCCGAGAAGACGAAGACGGGTTCACCGCGGAGCGTGTCTTCGACGAAGGCGCCGAGCGAGCCCTGCCCCACTTGGACGAACGCGGCGACACCGTCCGCGCGGAGGCGTGTGGTCAACTCCCGGAACCGAACGGGGCGCACGAGGTGGTCGGCCGACAGAGCCCGGATGGCGTCCGGCTCCACGGGATACGGCGCGACCGTCGTCGCCGAATAGAGGGGGACCGACGGCGCCCGCACGGGGAGCCGCGAGAGATACGCCTGATGTGCACCGACATACGGGGCAAAGACCCGGGCGTGAAAGCCAGAGCGGAACGGGAGGATCTGGCCGAAGATCCGCGCGGCCTTGAAGCGAGCGAGCAGCTCTTCGAGCGCCTCGTCTTTGCCGCAGACGATGATCTGATGCGGGCAGTTGTCGTGGGAAACCTCGACGTCGAGGCCGCCCGTGAGCGCGAGCGCCTTCTCGATCGACGTGCCTGCCGCCAGGAAGCCGACGCCCGGCACCTCCAGGCTGTTCGGCGCGAGCGTCTGCATGAAGGCGTCGACCTCGTCGCCTGGGAGGCTCCCGGACGCGATCATCGCCGCCCACTCGCCGATACTGTGCCCGGCCATGACGTCGGCGCGCACGCCCATGGCGTCCATCGCCCCCATGAGGAGCCGCGCGACTTCGATGACCCCGACGCCTTGCTTCTCGAGCGCCGTCCCGGCCTCCGGCAACGCCACCGCGCGGCCCACCTTGGCTTCGAGCGCGGCCACGTCCGGCGGGAGGCTGAAGGTGGCTTCGATCCCCGGGAAGAGAAATGCCAGCGTCCCGTGAACGAGGACGCCCGTGCCGGCGCTATAGAAGACGCCGTCCCGACCGCGGCGGGCCGACCCTTTCTCGATGGCCGTGACGGCGCGCTTCAGCCGTTCCGGCTCGGGCTCCACCACCGCGAGCCGGAAGGGCCCTGCCCCGCCGTTCGGCGCGTCGGTGGTCACCAGCGACAGCAGCGCCTCCGCCGTCGGGGCGGCCCAGTATCGGTACGCGGACGGGCGTCGCGCCGAGGCATCGGCGTCGTTCTCCAGGATGAGGTGTGCGTTGATGCCTCCGAAACCAAAGGCGTTTACCGCTGCGACGCGCCGCCGGGCCTGCCATCGCTCGGCCTTTGGGATGACCCGAAAGCGCGTCTCGGCGAGCAGAGGATGCGCGTCCGAGCTGTGGAGCGACGGCGGCAAGACGCCGTAGTGCACTGCGAGCGCCGCTTTGATGAGCCCGGCCATTCCTGCGGCTGGCATCGCGTGGCCGATCATCGACTTCACCGAGCCGAGCACGCCGACGTCGCCGTCGCGTCCAAAGAACGACGCGATGGTCGACAGCTCCGCTTGATCGCCGGCCGGGGTGCCGGTGCCGTGCGCTTCGATGAGCCCGACCTCCGAACGTGAGATGCCGACGGCGCTCTCCCAGGCCCGCGACAGAGCCAGCCGTTGCCCGCCGACATCGGGGGTCATGAGGCTCGACACACGCCCATCGCTCGCCGAGCCGGCGCCCCGGAGGCGCGCGTAGATGCGGTCGCCGTCGCGGCGGGCGTCGGCGGTGCGCTTGAGCACCACGAAGCCGATGCCTTCCCCGATGAGGATGCCGTCAGCGCGCCGGTCGAAGGGCCTCACGACGCCTTCCCGCGAGAGCGCGCCGAGCTGACAGAAGACGCTCCAGAACGACGGGTCGTGGGAGAGGTGGACGCCGCCCGCGAGCGCGAGGTCGAGACGCCCCGATGTGAGCTCGCGCATGGCGTGTTCGACGGCGAGCAGGCTCGACGCGCAGGCGGCGTCGAGAGTGTAGGCGACCCCGTGGAGATCGAGGCGGTTTGCGATACGGGACGCCGTCAGGTTTGGGACGAGGCCGATGGCGGTGTCGGGTCCGTAGGCGCCGAGCTCCCGCTGAAACGCGCCCTTGATGGCGGCGAGGCGCTCCGGTGCGAGCTCCGGCAGCAGCGAGCCGAGGAGCGCGACGAGCTGCTCAGAGGTGCGGACGTGTTGCTGAAGGCGCGTCATCCCGGCGCCGATGTAGTTCCCTCGTCCGACGATGACGCCCGTGCGGTCGCTCGGGATGGGGCGGCCGCCGTCGCCGGTGCGCGTGACGGCGTAGCCCGCGTCACGGAGGGCGCGCGTCGCCAGGTCGAGGGCGAGCAATTGATCGGGCTCAGCGCCTCGGGCCGCCACCGGCATCACACCGTACTCGAGCGGATCGAAGCGCGCGTGGGCGTCCACGAAGCCGCCGCGGCGCTGGTAGAAGCGGTCCGGCGCTTTGGACTCGGGATCGTAGTGCACCGGATCCCAACGCGACGCCGGGGCGTCCGTGATGGCGTCGACGCCGCTCACGATGTTGTTCCAGTAGGTCGCCGCGTCGGGGGCGCCCGGGAAGATACAGTCGAGGCCGACGATGGCGATGTCGAGGCCGGCTGCCGCCGTGGGCAGTCCGGACGGGGCGTCCGTCATCGTGCGGGCGCTCCGGCGGCTTCGAAGAGCTCCTTGGCGGCGGCCATGAGCACCACACGAGGCGACGACGGGGTGCCCGAGAGCAAGGCGGCGACCTCGCCCACGGTGGCGCGCACACCACCCCGCACCTCGATGAGCCCGATGCCCCGGCGAGCGTACTCGCGTTCGAGCTCGGGTGAGACCATGCCACTCACGCCGTCGCCGGAGCCCCACGGACCAAAGGCGAGCGACAGGGTCGGAGCCCCGGACGCGCTGCGCGCCTCGGCCAGCGCGTCGAGGACGTCGTTGGCCGATGCGTAGTCGATCTGCCCGGCGTTGCCGAACGTCGAGGCGATCGAGGAGAAGAAGACGAGCGCGGTCGCCTTCGGGAGCGTGGCGACGAGCGTCCGGGCCGCGTTCACTTTGGTGCGGAAAACGCGGTCGAACGAGTCCCGCGTCTTGTCGCCGAAGCGGCGGTCCTCGAGGATCCCGGCGCCGTGCACCACCAGCGCGAGGGGCCCCGCGGCGAGGGTCTGTTCGAGGAGACGCCGGAAGCCCGCGTCATCGGCGACGTCGAGCGCGTGATACTCGACGCGGCCACCCGCGGCCCGAATTGCCTCCAGGTTCGCGAGGATCTCCCGGGCCCCCGTGATCCGCTTCACTTCGTTCTCGACGGACTTCAAGGTCTCGTAGCGGCCGGTCACGACGAGCGCGCGACGGAGCTCGGCTTCGGACTCCAGGCCTGCCGCCTCCGGTGGAACATCGGAGAGCGATGGGAGCGGCGATCGACCGACCAGGATGAAGGTCGCGCCCGATGGCGCCAGAGCCTTCACGAGCCCGGCCGTGATCCCGCGCGCGCCGCCGGTCACGAGGACCCGGCTCTCGCGCCCGAGTGCCAGCGTCCCCGGCCGTAGCGCCACCTCGGTCAGCTCACTGCGGCCGGGCCCGCCTCCACCGAGATGGACGTGCGCAGGTGCGATGCGCTCCGGGTGATCGGCCCAGGCGCGGACGGCCTCCGTCACGGCCGTCGCGAGTGCGTCAGGTGTCGTACCGTCCACGGTGAACGCGCGGGCCGTGAGCGGCGAGAGCTCGCGGGCGAGCGTCTTGGCGAAGCCAGCGATGCCGCTGTCGCGCCGCCCCACGAGGAGGAGCAGCCCCTTCGGGATTCGGGACTTTACGGCGTCGAAGACGTGGGGCGCGTCACCCGACATGGCCGTGAAGTCGATGACGACGTCCACGGCCTCACTCGTGCCGGATGAGATGGTGGCGGGCACCGCAGCCAGCGATGCGGTCAGGGCCCTCTCGATTGCCGGGCTGGCCCCTTGTAGCGCCACTCGCAGCGGAGTCAGGCGGGCCTTCGCGGTCCCGTTGGCCTTCGGCGCTGGCACCGCGGCGCTCGCGACCACGTAGCGGCGGAGGCGCAACGGATCGTCGAGCTTCATCCCGGCCCCCGCCGCGTCGAGGCGAGTGGTGTCCGTCGTCCGCACCGACGTGAGCGCGGCGACCGGCCGGGACACGGGCGCGGGCGCGAGCAGCGTGTCGAGGATCGCCCGGATGGTCTTCTTGGCCGCCAGGGACTCCACGAGCTGGTCGCGGGCGTCGAGATCGCCTGTGAGTCCGAGGCCTTCCGAGAGCGCGCCGATGATCTCGAGCCGCTTGATCGAGTCGATGGAGAGGTCCGCTTCGAGATCGAGGTCGAGCGTCAGCACCTCCGCCGGGTAACCCGTTCGCTCAGCGATGAGGGAGACGAGGCCCGTGGTAAGGGCGGCCCGATCGGAGGTCCCGGAGGCGACCACCGTCAGCGACGCCGCTGGGACTGCCGCTAGTGCCGGGGTTGCCACTACAGGGGTTGCCACTGCTGGGGTGGCCACTGCCGGGATTGCCGCACTCGCCGTGGCGACCGGGACCGGCGCGGCGACACGACCCGCGGCGTCTTCGAGCCAATCCGCGATCCCCCGGAGTGTCTTCTTCGCGGCGAGGGCTTCGACCATGGCGTCACGCCCGTCACTGCCACCGGGGCCCGAGCCATCGAATCCGAGGATCTCGGCCAGCGCCCCGATGATCTCCAGGCGCTTGATCGAGTCGATGGAGAGGTCGGCTTCGAGATCGAGGTCGGGGAGGAGCACATCGGTCGGGTACCCCGTACGTTCGCTCACGAGCCCTGTGAGTGCGACGAGGACCGAGCCGGCCTTCCGTTCGACGATAGGCGCTCGGGGCACCGTGGCCAACGCGCGCGGTTCCAGTGCGGCGGGCCCCGGTGCAGGGAGCAACGCCGGTGCACGGACCGCTTCGGCGTCGAGGATCTCCGCGATCCCGCGTATCGTCTTCTTCGTCGCGAGCCGCTCGATGAGAGCGTCCCTCGTCGTCTCGTCCTCGTCGCCAGCGCCGAGCGCGAGCCGCTCCGCGAGTGCGCCGAGGATCTCGAGCCGTTTGATCGAGTCGATGGAGAGGTCCGCTTCGAGATCGAGGTCGAAGGTCAACATCTCCGGCGGGTAGCCAGTGCGCTCGGCCACGAGGGCTACGAGGGTGCTCGCGACCGAGAGCGGCGAGGCAGCGGGAGTCGAGGTCGGCTTGACCGGTAGGGCCGGCGCCACGGGCGCGAGCGCCGCGACCTGCGGCGTCGTGGTCCTCGGCGGCGTGTGAGTGACCACGGGCCGGGCGGCTGGAGCGGCGGGCGCTCCGAGGAAGCCGAGCATGACGTCGCGCTGGGTGTCGACGATGCGCTGGAGCGACGAGAGATACTCGAGCACGACCTGCTCGCGTGAATCCCCGACCGGCGACGCCGGGCTGACCGCGGCCGTCGCGAGCTGAATGGGCTGCCGGACGAGCTGCAGGCCCCCCTTGGGAGGGTCTCCGGCTGCGGGGACGGCCCGTTGGCCGTTGACGAGCCACGCCGATGGTGATCGAACGGGCAAGGCCTCGATGGCGAGCTTTTGCGGCAAGCGGCCGCGATACCATGCGCGCGCGTCGACCGTGACGCCTGCGGCGTGGAGTCCGAGGAGCGCGTCTGCGAGCTCGGCGATGCCGTGGCCGTCGCCCGCGCCGAGCGAGACGACCCGTGTCTGCCGGCCGAGGATCTTTCGCACGAGGCCGGTGAGCACGCGCCCCGGCCCGACCTCGACGAAGACCGTCGCGCCCGCGGACGTCATGGCTTCGATCTGCGCCACGAACTCCACGGGAGACTCGAGCTGTGCCGCCAGTGTGGAACGAATGGCGGCGGCCTCCGTCGGGTACGGAGCCGCGCTGGCGTTGCCATAGACCACACCGGACGTGCGGCCGACCGGGATGTCCGCCAGGACTCGTTCGAAGCTCGCCGACGCTCCGGCGATGACGGGGCTGTGAAAGGCGCACGCCACCGGAATGGGGCGGGCTACGTAGCCTGCCGCAGTCAGGGCCGACACCGCGGCCGCCACGCCGGGGGAGGTCCCTGAGATGACGGTCTGGCCGGGGGCGTTCACATTGGCGACCACGACCCCGGCGTTCGGGCCGAGCCCTTCGAGGACGGCGCGCACCGGGCCCGCATCGGCGCCCACCGCGGCCATGGTCCCCGCGTCGGCCGTACCCACATCACCGGCGGTGTCCCGGGCGGCGACCGCCTTGAGGATCGAGTCGGCCCGAGCCCGGGAGAGCGCCACCAGCTCCGCGGATGGGAGCGCGCCGGCGACCGTGAGCGCCACCATCTCGCCGTAGCTATGACCACCGAGGAGATCAGGGACGACGCCGAACTCGCGGAGGATGGCGGCGCCAGCGAGTCCCGTCATCCCGAGCGTCGGCTGGGCCGCTCGCGTGTCCGTGATGGCGCTCATCTGGGCCGACCGGTGCCCCTCATCGAAGGCGGCCTCCGGGAAGAGGAGCGATGCCCATTCGAGCGGGACCACGCCGCGCAGGTGCGGCCAGTTCACGAAGAGATCCGAGAACATACCGGGGCGTTGGCTGCCCTGCCCCGGGAAGAGGAACGCGACCTTCGCCGGCGCGTCGCCCTCCCTGACGGCCACACCGGCGCCCGACGTGCCGGCCGCGACGGCGTCGAGCCGCTCCGCCAACTGCGCGAGAGTGCCCGCCGCGACGAGCGCGGTCGCGCCTTCCGCCCGGGCGGTTGCCGTGATGGCCGCGGCGACGCTCGTGAGGTTCACACACAGTGGGTCGGCGGCGCGGACGAGGGCGGCGAGGCTCCGGCTCCGCTCCCGGAGTGCTGGGAGCGACGGCGCCGAGAAGGCGGCGAGCTCGACCGGGTAATGCGGAAGTACGGCGCGCGGCTTTCTCGAGACCGAATCCCCTTCGAGGACGAGGTGGAAGTTCGTGCCGCCGAATCCGAACGCGGACAGCGCCGCGACGCGCCGCGACGCAAGCCAAGGCCGGGACGCCGTTTGGAAGACGAAGGGGCTCTGGTCCCGGCGCCAATAGGGGTTCGGGCTCTCGAGGTTCAGCGTGGCGGGCAACACGCCGTGATGGACCGACAGCGCCGCCTTGATGAGGCCGGCGAGCCCGGCCGCGCACTTCGTGTGGCCGATGTTGCTCTTGACGGATCCGAGCGTGATGGAGCCGGGGCTCGCGCCGCCATCGAGGTAGGCCTCCGTGAGGGTCGCGAGCTCCGTCTTGTCGCCGACCACCGTGCCGGTGCCGTGGGCTTCGACGAGGCCGACGTCCTTCGGTGAAACGCCGGCTCGCGCCATCGCCCGAGCGACGGCCCGCTGTTGCCCTTCTTTTCGGGGCGCGGTGAGGCCGAGGCTCTTCCCGTCGGACGACGCACCGATGCCTCGGATGACGGCGTAGACACGATCCCCGTCGCGTTCGGCGTCGGTCAGCCGCTTCAGGACCACCACGCCGACGCCTTCCCCGAGGGCGATCCCGTCGGCTCGCGCGTCGAAGGTGCGGCACTGTCCGGTCTTGGAGAGCGCGTGGACGCTCGAGAAGAGGAGGAAGTCGCCGACGGCGTTGTGGAGGTCGACACCACCCGCCAGCGCCATCGTGCTCTCGCCCGCGAGCAGTGACTTCACGGCCGCGTCAACCGCAGCGAGCGAGCTCGCGCAGGCGGCGTCCACCGTGAAGTTGGCGCCGCCGAGGTTCAGCCGGTTCGCGACCCGGCCTGCGATGACGTTCGCGAGGACTCCGGGGAAGGAGTCCTCCGTCGTCTTCGGCAGGATGGCGTCCAGCTCGGGCGGGAGCTCTCCGAGGAGCTGCGGCCAGAGGAAGCGGAATCCGTAGGCGCCGCCGAGATCCGTGCCCGACTCGGCGCCGAAGATGACGGACGTCCGTTCGCGGTCGAAGGGTCGCAGCGCCGTTCGACGGGGCTCACGTCCCGCGTCGGCCGCGTAGCCGGCGTCTTCGAGCGCACGTCGAGCGGTCTCGAGCGCCAGGATCTGCGACGGCTCGATGGACGCCAGCGATCGAGGCGGGATCCCATAGTCGAGAGGATCGAAGAGAGACTGCGACAGGAAGCCGCCCCACTTCGACGGGGTCTTGGTGCCGTCTTGGGAGTTCGGGTCGTAGTACGTATCGACGTTCCAACGCTCCGCAGGGACCAGCCCGACACTATTTCGGCCGAGCACCACGTTGGACCAGTAGGTGTCGAGGTCGGGGGCGCCTGGGAGCACGCAGGCCATCCCGATGATGGCCACGTCGAGCGGCGGAAGCGACGCGCCTTCGAGCGCGGGCACCGCCGCGGCGTAGCGCCCGAGGTGGGCGACGGCGTCGCTCGTGACTTCACGGTGGAGGTCGTCGATCCGCGTGACCTGGTCGCGCAGCACCGCGACCTGGCCGATCATGAACATGCCTTCCTGGCGCTGTTCGTCGTCACCGACGCGGACGATCTCGGGGCCCCGCCGAACGAGCCCCTTCGACGCGATGCGGAGGCGCCCGAGGTTCATCTCCTCGAGGGTGGCCCAGATCGCATCCTTTGGGAGCCCTTCCGAGACGAGCCGCGCCCGTTCGGCACGAAAAGCCTGAACAAAGGGGCTCTCGGCGCAGCGAGTCGCATGGCCGGGGGCCGTCTCCACGAGCGCGGTGTCCTCGCACTCGACTGCCGAACGTTGGAAGACCGGACCGATGGCGCCGGACGAGACGGCCTCCTCCGTGAACAAGTAGGCCGTCCCCATGAGCACGCCGACACGGGCGCCCCGTGCCGCGAGTGGCGCCGCGATGGCCATGACCATCGCGCTCGACCGCGCGTCGTGGATACCTCCGGCGAAGACGAGCGAGACGTCGCTCAAGTCCTCGTTCCACGCCAGCAAACGCTCGACCTGCTGCTCCCACAGGACGAAGGAGCTGCGGGGCCCGACGTGGCCGCCACACTCTCGCCCTTCGAACACGAAGCGCCGGGCCCCATCTTTCAGATAGAGATCGAGGAGCCCCGGTGAGGGGACGTGCAAGTAGACCTTGATCCCGGCGGCTTCGAGCGGGCGCGCTTGCGAGGGGCGTCCCCCGGCGATGAGCGCGAATGCAGGCCGAATCGCGAGGACCTCGTCGAGCTGTTCACTGCGCAATTCGGGGGGGACGAAGCCGAGGATCCCGACGCCAAAAGGCCGGTCGCCGAGCTTCATCCGAGTCTCCGCCAAGAGACGCCCCACCTCCGGGCCGCGCATGAGGGCGAGCGCCAAGAAGGGCAGCCCTCCCGCCCCCGCGACGGCGGCGGCGAACTCCGCGCCGTCACTGACCCGGGTCATGGGCCCCTGAAGGACCCCGCAGGACGTCCCGTGGTCGGCCGCGAGCCGTTCGAGCGCCGCTGGACTCACCGCCGAGGCTCGGGCCGGGCCCGACTCGAACGCATCGATGATGCCTCGAACGATGCCAGCCACGGTCCCAAACGCCGCCGAGAGGCCCTTCGCGAGAGGCGCGTCTTGCCCCCACGGGACGGGCTTCGGCGAGGTGCGGCCGTAGAACGCGAGGTCGCGGGCCACGAGGTCGCCACCGCGCTCGAGGGTGCGGTAGAGCTCGTTCTCACCGACAACATCGAGCATCGATTCGCTGCCGTCAGACGCGTTCAGGAGTGCGCGGATCGGCTCCGCGACATCGAGGTCGGTCGCAAGGCCGAGCGCGATGTCGAGCGCAACGCCGGTGGCGCCCGCGACCCGCGCGGCAGCGGCCGTGTTCACCCCAACGCCGCCCTGCAGCCAGATTGGGAGAGAGGTGCACTTCACGAGCCGCTGCAGCAGGACGAACGACGTCTCCTGGCCGACCTCCCCACCCGCTTCGTTCCCACGCGCCAGGACCGCCTGCGCCCCCGCGGCGTCGGCACGGCGACAATCCTGCTCGCTGCACACGAGCGCCATCACTGGGTGACCGAGGCCCCACCCGGACTCGGCTTGGGCAACGGTCAGAAGGAGTGGGCACCCGGACGGCACGCCGCTCGGGAGGCCGGCCCCGTCGTAGGCGGTCATATCGAGGAGATAAGGAAGCTTCGCGGCCTCGAGCGCATCGAGCGCGGCAGCCGATCCCGCGGCCGAGTGGAGGCTGAGGACGCCGAGGCCACCGGCCCGAGACACGGACGCCACGTGCGACGCGTCCGGAATACGGAATGGAGAGAAGCCGAGGACTTGGCGCAAACGGGAACCGTCCAACTCGCAACCTCTCTCTGAAGCTCGATCTGGGCACCGCCACATCGAGGTACTACTGCGGCCTCACCGCGCCCGAGACCACTCGGTCCGGGGGGCAAGAGCATAGATCAAGCCGGGCCGGATGGCGCGACGCGGCGACGCGCGCCAAACTGAAACGGAGTTTCAATGACTCCGGTCCTGATCGCGTTGGGGGCGGCGGGCCCGATCCGTCACTCGCTCGCGACGGCTCGTCTCCGGTGAGGTGCAGCCGGGTGGTCGTCTGCGTTGCCAGGGGGCCGGGCGGTCGACTCTCCGGACTGAAGTGCCTAAGCTGCACCCATGGGCCCCACCTTCTTCTTCGCCGCTGGCATCACTACGGCAGCCGCCGTCGCGGCCGCCCGCCTCTGGCGCGTCGAAGGCAGTCCTGGGGTCGCCGTCCTGCTCTATCACCGCCTTCGGACGGACGCGGAGTGGGACGCGCTGGTGGGCGCCGAGCGCAACTTCTCCATCCCCGAGCGCCGCTTCGACGAGCAGCTCCGCTTCCTCCGGGAGCGGGGCGCCACCTTTCTCTCGGTTCCAGATGTTCTCGCCGTCGCCCGGGGGGAGCGCCCGTGCCCACCGAACGCGGTGTGCATCACCTTCGATGACGGGTCCGAGTCGGTCCTGACCCGCGCCGCCGATCGGCTTCAGGCGCTCGGCGTCCCCGGCGCCGTCTTCGTGACGACCGACCCCGCCGCGTGGGTCTTCGAGGATCAGCCCCGACTCACCGAGGATCAGCTCCGCGAGCTCCGTGGGCGCGGCTGGCACCTTGGCGCGCACGGCGTCAGCCACCACGGTCTGAACGAACAGGACGCCGATGCGCTGCGGCGCGAGCTCGCGGATTCGCGCGGGTACCTCGAATCGCTGCTCCGGACGCCTGTGACCACGATGGCCGTCCCACTGAACTTTTACGACGATCGGGTGCTCGCCGAAGCCGCGCGCCACGGGTACGACGCCGTCTTCACCGCCAACCCCGGCCGCATCCGCGCGGGGTCGCAACGCCTCGAACTGCCGCGTATCGCGATCGAAGGTGGGATGGACCTCAGGGCTTTCGAACGCGCCCTCTCTCCGAGCGCGCTCCTCGTCCGACGGGTCATCCACCGGCTGAAACGCCTCCCGCCGCGTGTGCTCGGCGAAGCGCGTTGGATGCCGCTACGACGCGCCCTCTTCGAATCGCCACTGGGCCGCTATCTCACGGTGACGCACTTGAGCCGCTTCGTCGTCGCTGGCGTGGTTCTGTGGGCCGGTACTCTGGTCCTCCTAGCGCTCTCTCCCGTCTGAAGGTAGGCTCCACTCGTGCCCACCCGTTGTCTCATCTCGGATCGAATACTGATCCTCGGGACCCTCCGACCCGGCGCCGTCGCCATCCGGGATGGTCGCATCGTTGGCGTCGCCACCGACCCCGACCGTCGCCTCGCCGGCGAGCTCTTGGCCCTCACCCCAAGCGAGCCCAGCGAGGTGGTGGAAGTCGAGGACCTCGGAGGCGCCATCCTTGCGCCCGCTTTCGTCGATGCCCACACGCACCTCGCGCTCCACGCCCTTCGCGGTGGCGCCGGTCCTCAAGAGTCGCGCTGGAACCTGGTCGAAGACTTCTTCTACCGTTTCGAGCACGGTCTCACGCATGACGAGGTGCGGGCCTTCGCTCGCGTCGGCGCCATGGAGGCCCTCACCCACGGCACCGGGCTCGTCTTCGACCACTACTTTCACGGCGACGCGATCGCGGAGGCGCTCACCGACGTCGGGCTCACCGGCGTCGTCGCCCCCACCGTTCAGGACCTCGGCGGGCCCTTCGAGGCGGAGTTCGAGGCCGGGCTGGAGGCCACCGTACGTCTCGACACGCGCGCCTGGCGGCAACGCGGCATCGGCGCCGCCCTCGGTCCCCACGCCATGGACACCGTCAGTCCGGCGCTCTGGCGACGCGTGACCGACATCGCCGCTCGGCGGCGCATGCCCGTTCACGTCCACGTCGCCCAGTCCATCGACGAAGTCCGGCGCGTCTTCGCGCGTACGGGTCGCTCTCCCGTCGCGGAGCTCATCCATCAAGGTGTCCTCGACGCCGCGCCGCGCACGATGCTCATCCACGGCATCTACGCGCCTACCGAGGATCTCGCGTCGCTGGTGGGCAAGAAGGTCGACCTCGGCGTCTGTCCCCACTCCGCTTGGGTCTTCGGCCACCCGGCGCGCGTCGATGAGTGGGAGCGCCACGGGCTCTCATGGTTCGTCGGTTCGGACTGTGCGGCGTCGAATGACGCGCTCGACGTACGGGGTGAGCTGCGGGCCATCCTCGGTTTCTCGGCGATGCACGGCACGTGGTCCCGTTCTTACGGCGACTATCTCGAGACCGGCGACCTTCGGTTCGCCGAAGAGGCGTTCCGCGCACGCACGGACACGCGTGACCGACTGGCCCGCCTCCAATCACCGGACGAGCTCCTCGGCCTCGTGACCCGCGTTCCGGGGGCCATCCACCCCCATCTCAGCGCGGGCGTCATCGCGCCCGGCTGCCTCGCGAACTTCACGCTGTGGGATCCCGGCCACCCCTGCTTGTGGCCGGCCTCCGATCCCATACGCGCCCTTGCGCTCGCCAATCCGGCGCCGGCACTGCTGCAGGTCATGACGCTCGGTCAGTGGCGCGGCGAACGCGGGCGTTATGTCGAGAGCTTGCGTCAGTCGGAGACGTGGCAGGCCTGGACGGACGAAGCGACGGGGCGCCTCACGGAGCGTCTGGCTCGCGTTCGGCTGCACTGAGTCCTCGACGCCATGCGTACGATCGCCCATCTTATTCAGTACTTCGAGGTCGGTGGAATCGAGCGTCTGGTGCTCAGCCTCGGGCGCGGGGCCGAGGCGCACGGAGTCCGGACGATCGCGATCGCCTATTCCGGGGAGGGGCCCTTCAGGGCCGTTCTCGAGGACGCCGGCATCGAGACCGTCTTCATTCCGTCATCGCCGGGCATCCAAGTGGGGCTCCCCTTGCGCCTCGCGGCCGAGCTGCGAACGCGGCGCGTCGACCTCCTTCAGACCCACCACGTCGGCCCCTTTGTCTATGGCGGTGCCGCGGCGCGCTTGCTCGGGCTCCCTCACCTCCACGTCGAGCACTCACGAGAGCTCTACGACACGCCCCGCCGCCGCGCGATCGGTCGTTTCATGCCGCGCGTGGCCCACGTCGCGGTCGTCTCGGAGGAGCTGGCTCGCTACCGGGCACTGGCTTTCGGCGACATCCCCGAAGTCATCCCGAACGGCGTACCGCTCCCCCCACCGCTCCCGGAACATCGTCGCCGTGAGCTTCGGGCGTCGTTCGGGGTGACGGACGACCAGATCCTCATCGGTGCTGTAGGGCGCCTCGCGCCCGAGAAGGGCCACATCGACCTCGTGAAGGCCATGGCCTCGCTCCCGGCGCAATTCCGGCTCCTCCTGGTCGGGGATGGTCCCGAACGCGCCGCGCTCGAAGCCGCCAGCGCAGCGCACGTGGGCCCCGGGGCGTCGCGCGTGATCTTCGCCGGGTTCCGCTCCGACATCGACGTCCTGCTCCCCACGATGGACGTCTTCGCCATGCCGAGCCTCCGCGAAGGGCTCCCGCTCGCCCTCCTCGAAGCGATGGGCCACGGATTACCCGTCGTCGCGAGCGCGGTGGGCGAGATGCCGGCCGTTCTGGCCCTCGGCGGCGGCACCGTCGTACCGCCGCGATCCCCAGACGCGCTGGCCCAGCAGATCTCCAGATATGTTGAACGAAGCGAGCGAGTGCAAATCGGGGCTTCGGCGCGGCGCGTGGTCGAGTCAAACTACTCCAGCGACGCGATGCTCTCCCGATATGGGCGATGTTGGGATGGTCTCCTCACGAGGTGATCGCTCGTCGCTGAGCACAACCTAGACTGCCCTAGAGTCCGAACCAGACGGATCGGCTCACGAACACCCCACTCACCACGGCACGGCGTGGTGACGACAGCACCCCGAGGTTGATTGCGGGTCCTTCATCTCATCGCCCCCGGACGTATCGCGGGCGCCGAACGGGTCATCCTCACCGGGCTCCCTGCGCTCCAGCAGGTCGCGCACGTGGGCCTCGGTGCATTCATCGACGCGCGCGACACGTCGCTGGGTGAGCTCTTCGTCGACGCCGCCTTGCAAGCGCAGATCGGCGACGTCCGGAGGCTCCCCTGCCACGGGCGCATCGACCCGACCCTGGTTGCGAAGCTACGCGAGTGCACTACCGGAGGGCACTGGGACGTCGTTCACACCCACGGGTACAAGGCCCTGGCCTACACAGCGCTCGCCGTCGCGGGGGCACGGCGACAACCGGCCATCGTGGCCACGCACCACGGTGACACCCGGACGACTCCGGCGGTCCGCGCGTACGAGTCGATCGCGCGGCTCGCCTACCGGCGCACCCAGGCCGTCGTGGCGGTGTCCAGCGCGGTCGGTTTGGCGCTCACCGCCGATGGGGTCCCCCGCGTCGCCGTGATCGACAACCCCGTTGGCGGCGTCAGTGAGGTCGCCCCACCGCCGGCGTCCTCCACCGTGCGCCTCGTGGTGACGGCGCGGCTCGTCCCGGAGAAGGGCGTCGATGTCTTGCTCGATGCACTGAGTGACCCTCGGCTCGCCCGGGTCTCGCTCGTGATCGTCGGCGACGGCCCGGCACGAAGCGCCCTTGAAGCCCAGGCTGCCTCGCTCCAAGGTCGGGTCCGCTTCGTCGGTTGGGCGAGTGACCCCGGACCTTATGTCCAGTCCGCCGACGCGATGGTGCTCCCGTCCCGACGCGAGGGCCTGCCCATTTCGGTCCTCGAAGCGCTCGTCCAGGGCCGCCCCGTCATCGCCTCGCGGGTCGGCGGGATCCCCGAGGTGGTCGAACACGGCGTTACCGGGCTTTTGGTCGCGCCGGGTGACTCGAAGGCGCTCGCCGACGCCCTTCACGACTTCGCCGAGGCCCGCGACCGATTCGCAGCCGCGTCGATGGGCGCTGCGGGGGCCACGGCCCTTCGCTTCGGTCCCACTCGGTGGGCTGAACGTACCCTGGCGCTCTACGACCAGGTGCTCGGAGATGCGTCATGACTTGGGTCTTGGTGACGCTCGGCCTCCTTGGGGTGCTGTTCGTCTTTCCATACGTTATATATCCATTCCTCGTTCGTCTCTTCGAGCCGACGATGGTGGAGATCGCTCCTGCCGAGAACGCCTCAGCGCCCCTGCTGACCGTCAAAGGCGTCCAACCGTCCGTGGCCGTACTCATCCCTGCGCACAACGAAGCCCGAACCCTACGCGGCAAGCTCAACAACACCCTCAACCTGGATTACCCAACGGATCGATTGAAGATCCTGGTCTGTTCCGACGGCTCTACGGACGGCACCGACGCCATCGCCGAGGGTTTCAGCCACCGCGGCGTCACCCTCCTCCGTAACGACGTTCGGTCGGGCAAGGCCACCGCCGTCGAGCGCCTCGTTGCCGCATCGGACACGGACCTCGTCCTCTTCACGGACGCCTCCGCACGCCTCCAGCCGGACTGCCTGAAGCGGCTCGTGGCGGCGCTCGACGCGCCCAGCGTGGCGGTCGCGGTGGCACGTTACGAAGTACGCCCCGGCAATCCGGAAGACGACGACAGCCCAAACCCTCAAGCAGAAGCGGCCTACTGGGGCTTCGAAGCGCGCCTCCGACGGGCTGAGGCTGAGCGCGACATGCTGCTCGGCGCGTCCGGCGCCGGCTACCTCATCCGCCGAGACGTGGTGGCCCTCCCACCCAAGGACACCATCAACGACGACTTCGTCATCCCCCTCACCGCGCGGCTCTCCGGCCACCGCGTCGCGTACGTCCACGACGCCGTCGTCTCGGAGACCCCGACCGAGTCGACGACGACCCAGTACCGTCGTTGGGTCCGAATCGCGTACGGGAACTGGCAGATGATGGCCCGATACGCCTCGGCCTTCTCCCTCGCCCGTCCTCGGGTCGCCCTGCCCTTCCTCCGCAAGCTCACCCGCACCCTTGGCCCGTGGTTTCTACTCGCAGGCGTCATCACGCTCGGTGTTGCCGCCGCCCTATCAGACGCGTGGGTGTGGCCCGGCGTCGCCGCAGCGGGAGGCGCCGCGGTCGCCGCGACGGCCATCTTCCTCGACGGCACAACCCCCGGCGCTCTTCGGCCCGTCCAGCTCATACGCTTCGCCGCCCTGGCTCAGGTCGCCTATTTCCATGGCGCGCTCCGCTTCTCCTTCGGTCAGGGGAATGGGATCTGGAAGCGGGCCGCCGAGAACGAGGTGCTCGCGCTCGACCGTCCGGCGCCAATCCCGACGCACGTGCGCGTCGCCAAACGCCTCGTCGACATCCTGGGCGCGACCGTCGCGCTCATCGCCTTCGCGCCGGTGATGTTCGTGGTGGGCCTCTGGATCAAGCTCGACAGCCCCGGCAACGTCTTCTACATCCAAGAACGCGAGCGCCCCGGCGACAGCGGGCGCCCGCGCCCCTTCCGCATGTTCAAGTTCCGCAGCATGGTCATGAACGCGGAAGCCAAGACCGGTCCCGTCTGGGCGGCATCGAGCCCGAACGCCGGTCGGGTCACCAAGGTCGGCCAGTTCATCCGGAAGTACCGACTCGACGAGCTCCCACAGTTCATCAACGTGCTCATCGGCGACATGAGCATCGTCGGACCGCGCCCTGAGCGCCCCTTCTTCACCCGTATGCTCGAGGAGCAGGTGCCGGGCTACTCCGACCGAATCGCGCAGCTCAAGCCCGGCATCACGGGCTGGGCGCAGGTCCACGTCGCGTCGGACACGAGCGTCGACAGCGTGAAGGAGAAGGTCATGCACGACCTCGTCTACCTCGCGCACTGCTACGCGCTGGGGTCCTACCTCAGAATGGAGCTCTACGTCCTCTGGCGGACCGTCTTCGTGATGCTCTCGGGGAAGGGCGCCGCCTAGGGCTCGGTCGGAAACGAGTTCAACCTCCCACTTAATTCCTTCCGAGCCCTTGGCGTCCTGAGCTACGCCAGCGCGGCCCGTCGGCGAGGCAACGCGGGCGCAGCGGTGTCGGCCTGAGCTGCGTAGCGCGCCGCTGTGAACCCATACTCACGACGGAATTGACGGGTGAACTCCCCGGCCGTTCTGAAGCCGGTGAGCGTCGCCACCTGCCCGATGGCGACCCCATCGTCGAGGAGGCGTCGCGCCATTTCGAGCCGGACGCGCTGGTGGTACGTGAGCGGCGTCGCGCCCACCTCTTCGACGAAGCAGCGAATCAACGTGAGGCGGTCGACATCGACGAGCTCGACGAGCTCGTCGAGTGACACTTGAGCGCGCGTCGTCCGTAGGAAGAGGTCCGCGTCGTTCACGCACGTCGCCGCGTCGCGCAGCGGCGCTCGGTCGGGCAAGGTGGCGAGGACGGCGAGGCACTCGTCGAGGCGATCGTCCATGACGGCTTCGTCCACGATGTCGTCGATCGCGTCGGCGAGCTCGAGGATCGTGCGAACCGCGGTCCGTTCGGTGACATGACGGGTCTTCAGGAGCAAGTCTCGAGGCAAGTCCAGTCGTCGTCGCGCCTTCTCGACGGCGAACGCGCCCACCAGTACGACAACGAAGTCACAGGTCGGCGTCAGGGTGCGCGAAAAATGCGTACCCGCTGGGCCCAGGGCGGCGGCCTCACCGGCGTTCAAGCTGAAGCGTCGCCCGTGCGATTCGACCTCGGCCGAGCCGTCCATGACGACACAGAACGCGTGTCTCCCCTCGAAAGAGCGCTCTTTCTCTGCGGACGTGACGCCACGCAGGACTTCGAACGGACAGTCGGGCCAGGGTCTCGTGCGAGAGAAGGTGGGTCTCAGGTAGTCCATGACGGCTCCGAGGTCCAAGGGGAAAAGGGCGGCTGGGCGGATCGCCACAGACCGTCCCGTGGGCGATGCAAGGCACACGCCACGGGATTGCTCGCGGGGCCCATACGGGTTTCCCACAGGCTGAGGCAGCGTTGTGGATAAATTCGTTCAACCCTCTGTTTCTAAAACACACTGCGCTAGTCAAGCGCTGTGGAGAGACGTGGGAAACTCCACCTCCGCGAGATCATGACCTTTCTGCGTAGCCGCCCGAGACGCCCTGGAAAAAGTGCGAACTTTCCGCCACAGTGCCGTGTCCGTATCGCCCCCGACGAGGTTCCACGATGTCCGCGAGCCCACTCAGCCTCCTCGTCGCACTGGTCTCCGGGATCCTCACCTGGACCCTGCTCGAATATCTACTGCACCGCTTCTTCGGCCATCACCGGGCCCTCGTGCGACGCTCGCCATTCGGCATCGAGCACACGGCCCACCACAGCAAGGGCGACTACTTCGCCGCGACGTGGAAGAAGGCCAGCGCCGCCGCCGTGGTCCTCGCGCTGATGACCCCGCTCTCCATGAGCCTGCTCGGACTCGGTAATGGCCTCGCCTACAGCGCGAGCTTCGTCAGCTTCTATCTGGTCTACGAGTGGCTGCACCGGCGGCTGCACACCGCCGAGGGCGTCGGGCCCTACGGGCGGTGGGCGCGGCGTCACCACTTCTTCCACCACTTTCATGACCCGTCTAAAAACCACGGGGTCACGTCGCCGCTCTGGGACTGGGTCTTCGGGACGGCGGCGACGGCGCCGCGCATCACCGTGCCGGAGAAGCTGGCGATGCGCTGGCTCGTCGATGCGGAGTCCGGCGATGTCCACCGTCACCTTCAGGGACGCTACGACCTTCGTCGGGCGAAGAAGGGCTAGGAGGGCGCTGCTTGTGCGTCACGAGGGGATTTCAAGCCAGTGGAGGTAGGTTCCATCCAAGTAG
>JADMJS010000670.1 GCA_018780435.1 Myxococcales bacterium
CCTGGTTCATGAACATGGCCGGCGCAGTGATGTAGGTGTCCCAGTAGCCGCGGGCCGGGCCGTCAAAGCGGAAGAGGCCGAAGACGAAGGTCGCCGCGGTGGCGATGAGGGTGAGCGCCAACACGAGGCGCGTCGGTGATGGCGAGGTGCCCGAAGGCGCGGTCACGGCGGGCGCCCGCGCCGGAGGATAGTCGCGAGGATGCGGAGGCCGTTGCGGACGCGGCGGAAGTCGGTCGTTCCGGCGGCGCGTGCGCGGCGGGTCACCGGGACTTCGAGGACGCGGAGGCGCTGCCCGAGGATCTTGGCGAGCATCTCCGTCTCGATCTCGTACTCGGTGCTCTCGAGGACGAGGGACCGCGCTACGTCGCCACGGACCGCTCGGAAACCGGCTTGCGTGTCGGTGATCCTGGCGCCGTAGAGGAGGTCGAAGAGGCCCGTGAACGCGAGGTTTCCGACGAGATTCGGCGGGCTGATGGCGCCCGACTCAAGCTTGCCGATGAAACGCGACCCATTGACCAGCGCGACGTCGGGGTGGGAGCGCACGGCGTCCAGTAGCGCGGGGATCTCGGCGGGGTCGTCCTGGCCATCGGCGTCGATGAAGACCAGCCAGTCGCCGCGCGAGGCATTGATTCCCGTGCGGAGGGCGCGGCCTTTGCCCTGGTTCGGCGAGAGGCGGTAGACGTGCGCCCCAGCGGAGGTGGCAGCGGCGCCCGTGCCGTCTTTGGAGCCGTCATCGACGACGATGACTTCGAGGCACTCGTCGCCGAGGGCGGCACGGCCGCGGGTGACGACGTCGGCGATAGTCGCGACTTCGTTGTGGGCAGCGATGATGAGGCTCACCTTCACGCGGCGACACTCTGCTTGGCAGACCCGGGATCGTCAACTCAGGGCGCGACGACGTCGGCTCTCATGACACGCACGGTGCGGGGCTCTCCACCGTCGGGCGGGATGATCTGGAGGTCCACGGCGGTGCCGGCCGGGCCGAGCATCAGCTCGATGGCGCGTTCGACGGAGAGGTCGGTCACGTCTTGGCCGTCGACGGCGACGACGATCGAGCCCGAGGCGATGCCGGCTCGGGCGGCCGGGGAGTCGGGGAAGACGTCGTGTAAGAGCACGCCGCCGTTCTCGGCTGAGCTCACCCCCGAGCCAATGCCGCTGTATTCGGCGCTGCCGTTCCCGTCGAGCGCTTTCAGCTTGACGGTACCAAGGTCGCGCTCCCGTCCGACGGAGATGGCGATCTTCGAGATGAGGCGGCGCTTGTAACCTTCTGCTTCGACTGTGATGGCGGCCCCAGTCACGACCCCGTCGAGGCGGAAGCGTCCGTCGAGGTCGGTAGACGTGTCGGGCCCGAGCGCCATGGCGATACGGGCGTTCTGGAGCGGCTGCCCCTGGCTGTCCACGACGCGCCCGACGAGCGTGCCTTCCGGCTCGAAGCGGAGGGTGCCGAGCTGGGCTGGGCGGCCAAGCGACACGGTGAATCGTCGGAGCTCAATTGGACGCGAGGTCGTCGACGTCGGGTGGCGCACGAGGCCGCGGTAGGTGCCGGCGGGGAGGCCCCCGAAGTCGAAGTGACCACCGGGGGCGAGGGTCACGGTGCGTGGATCCAAGTACTCCAGACCCTGCTCCCCGCGATGGTCGACGCGAAGCTCGAAGACGGCCAGCTCAAGCGGGACGCCCTTGCCGTCGAGAACGCGACCCGCAACACGCCCACCCGCGCCGAGCCGCAATACGTGTTCGCCCGCGAGCGCGTCCTTTAGGACCTCGAGCGAGGGCGACGCCAGGAACTCGGGGTGACGCGCCGTGAACGTGAGGCCGCCGGGCACCTCGGTCAGGTGGTCAGCGGGCACATCGATGAAGAAGCGGCCTTGTTCGTCGGTCTCGGGGCCGAAGAAGGTCACGCCGGTTTCGGGCGATACGGCGGTGACATAAGCGCCCGCGACGGACTCGCCCGACGGTCCCACCACGCGGCCCCAGAGCCCTTGTCGCGGGACGAGGATGGCGTCCACGGCCTGCTCGGTGTCCGCGAGGAGGGTCAGCTCACGGCAGTCGGCGGCCTCGTAGCGGTGCGCCGAAGGGCAGACTTGGATGAGGCCCGCGACGGCGCCGTCGAGCCGGTAGGCCCCGGTGGCGTCCGTGACGGCGACCCGCGCTTCATCGGACTCAAGGTCGACGATGCGCACTTCGGCACCGGCAATAGACATGCCCGCGGTGTCGCGGACGATGCCGTAGACCGTGCCGACCGCCGTGAGGTCGAGCTCGACCACGTCGGGGGCGGCCCCTTCCGCGATGGTGAGCTCGTCGCTCTCGGCGGTACCGTACTCGTCGTGTTCGGCCAATACGCGCACGACGCCGGGAGGCACACCGTCCACCGTGAAGCGCCCTTCGTCGTCAGTCACGACGTCGACTTCGATTCCGAAGGGCGAGGCGCTCCCCGGCGTCTCTTGCACGACGAGAGAGAGGCGAGCGCCTTCCACGCCCGCACCGCGCCGGATCACGACGCCGCTGACGGTCGAGCGCGCGTAGAGCCGGAAGGCGACCTGCTCGGGTTCGGAGGAGACGTCCCCGGCGGCGCGTACGGGGAGGCGAACACGCGCTGTGGCCTCCCCATCCGGGGTGCCGGCCGTGAACTTCGGGGCGCCCGCACGCACGAGGCAGCGCCCAGAGACTCGCTGGCGGAAGGCGAAGCGGCCGTCGCGGCCCGTCAATGCACGCAGCTCGGGGGCGCCGTCGAAGTCGGCATCGAGCGCGTCGCCGCCGTCTTCGGGCAAACACTGAAGGCGCACGAGCGCGCCCGGGATCCCGACTCGCCGCCCGAGGAGCTCGCGTTCGACGACGCCGGAGAGGACGGGCTTCGGCTTCGGCTTCTTCGGGGGCGCCGGGTCCGGCGACGCGGCCTCGATCGGCTGCGCCTCACCGTCGCTGGGACGAAGGGTCCACACGGCCCCAAGGGCGATGGCAGCCACGAGCAATACGATGCGGACGGAACGCATGGACCTCTCCTGAGACCGGAACGACTCGGCTGGGACGTTCCGGCTCCCCTTCAACGCGGCGGAGGGGGATATCGATCCAACTTCACGAAGCAAAGACAGAGTAAAGGTGGAGAGGCCTCAGAAGACGGTGAGCTCGCCGAGCTCGCCGAGCTGGAAGCCGTTAGAGGTGCCGTCGGGGAGGTCGCAGTACAGATAGTTGAAGCCGCCATCCCCCGTGAAGCGCCACGCGTAGGCGAAGGTGCCGAGGACGTCGACCGTGAGGGTCTGGTGGTATTCGTCGTTTACGACGTCGACATCTTTGCTCCAGATGGCGTTTACCCAGAGCCAGCCGGCGTCGTTGCGCGGGTCGGAGCCGAGCGGACCGTAGCCGACCTGACCCGTGACGGTGGCGGGCTGGCCGCTCGTGGGGAGGGTCGTGGCGTGGGCGCGGCCGTAGAGCAGCGTGGTCGCGTCGCCGCCTTTGATCGTGACCGCTGGAGGCCATTGGATCGCGCACCAATCTACGCCCGTAACGGCTTCGCCTGTGTAACGGTATGCGAGCGCAAGTGCGCCACTGAGAGCCCCCTTGGTGACGGTGACGGTGACGTCCCCTGCCTTCCCGGCCGGGGTCGTGCACTTGATCTCGCTGTCCGACACGATCTGATAGGCGGCGCACGGGCTCGACCCGAAGGTGACGGCCGTGGCGCCGGTAAAGCCGCTGCCCGTCACGGTGACGACCTCGCCGCCGTTGTCGACGCCGGTGTTCGGCGACACGTTGGTCACGGCCGGTTTGCCGCTGCACGAGGGGTTCGGCAGGCCCGGGCTTCCGCGATCGCCGCCACTCGTCAGGGTCTGGAGTGGCGTGTTGCACCAGTTGCCGCCCGTATCGTTGCCGAGCCGTGAGTACTGCGCCGGGTCGAGCTGCCAGGCGGCGCCGGGGATGGAGGACGGCCAGCCCGAGACCGGGTAGGCGACGCGATCGATCTCGACGCCGGCCAGCGTCAAGACGAGCTCGTCGGAGGTGTTGGCGAGCTGGAAGTTCTCGTAGTCGGCGTCGCATGGGATACCGCCGTTGGAGCCGCCATTGGCGTTGCGGCAGAGCACGGCGCGACCGCCCGCCTGAATGACCAGCGGCGGGCTGACCGAGACCGTAAATTGGTCTTTCGGGGTGCCGAGATCGGCGAAAGTGAAGCTCGCGAGGTTCACGGGCAGGCCGCTCACGTTCGTGACCTCGATGTATTCGCCGAGTGAGTCGTCGACGGCTTTGGGATCGGCCATCAGCTCGGTGATGATCAGCGCGCCCGCGGGGACCAGCCCCTCATCGACCGTCCCGTCGCAGTCGGTGTCTTTGGTGTCGTAGATCTCGGTCGCGGCCGGGTAGA